>NZ_JBFAHB010000112.1:0-23970 GCF_040653975.1 Kribbella sp. NPDC050820
ACAACGCCTCACCTCGACGTGTCCCAGACCCAGCGGAGAAGAACAAAGGCCGGTCAAAGCACCTCTTGACCGGCCCCGCTCCTTCAGGGATGACCTGCGGAAACGCAGGTCAGGGGCCACTGTCGTAGCTGGGGTTCGGTGTCCGGCGGTGTCCGGTCAGGACCGGCGAGCAACGGTCTTGTTTGCCCTATTCCTACCCTGGCTCTTCGGGGCTGGTCCGGCCTCGTCCGCGTCCGTCGCGACCATCAGCCGCTTCAGGGCTGTGCTGGTCCGGCCGTCGATGCACCCGGCGTAGACCTCCATGGCCATCTTTACCGAGTTGCCAGCCCACTCGGCTACCTGAGTGGCGGGGACGCCGGCGTGCAGTTGGAAGGCGATCCGCCACGCGGCGAAGGTCGTACGGTCGAGCGGCGTGGCGCTTCGCGAGCTGGTCCGCGGTCAGCACCTTCGCGCGGCCTTGGCACAGGTGCGGGTGACGGTGTTCGGGTGGACGGGCTTGCAATAGGCCGCTGGCAACGGGTGCCCGAATTGGCCCGCGCGGCTGACGAAGAGGTGGCCGTCAGGACCGGGGCCGAAGCGCTCTCCGTGGCTGCGCAGCGCCCGCACGAGAGCCGGTGGTGCGGGTACTCGTCTCGTGGTGTTCTCGGCCCGGTCCTTGTTCAGGTGCCGCGCCTCTGCCGGGCGCATGGCGGCGTCTGTCTACCGCCACCCGGCTCGCGGACCTCCTGGCACATGACGGCAACCATGGGTGGACCGCCTTCGGTCCGACCAACGTCCTAATCCACCGGGCGTCGGTCGCGGCCGAGTTCGGAGATCCGTCCAGCCCGCGCAGGAGTACTCGCGTGACCGATCGCACCCTCTACAGTGGAGTCCAAGAGGACTCCGAAGGCCGACGCTGTGATCGTCGCGCCTCTGACCTTCAATACGCTGAATGCGTGGGCGAATAGGAATGCCCACACCTACCCCCTGACAACCCTCTGTGCAGCGCTGGGATCGCGTACCCCCACGGTCGCTGTCCCGTTCGCAAAGCAATATCGGGAGTTCGGTGTGGTCAGGCAAGCGCCTTGGCCTTGAGGGATTCGTACTCGGCCTGCGTGATCGTTCCGGAATCGAGCAATTCTTTGGCGCTTGCAATCTCGTCGGCCGGGCTCTTGGAAGTGCGTGCAACCTCCTGGATGTACTTCTCCTGCGCGGCCTGCTGGTCCGCAAACGCCTTCTGCTGCCGATCGTTCATGCTCCGGCCACGGACAATGAGGTAGATCAGTGCCCCCAGCCACGGCACGAAGATGAGCAGGATCGCCCAGCCGGCCTTTGCCCACCCGCTGAGCGACCGGTCGGTGAACAGGTCCCACAGGCAACGGAACCACACCATCAGCGCGGCGATCCAGATGAAGAACCAGAAGCTCCACAGGAGGACTTCCCCGAAGTCATTCGTCATCGCGTCCACGGCCGTTCCCTCCCAGAGATGAGCGCACCCGGCGCCCGGTGAGCACCGCGTTCCCAACAGTTCGTCAAAGTCACCATGGCAACGACGCGTTGAAAACGCCAGATCCTGGCCCTTGCGAAGTCGGACTGTTAACCCGCCGGCCACTGGGCAGCTTTAGTTGCCGTCGACACGGACGCAGTACGGCGATATGACCCCGTCACTCGCTCGTACAACCGGAGCGGACCGCCCCCGTACACCTGTACCCAGACCCGTACCCAGGACGGACTTTGCAGACGGGTCGGGATCGGCGGGAGCATCAGACGGATTGAGCGATGCTCAGGCCTGACTCGTGCCACCCATGCGGCTCCGGAGGGTGGGCAGGCTGCTGACCTGCGCCTTTGTGTCGGCGGGAGGCGTTTCGGGGTGACTAATTCGGGGGTTGGTAGCCGGCGGCGTGGCCTCGTTCATCCGGTCGGCGCCCACCGCGTCGGGTGCTCGGGCCGTGCGGACCGTGCACCAGCAGGGCCATCCGGTGGTGGGGATCGACCCACATCGGGCTCGGCTCACGATGCCCAGCTCGCACTGCTGACCGAGATCCCGCGGCAACGCCTCCATGAACAGCAAGGCGTGCTCGACTTTGCCGGCGGTCCGTGGAGTGCGACTCCAGTCTTCGTCGGCAGCATTCACTCGCCTTCGTTGACAGACTGGTTGCCATCGGCGACTGATCGCTGCGGTTCATCGAATCGCCACCGCCGAACGCGGCGACAACGCAGCGACAACGCAGCGATCTGGATGCTCTCTTACAGTTGCGCTGACGGCGCAGGTTCCAGGAATGGACCATGGAGGGGCAGTATGTGGTGCCGAGTTCCCATCATTTCCCGCCGCGGCGCGATCTGCTTCGCACTCCTTGTTTCATCGGCCGTCAGCTTGCTCCTGGCTCACCCGGCCGCAGCCCAGACCACCGACTTCAGCGCCGAGATCAAGGGCACTCAGCAGCTGCCCTTCGGGTGTCCGGACGGTGCCCAATTGTGCGGCGACGCGATCATCGAGGAGTTCGGTGCGGCGCAGTACCGCTTCTTCATCGATCCAGCAAACGGGCGAGCCGTGCAGGGAGTACACGGCGACGGCCAGATTCACGCTCGCTGATGGCAGCACGCTTACCCTGGCTGAGGCCGGAGTGGGGTGCGGCGCCGGCAAGACCTTCTTCAAAGGCAAAGGCTACGGAAACCCACGCCGCGCTACCGGCAGCTGGGAAGTGCAAGACGCGACCGGTCAGTTCGCAGGGATGACCGGCGTTGGTGGCCTGACCCGCCACCTCGCAGGCGCGCACCTCAGCAGCACCTACAGCGGCACCCTCGAAGTCTGAGCGCATCGCGGTCTCACCAGCTGACGGCGGGTAGGTGGATCGCCTCAGGCGTCGTACCGGCTAGCGTTCGACCTCGACCAGGGCCAGCGTGATGTTGTCCGGGCCACCGCCGGCGATCGCCGCCTTCCACAACTCGAAGACTGCCCTGCCACCGCGGTGATCGCTCAGCAGCCGTCTGATCAGCTCGTCGTCGACAACGTCGCTCAAGCCGTCGGAGCAGACCAGATAGCGTTCCGCGTCGTTCAGCGGGCGGATGCTGACATGCGTGTCGATTTCCTCGTACGACGGATATCCGCCCAGCGTCTGCGTGACGATCGTCGTATGTGTCTGTCCGGCCTGCAACGGCGGACTGTCGTCGATACTCAGGCGCGAGAGTTCGAACCCGTTGCAGGCGTACACCCGGCTGTCACCCACGTTGAAGACAAACACCGAGTCCGCGGTCAGAACGACACCGGCTACGGTCGTTCCCATGGTGATGCAGCGCGGATCGCGGTCGGCCGCCTCGTAGACCCGCTTGTTGCATTCGTCGATCGCCGAACGCACGGACCGCTCGTCGGCCAGATGCGGCCCAACCCGTGCCAGTTGCTGGACAACCAAAGTGCTGGCCAGCGCTCCGGCCGGATGGGCGCCGAGCCCGTCGGCGACGGCGACCACCAGTGGCCGCCCGATCGGGAACATGAACGTCTCCGGGACCTGCGACATGGACGCGCAAAGAGTCCACGGGCCGACGACGAGACTGTCCTCGTTGTGGTCACGGAGCAACCCGTCGTGGCCGAGCGCGGAGACGGCGGCAAACCTCACCAGTGCTCCAGATACGGTCGATCTGGTCCTGCCTCGACCCTACCGCGACGGAGCCACATGGCCAGCGCGAAATCGGTCGCGGATCCGTCATTCGGGCTACTCATACTCCGGAGATCGCAGACTGGGTGCCGGGACCTTGCGGTACCGGTCTGGGGTGATTCCGCGTCCTCGTGCCCTGTTTGTGCCCTGGCGTCGTCTGGGAACGGCGTTTCGCCTGGTCAGAGCCTAGGTTGCGGTCTGGGCTGTAATCTGTCGGCGTATGCCTACGCAGGTTCGAACCCTGCACCCGCCACGAAGTCGATAGGCGACCTGTGTCCGCGGAAAGCGCGGAGCGGGTCGCCTTCGTCGTGTTGTGCGGCTGCGCTTCGCTTGCCGCGAGCGGGGGCTCCGCCACCCGCACCCCCTGGGCCTTCGCTTCGCTCGGCCGCTGTGGCCGGGGTCGGCTGTCACGGGACCTTCGCTTCGCTCGGCCGCTGGCTGGGGCTCGCTGTCGGGGGCCTTCGCTTCGCTCTGTTGCTTGGCCGCTTCGTCCTGTCCGTCGGTGCAGGTCGCTTCTGCGGGCCGAGGAGCGGCGTTGGACGTACATCCGTAGTAGGCCTCCAGTGACCGGTGAATGGCGCGAGCAACTGTCGAGCTTGCGACGCCATGGCCTGGTGAAGAGCGGCCGCGGGACTCCTGTGTCCGCTTCGAGCGGCCGGGTTCGATGCAGTTGTGGAGGCGATGTCGTGGGCGGACCAGCTGGTCAGCCCGGCGCCGGGGAGCTGCGGGAGGCGGAGGTCGTCACCGGTGTCGATGACCATGCGCGGCGCGCCTCTGTCTCAGATGAGTCAGGACGTCGGCTCAGCGCCGAGAGCGTCCAGTTGGTGCAGCCAGCTCACCTCGTCGTTCATCGCGTTGCTCAAATGGAGGAGCAGGGTCGGAATCTGGTCGAGGTTCCAGGCAAACGATGCGATCTGGTCGGTGACGTCGAACAGGCGCTCCGAGAGGCGATCTCTGGTGGCCTGGTACGTCGCGAGGGCGGCCTCTTCGGTAGCTTCTCCACTTGACGCTGTGACGATCGCTCGGGCGAGGAGCTCGGCGTCGCGGAGTGCGTCAGTGATGCCGTGGGACGTGATCGGGTCCTTGAAGTAGCCGGCATCGCCTACGAGCGCCCACCCGGGTCCGTGGGCGCGCCGGATGAAACCGGGTCTGGCTGCGAACACGTGCAGCTGCTGGGGTGGTCGTGCACCGGCAGCGCGGTGAGCCCCGCCCGGGGCCGCCTCGCCGAGGAGCCGGTCGTAGACGCGAGCTTTGCCTGTCCTGGACTCGGATCGGAATCGTCGCCGCGAGGTCGCGGCGAAAACGCACACCTGGCCACGGTTGGTGGGGAAGTAGCCCGCGGCGGTTCCCGATCGATAGAACAGCTCGTAGTCGTTGACACGCATCCCGTCCCAGTAGCCGTAGATGAACGCGGCAGCACCGGTGGCGGCCCGTTCGACCGTTGCGCCCGTCAGGCGAGCGATGCTGGAGCCCACACCGTCCGCACCGACGGTGATCCCGGCACCGGCGGTGAACGAGGCACCCGTGCTGTCTCGACCAACAACCCCCGTCACCCGTCCGGCGCGGTTCAGACGTAGCTCGGTGATGGTTACGCCGAAGCGGATCTCGGCGCCCGCGTCGCGGGCCGCGTCGACCAGGATGGGATCGAGGACGGTCCGGCGCGGGGCGTACAGGGCTTCGACACCGGCATGGGGCTTGATCGGCACCTGGATTCGTTCCTCGCCGTACTGGAACACGCAGCCCCGCACGGGTGGCGTGCCGGCGGCGATCTTGTCCAACAGCCCCAACCGGGCCAGTTGCAGGACGCCCCCGCGCAACAGGGCATGGGTGGAGAGGGTGTCGGCTCCGTAGCGGCCGCGGTCGACCACCAGCACCTCGAGGCCGGCACGGGCCAGGATCAAGGCCGTAGCGGCGCCCGCGGGACGCGCCCCGACGACGACGACGTCGTACGGGCGCCGGGTCACGTGCGTACCTCGATGCTCACCGGCACGCTGTTGGTGATGATGTCGTAGACAGCCGAGCGCAGCCGTGACTGCTCGACAACCTGACGGAGCTTGTCAGGATCGTCACCCTCGAGACGGAAGCTGACCCGGATCTCCTGGTAGCCGTTGCGGACGCCGTCCGACAGGCCCAGGATGCCGAGCAGGTTGATGTCGCCTTCGACGGTGGACTCGACCGAGGTCAGATTGACGCCGCGCACAGCTGCGATGTTGGCCAGCCCGGAGGTGAGGCAGGCGGCCAGGGCGTGTAGCAGGTACTCGACCGGGGTGGGTGCGTGGTCCGCCCCCACGAGCACCTCTGGGTGGTCGGCGTCGATGGTCGCGGTTTCCCTGTGGGTGAGCTCCTGTCCGGCGCCGTAGAACCCGTGGATGGTCGAGCGGTTGTGAGTCCCGTTGACCCAGCGGTTGGTCGCGCGGAACTGGAACTTTGCGAGGTCCGGGTCAGCTGCGACGGCGTCCAGGGTGGCGAACAGGGTGGCCGTGTCTACGCCGTTGTGCATAGGCGACTCGGTGGCGGTTGTGTTCATGTCGCGGATCTCCTTCTGTGTGATGTGTTTGTAAGGCCACCGTCGTCGTGCGGCGGGCCAGGCGCATCCGTGCCGGCTACGGATAGGCCACTGATTCCACGGATCAGGGGCGGACCGATGGTGATGCCCCGAACACTCAGCGGCGCACGTGTCTCTGAGCGCGAGGCCGAGGTGCTGGCGCACGTGGGTGAGGGAGGGTTGCCCGATTCGTGTGAACGACGCGCAATCAGGTGGTCATCGGCGTCGCGCCGATCGCAGTCATGATCGCCTCGCCTTCGGCCCGCGATTCGCCGCCGGCGAGGACGAGGGTGCGGGCGCATTGATAGCGGCACCCGGCGGCGTCGAGAGCGGCGGCGGCTGCCAGGAGCCCTTCACCGTCGTGCGCGTCAATGGCCTCGGCCCGGTCGACGATCGCCGACGCGATCGGATTGTGGGCGACGATGAACCTGGCCCGTTCGATGCGTTCGTGGCGGTCGGCCCGTTCGGCCAGCACCGCGACCTCGGCCCAGAGGGCGGTGTACCACTGCCGCCAGACGCCGTCGTGCCACTGCCAGTGATTGAACGACTCGGGTGCGTCCGTCAGCAGGGCCAGCGCGTCGTCGAGCTCACCCCGGTGCAGCGCCACCAGCCCGCCGAAGACGTGCATGTACGCCGGCGTTCCGGACACCGCCGGCACCGCCGCCCGCAGCATCTCGGTGAGGATGGCGAGCCACTCGCGGCGCGCCTCGTCGTCACCGCGGATGCCGTACACCATGGCCGCCGCCGCGGCGGCGAAGGCGAAGCCGGACATCGGCGGACGGCCGGCCTCGATCCATCCGCGCCGGAATTGGAAGGCGAGGTCGACCACCTCGTCGAACTCGCCGGCGTCGGCTGCCGTCGTGAGCAGCCAGGCGACGGCCAGGTGATCCGTCTCGCGGAAGAAGGGCAGCTCGCGCCGCTGCTGGGCGTAGTGGCGAGCGGCCTCGAGGTTCCCCGCGGCCACGTACACCACGCACGCCATGTGCAGCGCGTCGGTGTACTCCCACGCCATCTCGACCTCGTGGGCCCGGGGTGTGAGCAGCTCGAGGCGACGTCGGACAGTGGCGGCGGCGCCATCGTACTCGCCGCGCGCGAGCTGTAAGCCGGTCAGCGAGTCGAGGGTGGAGCTCTCCAGACGGGCGTCGCCCACTCGCCGGGCCAGCTCGACGGCGCGTTCGATGAGCTCGCTCGACTGCGGGTCGCGCTCGTCTTGAAAACCGACGACGTTGAGGATGGCCGCCTCGACGTAGGGATCACCGAACGCCAGCGTCCATGCCTCGTCCAACAGGGCCTGTCGTTCGCCGGGCGAGGCCAGCTCGGACATGACGCCCGGTGCGTGGAGGACGAGTTCGGCGGCGGTAGCGAGCTCGACGGCAGCACGCCGCTGGTCACCGGCCCGGCGAGCCTCGTCGGCGGCGGCTCGGTACAGCCGCACCGCCTCGTTGCCCGCCCCCCGGCCCCAGGCCACGGCCGCGCCGAGATGCAGATCCCGGGCCGCTTCGGCGGGATCGGCCGCCAGTGTCGCCGCCTCCTCGAAGCGCCGCTGCGCCTCGCTCGGCATCCCCCGGGCGAACGTGAGCTCGGCCAGCCGCCCGGCCAGCTCATGGGCGTCGGCCCGCCGCAGCGGTTGGCCGATCGCCCAGCCGAGCCCGGCCCGCAGGTCGTCGGCGACCTCGTCGAAGTCGGCACTGATGTCGCCCTCGGCCGCTTCCAGCCGGGCGGCGGTCGTCAGGCACCAGCGCACATGACTGCCTCCGACCTCGGTCCGCTCACCGACCTCGACCATCCGCTCCGCGCCGTACTGCCGGATCGTCTCCAACATCCGGTAGCGGGTTCCGCCGGGGGCCGGCACCACCACCAGCAGGTTGTGGTCGGCGAGGCGCGCCAGCGCCCCCGCCACCTCTCCGGGCATCAGCGGAGCTTGCCCGGCCACCGTGGCAGCCGCCGTGGAGGTGAACGCTGCCGCGAACACCGACACTCGGCGCAGCACCACCTGGTCCCTCTCGTCGAGCAGGCCGAAACTCCAGTCCAGGGCGGAGCGCACCGACCGGTGCCGGTCGTCCAGCCGGGGTCCGCCCGCCAGCAGGCCCAGCCGGTCGGCCAGACCCGCCTCCAGGCCGTCGAGCCCGAACGTGGTCAGCCGCGCAGCCGCCAGCTCGATCGCCAGGGCAATCCCGTCCAGCTCGGCGCAGATTGCCGCGAGTCGGCGGCGGTCGTCGGCGTACGGCGAGGACCAGCCGGCCATCGCGGCCCGCTCGACAAACAATGCCAGCGCGTCGCCCCGCCCACCGGCTTCGTCGAGGGACAGCCCCGGCACCGGGAAGACCGATTCGAACGGCACCTGCAACCGGACCCGGCTCGTCGCCAGCACCGTCACCTTCAGGCAGGCCGACAGCAGCCGCTCGATGAAGGTCGTCACCCCGTCCACGAGGTGCTCGCAGTTGTCCAGCACCACAAGCGCCTCGGCACCGGCCAGCTTGGCCACGACGGTGTCGGTCGGTGTCCGCCCGGGCTGTTCCCCGAACCCGAACGCACTCGCCACCGCGGCGCCGACCATCGTGGCGTCGGTGACCGGGACAAGGTCGACGTACCACGCGCAGTCCGGATAGCGGCCGCTGATGTCGCCCGCCACTGCCAGCGCGAGCCGTGTCTTTCCCACCCCAGCAGGGCCGACCGCCGTCACCATCCGGTGCCGGGCCAAAGCGTCTGCAACGGCAGTCCGTTCGTCGGTCCTTCCCACGAACGACGTCAACGGCGACGGCAGCGACGGGCTCGCCGCCCGGGTGGCAAGGCGATTGTCCGCTTCCGCGAGCGTGGCGGCCGCGCCGGCGAGGGCTCGGCGGTCGGACATGCCAAGCTTTCTCAGCAGCGACGAGACGTGGCTCTCCACGGTCCGGGTCGAGATGAACAGGCGGCTGGCGATCTCGGCGTTGCTGAGACGCTGACTTACCAGGGCGAGCACCTCGGCTTCACGCTCGGAGACGCCGGCGTTACTGAGGAACCCGGGCTGGGTCATGGCACCGGTCAGGATCCGTGGTCGATCCGTGGCGGATCCGTGGCCGGCATGGATGAGTCGGACCCTCGCCAGCACGGCAGTGACGGCATGCCGACACGATACTCCCGACCGGGCCGATGAAGGGGGACTGCACCCCAGCCAGGCCGTGGACTGGCGAGGCTTGGTCCAGGCACTCGGCTCGTCGCTCGCTTTTCGCCTGCCACGCTGGTCGTGTGGCACTTCGTCCTCCGCGAGCCGCTCGGAGAGCGTGAGGTCGACGGTCGGCACGCCGTCGAAGTCCACAGGGCAGCCAACTTCGATCGATGTCACAGGGAGCGCGGCTTCGGCGTCTCGTGGGCGACAAGAACCTGTGGATGTCACGGAGAAGATTGATGGATGTCGCGTTGTGGATTGTTGCCGGCCTGCTGGCGGTCGCCTACCTGTTCGGAGGCGGCGGCAAGGTGGTCATGCCGAAGGAGAAGATCTTCGCGTTCGGGCCGAGCGCCCACTGGGTCGAGGACTTCAGCGCCGGTGGAGTGAAGACGATCGGAGCCCTGGAGATACTCGCGGCGGTCGGGCTGATCCTGCCCGCCGTACTGGACATTGCGCCTGTGCTGGTCCCGGTCGCCGCGGTCGGTCTGGTGGTGCTCATGACGGGTGCTGCGATCACCCGGTTCCGCCGCCGCGAGTTCAAGTACGTCGCGGCCGACCTGGTCTACCTGGCCCTCGCCGCCTTCGTAGCCTGGGGCCGCTTCGGCCCCGAGTCCTTCACCGCCTGAGCACACAGAACAGCCCCTGACCCACAGCGGTCAGGGGCTGTTCGTTGGTCAGCGAGTGACAGCGGTCTCTTGCTCGACGCGGGAGAGTTTTTCCGGGTTTCGGATGACGTAGAGGCCGGTGATGAGGCCTTCGTCGATGCGGAGGGCCACTACGTCGTCGATCTCGCCGTCGATGCGGACGATGAGGCCGGGGTAGCCGTTGATCTGGACGGGCTCGACGGCCACGTCGGCGGGGAGGTTGGGGAGGCCGGCGGAGAGCAGGCGGGCGACCTTGTCGGCGCCGACGATCGGGCGTGGGACGGCCTGCTTCACGCCGCCGCCGTCACCCAGGAGTACGACGTCCGGCGCCAGCAGATCGAGGAGGCTCTGGAGGTCGCCGGTCTCGATCGCCCGCTGGAACGCTTGGAGGGCGTCGCGGGACTGCGCCTGCGTGACCGAGCCGCGCGGGCGGCGCGCCGCGACGTGCGAGCGGGCCCGGTGGGCGATCTGGCGTACGGCGTCCTGCGACTTGTCGACCGCCTCGGCGATCTCGTCGTACTCGAGGGCGAAAACCTCTCGCAGCACGAAGACGGCGCGCTCGGTCGGGGTGAGGGTCTCCAGGACCAGGAGCATCGCCATCGAGACGCTGTCGGCCAGCTCGACGTCCTCGGCCACGTCGGGAGCAGTCAGGAGAGGCTCGGGCAGCCACGGGCCGACGTACGACTCCTTGCGGCGGCCGAGTGTCCGCAGCCGGGTCAGCGCCTGGCGGGTGGTGATCCGGACCAGGTACGCGCGCTGGTTCCGCACGGTGTCCAGGTCGACGTCCACCCAGCGCAGCCAGGTCTCCTGCAGCACGTCCTCCGCGTCGGCGGCCGAGCCGAGCAGTTCGTAGGCGACCGTGAACAGCAGGTTGCGGTGGGTGACGAAGGCCTCCGTGGCGGAGTCCATCCGCTCGCTCATAAGTCCATCCTCTCTGTCACGCACGAGACGCCGGCCGGGGCCGGTTTGTGACATCGGGTTTCGGTGGCTCACGTCACAGTCACAGCGTGCACACCAGCGGCATCTCGTGGTCAAAACCAACAACCACGAGGACGACGCCCATGCGATTCAACATGATGGAGAACGCGTTCGCGATGAAGCTCGGCAAGCGGCTCGCGGGCCTCAGCGTGCTGCTCGAGCAGTCGACGCTGCCGAAGTCCACGCAGGAGCTGGTCAGCCTGCGGGCCAGCCAGATCAACGGCTGCGGGTTCTGCGCCGACATGCACACCAAGGACGCGGCGGCCGCGGGCGAGACCGCCGTACGGCTGAATCTGGTCGCCACCTGGCGCGAGTCCACGGTGTTCACCGACGCCGAGCGGGCGGCGCTGGCGCTGGCCGAGGAGGGCACCCGGATGGCGGACGCGGCGCCGGGCGTGTCCGACGAGACCTGGGACGAGGTCCGCAAGCACTACGACGACGACCAACTCGCGGCCCTAGTCACGCTGGTCGGCCTGATCAACGCGGCCAACCGGATGCAGGTCATCGTGAAGAACCCGGGCGGCTCGTACCAGGCCGGCATGTTCGACGCCCTGGTCACCAACTGACGGACCAAAACCCCGGCCCGCCGCGGAATACCGGCGGGCCGGGCTGTGGTTTGCTCTGATGACCGAGTAGGCCGAGAGGAGCAGGTGCGTTGAAACCGACCGAGTTCGTGAAGGTGAACACTCAGTTCTGGGGGGAACACCTCAAGAGTGTGAGTGACCACCTCCCGGCCAGCCACGGCGCCGAGCTGCCGGGCCAGCTGCTCTACCCGCGCATCATGCTGCTCACCGAGACGCCGGACTGGAACATCCTCGAGCTGGTCGGCGTGAGCCGCGAGTACCGCTCCCTGGAGGTACGGCGGCAGAAGGCGAACAGCGTCGAGGAGTATTTCGGCGTCGCCGACGGCACCCCGGTCCTCACCCTCCCCGGCGAGAACATCGTCAAGGACGCGACCGTCGCCACCGAGACCGGCCGCCGCGAGCTGGTGGACTGGTTCCCGGGCGTGGAGAAGATCCTCGGCACCGAGTACGTCGGCCCCGGCGACCAGCTGCTGAAGTTCGCGCCGGGCAACTATTCCACCTTCGACCGGGTCCTGTTCGTGCACTCGGCCGGTACGGCGACCCGCACCCACTGGACCTTCTTCGCGCTGGCGATCCACCGCTCCGAGCCGGCCGGCAAGTACCTGGACTTCCTGCGCAACTTCGCCGGCGCCGCCGCGCACCTCGACCCGGTCGGCACCGTGAGCGCGCCGAAGGGCGACGAGGGCCTGAAGAGCGAGGCGTTCACCAGCACCTACCTCGCGCACGGCCTGCCGAACGCGACCGCGGAGGAGTTCCTGGCCGAGCACGAGAACATCCTGCTTGCCGCCTTCGACGCGACCCGCCTGATCCCCCGGCCGTCGCTCGAGGGGCCGGACGGCGTCGTCACCCCGGACTTCATCCTGGAGCGCTCGGACGGGACGCACATCGTCGGCGACCTCGGCCTCCCGCTCCGCGAGCCCGGCAAGAAGCACCGCCGCTCGGCCACGGTCGGCGAGAGCGCGGCCCAGCTCGCGAAGTACGCCGACTACTTCAAGACCCCGGAGAACCGCACCTTCGTCCACACGAAGTACGGCGTCGAGGTCGACGAACCCCGCAAACTGCTGATCACCGGCACCCACCAGCCCGTCACCGCCGCCGAGCTCGCCGACGCGGCCGCCGAGATCATCGACTACGACACCATCCTGCGGTTGTACCTGGCCGCGAAGGCGTAGCTCAGCTCACGCCGGCGGTCCTAGCTCGATGCGCCGGCGGAGAGCGTCGTACTGACCGAGTTTCTCGAACGGGAACCGCTCGTCCCACCACGTCGCGCCGGCCCCGGCGAGTGGGGCGAGCAGGTCGCGAGCTCTGGCCGGGTCGACCGGGCTCGAGCCTCCGACCACCAGGTCGAACGGCTCGTCCCGTTCACGGTGCGAGCGGATGTAGGCGAGCATGTCGGCCACCACGGCCGGCTGCGGCGGCTCCTCCCACGCGCCGACGGTGAGGATGGCGCCGTCCCAGCGGGCGGCCCGCCGGGCCGGCGGCTTGTTCGGCCAGTGGCCGCCGATCCAGATCGGGACCCGCGGCTGCTGCACCGGCGTCGGCACCATCACGACGTCGTCGATCGTGACGTAGCGGCCCTGATAGGTGACCGGCTCCCCCGTCCACAGCCGGGTGATCGCCTCCAGCCCTTCGTCCAGCAGGGCCGCCAGCAGTCTGGGGTCGGTGGGTTCACCGAACCGCCCGTACTCGTGGGGGATCGGGTCGCCCAGACCGACGCCGAGGATGATCCGTCCGCCGGACAGCCGGTCGAGCGTGGCGATCTCGCGGGCGAGCTGCTGGGGCCGGCGGCGCGGCACCGGGGTGACGGCGGTGCCGAGCCGGATGCGGCTGGTCGTGAGGGCCGCGGCGGCGAGCAGGAGGTTGGTGGCGGCAAACTCGCCGATGAGGTCGCGGTTGTAGCCGATCAGCTGGTCCCAGACGAACGCCCCGTCCCAGCCGGCCTCCTCGGCCAGGCGTGCTGCCTCGGCGACCTTCCGCGGATCGGCGAAGTCCCCGAAGTTGGGGATGTTGATCGAGCACCGCACACCAGCAGTATGCGCCGACCGGATCAGGCCGGCAGGATGCAGACCGGCTTGGGCCAGGTGACCGGGGCGCCGTCGTCGATCAGGGTGCCGTCGTTGGCGTCGATGACGAAGGTGGCGATGGTGTCGGAGCGTTCGTTGGCTGCGTACAGACGGGTCCCGTCGTTGCTGAAGGCAAGGTGGCGGGGCCAGTTGCCGCCGGAGCCGATGGTCTGGACGAGGTCGACGGACAGGCCGTCGGCGGCGATGGCGAAGACCGCGACGGTGTTGTCGCCGCGGTTGGAGCCGTAGAGATTGCGGCCGTCGGCGGAGATCAGCAGCTCGGCCGGGAAGTTCTCCCCCGGTGAGTCGGCCGGCCGGGTCGATGCGGTCTGGACGATCTGCAGCTTGCCGTCCGTGTAGCTGCAGACAGTCAGCGTCGAGTCGAGCTCGTTGATCACGTACGCCGCCCCCGCGGTCGGATGGAACACGAGGTGCCGCGGACCCGCGCCCGGGTGGATGTGCAGCCGGTCGACCTCCTCCAGCCGCCCGTCCTCGGTCAGCGTGGAGGTGTAGACGGTGTCCGACCCGAGGTCGACGTCGAACGTGTAGGCCCCGGACGGGTCGAACGCGATCTGGTGCGCGTGCGGTCCCTCCTGGCGCTCCTTGTTCGGCCCGGTGCCCTCGCGCTGCAGCACCTGGGTGGCCTCGCCGAGCGATCCGTCCGCCGCGATCGGGTGGATCGCGACCGAGCCGGAGGTGTAGTTCGCCGACAGCAGGTACCCGCCGGACGGGTCGATGTCCAGGTGGCACGGGTGGTCGCCGCCGGTCGGTTGGTCGTTCACCAGCTCCAGCGCGCCGTCCGGCTGGATCGCGAACGCGCTGACCCGGCCGTCCTCGGTCTCGTTCGTGACGTAGAGGAACCGCCCGTCCTCGGACCTGACCAGGAAGGACGGATCGGCGGTCGTCGCCACCAGCCCGATCCCGTCCAGCGGGCCGAGCCCGATACCCTCGCCGCCGCCTGGCTGACTCGTGTAGCTCCCGACATAGATCCGCTCTGAGGTCATGGCCCCTACCCTGCCAGGTCGCGGTACCAGCGGCACCGCGGTGTCCAAAACCTCAGCGCAGCCTGAGGCCGTAGAGCGCCGACCCCCACCCGAGGTCCGGCATCAGCAGCTGCCACCCCTTCCGCCGGTACAGCCGAGGCGCCGGCCGATCATCGACGTACGTCGACAGCAGCCCCTTCTCGTGCGGCAGATCAGCCATCAGTACGTCGTGCAGCGCCGAGCCGACCCCTTGTCCCTGGGCCTCGACCGCGACCGCCAGCTCGACGAACTCGAAGTGCCCGCCCACCCACTCGTCAACGATCTCCGTCGGTGCCGTCTCCACCAGCCGGTCCGACCACCACTGCCCACGCTGCCCGGTGTACCCGTACGCGAACCCGACGATCCGGCCGTCCGCCTTCGCCGTGACCAGCTTGAAGCCGTCACGCGCGGCATGCGTCGGCAGCTGCTCGCTCGCAAACTGCTCGGCCCGCGCAGGCTCCTCGTCGTACCCGGGTGCTCCGAAGGCGGACAGGTAGACCGCGGCTAGCTCGGGCGCGGCCTGCAATGACTGCTCTGCGTCGAGTACCTCCATCCGCCTAGCCTAGGCGGATGGACACGGAGGCGCTCTTACGACGGATCGGGATCAGCCAGTACGACGGACCACCCACGCTGGATGGGTTGTCGCGGCTGCACCAGGCCTTCGTGGACACCGTTCCGTACGAAACAGTGCAGTACCAGTTCGGCGAGGGCGGACCGCTGGAGCCGGAGGACGCCGCGAAGCGGATCATCGCGCGTGAGGCGGGTGGCTATTGCTTTCAGCTGAACGGCACGTTTGCGTTGTTGCTGACCGAGCTCGGCTACCGGGTGGGGATGCACCGCGGTGGCGCGGAGACACCGAACCGGCCAGGTGACGTCGATGCGAGTCACATGGCGCTCACCGTCACCGGGCTGGCCGAGGACCCGGAGCGGACGTGGCTGGCCGACGTCGGGCTCGGTGCCGGGCTTGTGACACCGATGCCGCTCGAGGTCGGCAGCAGCGCCTACCAGGAGCCGTTCCCGCTGCGGTTGCGTGCCTCGGAGAAGGTCGACGGCTGGCGGCTGGATCACGACCCGCGCAGCGGCCTGATCGGGATGGACTTCGAGTCGGCCACGGTCGGGCTGGACGCGTTCGCTGCTCAGCACGCCAAGCTGTCGGCCGCGCCCGACTCCCCGTTCGTCCGGCTGGCTTCTGCGTTCCGCCGGAAACCGACCAGTGCCGTCGCGATGCGGTCGGTCGGCCTGACCGAGACGTTCGCCGACCGGGTGGACTCGACGATCATCGAGAGCCCGGCCGACTACTTCGCCGTACTGGCCGACGTGTTCTACCTGCCGCTGCCGCACTACGACGCGGGCCGCCGCGACCAGCTCTGGCGTCGGGTCTGGGCGCAGTACCAGGACTTCCTCGCCGCGCAGCAGCAGCCGCAGCAGTCAGGTGGCCAGGGCGAACAGGGTGCTGGGGAGGACTGAGAGAACGGCGGCGGTCGCGGCGCACAGCGAGATCATCGCGACGGCCGGCGACTCGATGTCGACCGAGAACGGGTCCTCGGCGGGCAGCCGGAACAGCTCGGCGACCCAGCGCAGGTAGACGGCCAGGCCGATCATCACGTTGATCGCCATCACGATCGCGAGCCAGCCGAGGTGCGCGTCGATGACGGCCTGGAACGCGGCGAACTTGGTGAACAACCCGGCCAGGCCCGGCGGCAGTCCGGCCAGCACGACCAGGAAGAAGATCAGCGCGACCGCAAGCCCCGGCTCGGAGCGCACCATGCCGCGGTAGTCGGACAACAGCCCGCCCGGCCGGTGCCGCTGGACCACGGCGACCGATCCGAAGGCGCCGAGCGTCACCACGACGTACGCCGCCAAGTACCCGACGACGGCCTGGGCGTCGCCGACTGCGAGCGGCGCAAGCAGGAAGCCGACCTGACCGATCGACGACCACGCCAGCAGCCGCACCGCCTCGACCTGGCGCAGCGCGGCCAGGTTGCCGACCGTCATCGTCACGGCGGCCAGTACGGCGACCACAGTCCGCAGATCCGATCCGTCCGGCGCGATCCCGGACGTCACCAGCACCAGCAGACCAGCGACACCGGCCGACTTCGACACAACTGCAAGAAACGCGGTCACCTCGACCGGCGCACCGACGTACGTGTCCGGAAGCCAGGCGTGGAACGGCACCGCGGCGATCTTGAACGCGAACCCGACGATCACGAACAGCCCGGCCGCGAACGCGACCCGCTGCAGGTCCGGGTCGAGCCCGTTCAGCCGGTTCGCGATCGTGGCCAGGTAGAGCGAGCCGGTCACGCCGTACAGGTAGGAGACGCCGAACAGCATCACCGCGGTCGACAGCACCGACACCAGGAACGCCTTCAGCGCGCCCTCGGACCCGCGCCGGTCCCGGCGCAGCGCGACCATCGCGAAGCTCGGCAGCGACACGACCTCGAGGCCGATCACGACGGTCGCGAGATCACGCGCCCCGGCGAGGACGGTGGCGCCGGAGAGCGCGCTGAGCAGCAGGAAGTGGTACTCCCCGATCGGGATGTCGGCCGCCAGCAGCCGGTACGTCGACAGCCCGACGACTCCGAGTCCGCCGATCAGCAGCACCGCCCACAACCCCGCGGTCATCGGCTCGAACACCAGGCTGCACTCGGCCGCGCCCTCGACCGCCGACCGGCAGAACGCCGGCTTGAAGTCGTCGCGCTGCGCCCACACGAAGACCAGCCCGAACAGGATGACCGCGCTGGTGAGCAGCGTGACGAGAGTGTGCCGCAACTGCGCCGACGCAGACCGCCAGAACCCGTCGATCAGCAGCACCGCAACCGCACCGATCGCCAGCGCCAGCGGTACGGCGACCGCCTGCCAGTCAGTCCAGGTCAGGATCATGGGGCCTCCCGTCCTGGACTGAGGAGCGGAGGGAGCGAAGCGACTGGAGTGACGAGGGAAGGACGGGAGTCAAAGCCCCATGGCCCCCGCGCCGGAGGCGCGGCATTCAACACAGTCACAGGCTGCTCCATTGGTGCAGGAGTAGACCGGGCCAGACGCCGAGCAGGACGGTCAGGACGATCAGCGGCGCCCAGGTGACCAGCTCGATCCGGCTCAGGTCGACCGCGAACGCGGTGGCCGGGTGCTCGGCGGGATCACCCTGGCAGAGGTTGCGGACCAACCGGAGGAAGTACGCCGCGGTCAGCACGGTCCCGAGCCCGGCGATCACCATGAACACCAGGTAGGTTGCCCGCGGCAACACGTCGGCCGGTTCGTAGGCGCCGAGCAGGACCAGCATCTCGCCCCAGAATCCGGCCAGCCCGGGCAGCCCGAGCGAGGCCAGGGAGGCGAACGTCAGCAGCGCACCGATCCGCGGCAGCCGGGCGTACAGCGCCCGCCCGATCGCCCGCAGGTCGCTGGTGTCGTGCCGGTCCTTGATCGCGCCGGCCAGGAAGAACAGCAAGCCGGTGATGATGCCGTGCGCGATGTTCGCGAACAGCGCCCCGCGCAGGCCGGCCGGCGACAGCGTCGCGATCCCCAGCCCGATGAAACCCATGTGGCCGACGCTCGAGTATGCGATCAGCCGCTTCACGTCGGTCTGCGCCAGGCACGCCAGCGATCCCGCGACGATCGCCACGGTCGAGAACCCGGCCAGGTACGGCGCGATCGTGACGGTCGCATCCGGTAGCACCGGGACCAGGATCCGGATCAGGCCGTACGTGCCGAGCTTCAGCAAGACCCCGGCGAGCAGGACCGATCCGACCGTCGGCGCCTTCGCGTGCGCGTCCGGCAGCCAGATGTGCAGCGGCCACAGCGGCACCTTCACGGCCAGGCCGACCGCGATCAGCACGGCCGCGGCCAGCGGGACGCCATGGCCGCCGAGCACCGGCGAGTTGGTCAGCCGGACGATGTCGAAGGTCCCGGCCTGCCGGTAGACGAGCAGGAAGCCGACCAGCATCAGCGCGGAGCCGAGCACGGTCATCAGCACGAACGTCGTCGCGGCCCGCTTGCGCCCGGCCCGGTCGTGCTCGTCACCCCAGATGTCGATGACAAGCCACATCGGGATCAGCACGATCTCGAAGCAGACGAAGAACAGCACCAGGTCCATCGCGGAGAAGGTGCCGATCACACCGGCCTCGATCACCAGCAGCAGCGCGACCAGCGACCGGGTCCGGCCGATCCGTGGCGTGATCCGCAACGAGTAGAGGCAGCACAGGAAGGTCAGCAGCGCGGTCAGCACGATCAGCGGCATCGAGATCGAGTCCACCCCGACGTGGAAACGTACCCCGAGCGACGGAATCCACGGCACGTTGGTGACCGCATGCAACGGTCTGCCGTCGTCGCCGAGCATCTCGTTCTGCAATGGCGTGTACGCGAACCACCCTTCGGTCCGCGGCCAGAGCAGCAGCGAGCCGACGAGCACGAGTCCGGAGATCACCGATCCGTAAAGCGCGGCCAACCGGTCGCCGAGCGTGGCCGGAACCGCCCACAACGCAAGGGCTGCGAGCAACGGCAGCGCCAGGATCCCCAGCAAGATCGCGTTCACGAGCCGATCACCCCGGCAAGCACAGCCAGCGCGACGACACCGACGACTGCGGCCGTCAGGTAGGTCTGCACGTTCCCGGTCTGCAGCAGCCGGAATCCTTGCGACGCCAGCGTCCCGGTGCGTCCGGTCGCTCGCACGTACGCCCCGATCACGTCCCGATCCCCAGCCACCGTCAGCCGCGCCAGCCAGCGCGCCGGTACGGCGAACAGCCGGTGGTACAACGGGTCGACGCCGAACTCACGCTCCAGTACCACGGGCCGCGGATCAGCACCCCGCGTCCACAGTGAGTACGCCGGAATCGCACCGATCACCACGAGTGCGGTCGTCACCAGCCCGACGACCCAGTTGAGGTGGACGCCGTCGACGTACCCGAGGACGACCGAGGCGACCGCGAGCAGCACGAGTGGCGCGAGCATGATCCAGGGCGCGTCGCGGAGCTTGGAGGTGTCGGGCTCCTCGAGGTCGGCCATCGAGTCGTCGTCCTCGAACGCGCCGAGCGCACCGGCGAGCGCGGGCGTCCGGAAGAACACCCACAGCCACAACCGCACGCAGTAGAACGCGGTCAGCGCCGAGGTCAGGCACACCGAGGCCAGCACGACCCACCCGACGGCCGAACCGTCCCGCGCGTGCTCCCAGGCCGCCTCGACCACCGCGTCCTTCGAGAAGAACCCGGCGGTCCCGGGTACGGCGGCCAGCGCGGCGAGTCCGACCGTCATCGTGGCGAACGTGACCGGCAGCGCCTTCCGCAACCGCCCCTTCCGCGTGTAACGACGCAGTACGACGAATGCCGCGCTGCCGACCTGGTGGAGCAGGACGCCGGCGCAGAGGAACAGCAGGCCTTTGAACGCGGCGTGCGTGACCAGGTGGAAAAGCGCTGCGTGCCGGCCGTCCGCCGTACCGAGGGAGAGTCCGGAGAACATGATCGCGAGCTGGCTCACGGTCGACCAGGCGAGGACCCGCTTCACCTCGACCGCGGCCATCGCGCACAACGCGGCGAACAGCATCGTCACGCAGGCGACGATCGCCAGCACGGTCATCGTGGTCTCGGAGGCCGAGAACAGGTCGTACAGCCGGGCGATCACGAAGACGCCGGCGGCAACCATCGTCGCGGCGTGGATCAGCGCGCTGACCGGGCTCGGGCCGGGCATCGCGTCCGGGAGCCAGGTCTGCAACGGGACCTGGGCCGACTTGCCGACCACGCCGACCAGGAGCAGCAGCGTCCCGGTCGTCAGCACACCCGGCGAGATCTGCGCCGGATCCAGCTCGGAGATCCGGAACGTGCCGGCACCGACGCCGAGGACGAAGATGCCGAACAGGAACCCGACGTCGCCGAGCCGGGTCATCAGGAACGCCTTGACCGCGCCGGAGCGGGCGTCGCGGCGCTCCCAGTAGTGACCGATCAGCAGGTACGAGCAGGCGCCCATCACCTCCCACCCGATCAGCAGCAGGAACAGGCTGTCGGCGACGACAACCGTCACCATCGCCGCGGTGAACAGGGTGACGAGAGCGTGGTACGACGCCGGGCGCTCGTGCAGGTAGCCGAGCGAGTACACCTGGACGCAGGACGCGATCACTCCGACGACTGCGAGCAGCAGCACCGTCAGGTCGTCGGTGCGTACGGCGAAGCCGATGGTCAGATCGCCGACCGACGAGTTCAGGAAGCTGGTCTGGTCGGGGGCGGCGCCGTACAGCAGGGCGGCCATCAGAACGACGAGCAGCGAGAATCCGACGCCGACCACGCGCCAAACGGTCGCGATCATGAGGTCGCGCCCTTCTCCTGCTCGACCAGGTCCTCCTGCTCGGTGCGGTCGTCCTGCTCGGCCAGGCCGTCTTGCTCGACCAGGTCGCGGGCGGCGTCGGCGTCGACGTGGCCGTGACCGCGGAACAGCAGCAGCACGATCGCCAGGCCGAGCCCGATCTCGGCCGCGGCCAGCGTGATCACGAAGACCGCCAGCGTCTGGCCGGTCGCGAGACCGTCGAGCCGCCACGCGTCGAAGGCGACCAGGTTGAGGTTCACCGCGTTCAGCATCAGCTCGAACGACATCAGCAGGGTGATCGCGTTCCGTCGGGCGAGGACGCCGTACACACCGATGCAGAACAGCAGGACCGCCAGCAGCAGCGGGAGAACCAACGGCACGTCAGTCCTCCTTCTTGCGCTGGGACAGGGCGATCGCGCCGATCAACGCGGCCAGCAGCAGGACCGACAGCACCTCGAACGGAAGCACCCAGGTCTTGAACACCGCCGTACCGACGGCCTCCGCGGAGCCGTCCGGCACCGGGTCGATCTTCTCGTTGCCAAAGGCAATCACCACGCCGGTGCCGAGGAGCAGCGCCAGCACGCCGGCGACGACCGCGGCGAACGGGCTGCGGCCGGTGGTCAGGCCGGGCAGCGGGTTCGTCGGCGCCTTCGTGAGCATCAGCGCGAACAGGACGAGTACGACGATCGCGCCGACGTACACCAGGATCTGCACCAGCGCGACGAACTCGGCGTGCAGCGCTCCGAAGCAGCCGGCGACCGCGCCGAGGGCAACGACCAGCCAGAGCGCGGCGTGCACGATCCGGCGGGAGGTGACGACGAAGACGGAGGCGATGAGCGCGACTGCTCCGGCAACACAGAAGAGAGCTGTCGTCACGCCTCACCCTCCGGGGCGGGCGTGACGGTCGGGCCGGGATCGATCGGCTGCGGCGCCGGGACGGTCCACATCCAGTCGCGGAGCCGGTCCTTCTCGTGCGTGAGGTTCCGGATGTCGGTCTCGGCGTACTCGAACTCGGGCGACCAGAACAGCGCGTCGAACGGGCAGGCCTCGATGCAGATCCCGCAGTACATGCACAGGCTGAAGTCGATCGCGAACCGGTCCAGCACGTTCCGGCTGCGCTCGCGCGCCTGCTCACCGACCGACGGCGCGGTCTCGGTGTGCGAGTCGATGTAGATGCACCAACTCGGGCACTCCCGGGCGCACAGCATGCAGGAGGTGCAGTTCTCCTCCAGCAGCGCGATCACACCCCGGGTCCGCGGCGGCAGCTCCGGCTGCACATCCGGGTACTGCTCGGTGACGGAACGGCGGGCCAGTGTCTTGGCAGTGACCTTCAGCCCTTCGATCAACCCCTTGCCAGGTACACCCACGCCTCCTCCTCCCGTCAGTAGGACCCTGTTAGCAGGACACTAGTCGGTTCCGGCCCGATCCGGTGCGACCCGCGTCAGAGTTCGCGCTCGAGACGGGCGGCGACCTGGCGGTAGCGGCTCACCGGTATCAGGTGAACGCCGCTGAAGGCACCGGAGTCACGGATCTTCAGGATCAGCCCGCAGGCATGGTCGACGCCGGCGTCCGGGTCCCGCTCGACCGCCTCGATCAGGGCGTCCGGGATGCTGAGCTGCGGCAGCGCCGCCAGGTTGTGGGCCATCTTGGCGCTCGCGAGCACCATGACCCCGGCGTACACGGGCATGTTCAGGTCGACGCTGTCCCGCCAGCGCAGCAGCTCGTCCAGGTCGTAGCTGACCTGCACGTAGAGGAAGTCCGCCTCCGCCTTCCACCGCGGCACCGGCCGCAGCCGCGTCGCCGCGCCGACCTGGAACGGGTTGCAGCCCGGGTACGACGTGCCCCGCGCCTGCTCGATCATCGTCCGGACGGTCAGCTGGCTGGTCCGGGCCCCCTCGGCCGGGTCGTCCCCGTGCACGAACAGGAACTGCTCCACGCCGTACGCCGCCGCCGTCAGCAGATCGCGCCGGAACCCGAGCAGGTTCCGGTCCCGCGAGTTGAGGCACGCAATCCCCCGCGACCCCATCGCCTGCACCTCGTTGGCCACCGCGACACTCGACACGGTCGCCCGCCCGATGTGGTTGTCCGGAATCAGAAACGCATCCGCGATCGGACTCATCACCCCGATCTGATGCCGCACCTTCTTCAGATCCGGCCGCGTCGGCGGCTCCACCTCACAAACCAACTCAAACACCACCCGACCCTACTCAACCCCTTCCCCACACGCCGGGGTGTCTCACCCACGCGTGCCGGGTGCCTCCCCCACGCGCGCCCTCGACTACTCGGTGGTCGGCGGCGTCCCGTAGGAGCAGGAGGTCCTCGCTCCACCGGCCCGGAACTACAACTGCAGGCCCCACAAGAACGGCTCCGAACCGTGGCCTTGGACAGGAACTGGTGGGCGAGAACCGGCTATTTCCTGTTCAAGCCGACCAGTAGGCGCGCGAGGCCCCCGCACGGAACATCGCCGGGCCGGCGGGTTCCCACAAACCGTCCGCCCGCCTACGGTCAGACGATGGGTAGGTACTGGCCGCTGATCGGCGCCGGCATCGGCGCCCTGGTGCTGGTCGTCGCCAACGTCGCCTTCGCCTGGTTCGCCACCGCACCGAGCCACTACGAGTGGACCGATCCAGCCGTCTTCATGAGCCCCTTCGCAGCCATCATCGGCGCCTACCTCGGCGCCATCATCGCCCACCTCGCCCGCCGCCGCTCCAACCAACACAAGAACGACTGAGCCAGAGGGCACCCGCAGACCCACGACCCGACCCGATCAGGTGCTCCTTCGTGAACGGGTGTGCCACCAACCACTGGACAGTCAGCCGCAGTTCCTACAGCTCGGTGAGGCGGGCTCGGAGGAAGGTTTGTTCGGCTTGGTTTGTGGTTAGGGAGAGGGCGGCTTCGTAGGCGGTGCGGGCCTCGGCTGGGCGGTTGAGGCGGGCGAGGAGGTCGGCTCGGATGGCGTGGAACAGGTAGTAGGCGCCTAGGAGGGCGCTGAATTATCGGCGCGTTCTGCCGCGGGTGTGATCGCTGGGCTGGGACTATCTCTTGGTGCAGGGTGTGGAGCGGGATGACCGG
>NZ_JBFAHB010000113.1:0-22938 GCF_040653975.1 Kribbella sp. NPDC050820
TTCGCCTCAGTCTGGTGCCCCCCCCCCCCCCCCGTCCCGCACCCCGACCCCCCATCGCGCCGGCTGCCCCCGGGCCCCCCCCACGGCGGTTCGAGCGGTACGGCAGTGACGAGCTCACCCGACTCCTCCAGCCCGGTGAGCAGGTCGTCCAACTGCTTGGCCAGGGCGTCGCGCGCCTTTTTCGGCAGCTTCCGGCCCTCCTCGGTGTGCAGGAAGGACGGGTGGCCCCAGGTGATCGGGTTGCTGTGGATGAGCAGCAGGTACTTCATGACTGTTCCTTTCGGAGTCTGGCTGGATCTTCGCAGCAGAGGTCGGGGCCGTCCGGGACAACTCGACATTTCACCTTCGCGCCGTGTCACTGCCCCGTCGGTTGCCCCGTCAGCTGCCCCGAAATGTCGAGTCCGGCGACAGCCTTCCGACGTCCCGCTCGCCAACGACTCCGAGACCTAAGGTGAGCGCCATGGACGAGACGGACCTCCGGCTGGCGGACGGCCGCACCCTGCACGTGTACGACACCGCGCCCGGCGACGACGGCCGGCTGCCGGTGTTCTGGCAGCACGGCACCCCGAACCTGGGCGCCCCGCCGGAGCCGCTGTTCGAGGCGGGCGACTGGCTCGGGATCCGGTGGGTCTCGTTCGACCGGCCCGGGTACGGCGGGTCGACCGCCGCGCCGGGCCGGACAGTGGCCGCGGTCGCGGCCGACCTGAGCACGGTCGCCGACGCGCTGGGGATCGGCCGTTTCGCCGTCATGGGCTACTCGGGTGGTGGCACCTACGCCCTCGGCGCCGCCGCGCTGCTCGGACCCCGGGTCGAGGCCGTCGCCACCTGCGCCGCGATCGCGCCGTACGACGCCGAAGGTCTGGACTGGTACGACGGCATGATCCCGTCCGGGGTCGCGTCACTCCGGGCGGCGGCTGCGGGCCGGGAGACGAAGGTGCGGCACGAGACCTCCGGCGTCGAGTACGACCCCGAGTTCACCGCCCGCGACCTGGCCACGTTCGACGGCCCGTGGGGCTGGCTCGGCTCGGTCGCCGGCGACAAGTCGATGCCCGACGGACCCGACGGCCTGATCGACGACGACTGTTCTTATGTCGTCCCGTGGGACTGCTCCCCGGCCTCGATCACCGCGCCGACGCTGCTCCTGCACGGTGAGGACGATCGCATCATCCCCTGCTCCCACGGACATTGGCTGGCCGAGCACATCCCGTCGGCCGCGTTGCGCACGCACCCGGGCGACAGCCACATCTCGATCCTCACCCACACAGAGCCGGCCCTGGAGTGGATCCGCGACCGGACCGGATGATGCCTTGGGCAACTGTTGATTCGGCAGGAACCGAAATGGGTACCGGGCTCACGTGCTGCTGGCGGGTCGGTACCGATTGACCGAAATTCTCGGCCATGGCGGGATGGGCGAGGTGTATCGGGGGTGCGACGAGCTTCTGGGGCGGCCGGTCGCGGTGAAGTTGTTGCTGCCGGGACTTGGCGATCCGTTCGCGGCGGCGCGGTTCCGGCGGGAGGCGCGGACGGCGGCGATCGTGAAGGACCCGCACGTGGTCGCGGCCTACGACTTCGGGGAGCAGGACGGCTGCTACTACCTGGTGATGGAGCTGGTCGAGGGCCGCAGCGTGGCCCACGAACTCGCGATGCACGGCCCGTTCGAAGCCGAGCGGGCCGTTGACGTCGTCCAGCAGGCGGCGACCGGGCTGGCCGCGGCGCACCGGCGCGACGTCGTCCATCGCGACATCAAGCCGGCCAACCTGCTGATCGACGCCGACGGCACGGTGAAGGTCGCCGACTTCGGCATCGCCCGGTTCGTCACCGACCCGGCGACCACCACTCCCGGGCAGGTGCTCGGGACCAGCTTGTACCTTGCCCCGGAACGGGCCCTGGGCAAGCCGGCAACCGCTGCCTCCGATGTCTACGCCCTCGGTTGCGTCCTCTATCACTTGGTGACCGGGCACCCGCCGTTCACCGGTGACGACCCGACGACTGTCCTGCGTGAGCATGTGCAAACCGATCCGGCCCCGCCGAGCGAGGAGTGCCCAGAGCTGGCTGCTCCGGTCGAGGACATGCTGCTCCGGATGCTGGCAAAGGATCCGGACGACCGGCCGACCACCGCCGAGATCCTCAACGGCATCGACCTGACTGATCCGGAAGTCGACGGTCAGGTCAAGCACCGGCCACAACTCGGCCGGCTGTGGCGGTCACTGCTCGCGACCGCCCGCTGACTCCCTCATTCCAAGCAAAGGCTTGACATCGACCGACGCTCGGCGTCATATTCCAAGCATGTCTTTGGAAAAGGATCCGCGCCGGTCGCGGCTGCTGGACGACCCGCTGGCGATCCGGGCGATGGCCCATCCGGTCCGGCTGGACCTGCAGGCGCTGCTGGGCAAGGAGGGCCCGATGACCGCGGCCGACGCGGCCCGGCGGCTCGGGATCAGCCAGGCGCTGGCGTCGCACCACCTCCGGCAGCTGGCGAAGTACGACTTCGTCGAGCCCGCCCCCGGCAAGGACAACCGCGAGCGCCCGTGGCGACTGGTGTCGACATCCCAGTCGTGGCGGAGCTCGAAACTGACCGCCGAGGGTGTCGCGGCGGCCGACGTACTCGAGCAACTGCTCGCCGAGCGGGCGCTCGACAGCCTCGCCGACTGGCAGCAGCGCCGGACCGCTGAGGAAGAGATCTGGGTGCACAACTCCGGCATCGGCCACACCGGCATCTACCTCACTGCCGACGAACTCGCCGAGCTCGAGGACAAGATCAGCGGCCTGCTGCAGGAGTACGTGAGCCAGCGGCCGATCGACGACAAGTCGACCCGCCCACCCGGCAGCCGCCTGGTCGACATCACCCGGATCGTGACCGTCGCACCTCCGGACGAGTCGCCGGAACAGCCCGAGGAGTAGCCGTGAAAGAGCTGTGGGGCGTGCTCGCGCGGCAGCGCGACTACCGGTTGGTGCTGTCCGCGGGCTTGGTGTCGCTGACCGGCGACTGGATCCTCAAGACCGGACTCGCCTTCCAGGTCTACGTGCTGACCGGGTCGACGTTGGCCTCCGGCGGTCTGCTGCTGTCGTCGTTCGTGCCGATGGTCGTCCTCGGTTCACTGGCCGGCGTCTTCGTCGACCGCTGGGACCGGCGCCGGACGATGATCGTCACCAACCTGCTGCACGCACTCCTCCTGCTGCCGCTGCTCGCCGTCCGTGATGAGAGCGCGATCTGGGTCGTGTACGCCGTCGTCCTGGTACAGAGCTGTTTGCAGCAGTTCTTCCGGCCGGCCGAGCAGTCGCTGATCCCGGTCCTGGTCGAGCCGCGGCAACTGGTGACGGCCAACGCACTGAACAGCCAGACCAGCGACATCGCGCGGCTGGTCGGCGCCGGTATCGGTGGCGTGCTTGCCGGTCTCGGCGGTCTGCCGTTGCTGGCACTCGTGGACGCCGCGACCTTCCTCCTGGCGATGGGACTGATCGTGCGGGTCCGGCATCGCGTCGTTCGCGTGCTCGCGCAGCCGGCCGGTGGGGCGATCCGGCGGTTGAAGGCGGAGTGGACCGAGGGCATCCGGCTGTGCGTCACCGGACCCGCGATGCGGCTGCTGTTCGTGTTCTGCGTGGTGACCGGCGTCGGCGAGGGCGTGATGAGCACGCTGTTCGCGCCGTTCGTCAGCTCCGAGCTCGGCGGCGACGGTACGGCGTACGGCCTGATCGTCTCGTCCCAGGCGATCGGCGGGATCGCCGGCGGCCTGGTCGCCGCCGCGGTCGGCTCACGGTTGCCTGCAGCAACGATGTGGGGTGTCGGCGCGTTCCTGTTCGGGCTGATCGACCTGGCGCTGTTCTGCTACCCGCTGCTCTGGGACAGCCTGCTGCCGGCCTTCGCCTGCATGATCGTCGTCGGCCTGCCGGGGGCGTTCACCATCGCCGGGATGATGACCGTGCTGCAGCGCCGGACCGAGGACGCCTCCCGCGGCCGGATCTTCGGCGCGATCGCCGCCGCCGAGGGCGTCGCCGTACTGATCGGCATCGCCTCCGCCGGCGTCCTCGGCGAGCTGGTCGGCATCATCCCGGTCCTGGTCTTCCAGGGTCTCGGGTACGTCGTCGGCGGCGCAGTCGTCCTCGCCCGCCGCCGGATGCTGTCGGCTACGCCCCTTCCGGAACCTGTTGCTCGTCCGGTTGCTCGTCCGTCGGCTTGACCCGGTGGATGCGGACCCGGGCGACGCGGCGGCCGTCCATCGTGGTGACGGTGAGCACGTGGCCGTCGATCGGGGTCTCGTCGCCGGTCGTGGGGACGCGGCCGAGGCGGGCGGCGAGGAAGCCGCCGACCGTCTCGTAGGGGCCGTCGGGCAGCTCGCAACCGGTCTCGTCGGCGAAGTCGTCGAGGTTGAGCAGGCCGTCGACCTCGATGTCGCCGCTGCGCAACCGGGTGGTCTCGACCACCTCCTCGTCGTACTCGTCCTTGATGTCGCCGATCAGCTCCTCGACCAGGTCCTCGAGCGTGACGATGCCCGCCGTGCCGCCGTACTCGTCGAGCACGATGGCCAGGTGGGTGGACCGGCGGCGCATCTCGGTCAGCGTGGGCAGCAGCTTCGCGGTGTCCGGGAGTTGCAGTACGTCGCGGGCCAGGTCACCGACCCGGACCGAGCGGGACGCGACCGCCGGGTCGAACAGGTCGCGGACGTGCACGAAGCCGACGATGTCGTCGGCCGAGCCGTTCATCACCGGGTAGCGCGAGTGCGGCCGCTCGGCGGCGAACTTGACCGCCTTGTACGCCGGCATCTCGGCGTCGATGAAGTCCACCTCGGTCCGCGGCAGCATCAGTTCGCGCAACTGGCGGCTGCCGGCCTCGAAGACGTCGTCGACGATCCGGCGCTCCTCCTCGCCGAGCGACTCGTGGGCCGAGACCAGGTCGCGGAGCTCCTCGTCGGTCATCACCTCACGGTTCGCGTTCGGGTCGCCACCGAGCGCGCGGACCACCAGGTCGGTCGACTTCGACAGCAGCCAGATCACCGGGCGGGCGATCGAGGCGATCCGGTCCACCAGCGGGGCCAGGCCGAGCGCGAACGTCTCGGCCCGTTGCAGTGCCAGCCGCTTGGCCGCGAGCTCGCCGAGCACGATCGAGACGTAGGAGATCAGGATGGTGATCAGCACCAGCGCGGTCGTGTTGGCCACCGACTCGGGCAGGCCGAGATCCTGCAGGTGCGGGGACAGGCTGTCGGCGAGCGTCGCGCCACCGAAGGCGGCGGACAGGAAGCCCATCAGGGTCACGCCGATCTGCACGGCGGACAGGAACCGGTTCGGGTTGGCGGCCACCTTGGCCACCGTCTCGCCGCGCCGGCCACGCTGGGAGATCGACTTGAGCTGGCTGTCGCGCAGCGAGACCAGCGCCATCTCGGCTGCGGCGAAAACCCCACCGATCAGCACGAAGACCAGAATCAGGACGATATTGAGCAGGGTGTCGTTCATGGGTGGGGGTTCCTAGCGCCCTCTCGCCGTATGTCGAGAGGGCGTGCGTTGGGCGTAGTCGTCCATTCAGCAAGCCTAGCGGTGGCGACTATCACCGTGCATGTTCGAGTTTGTTGGTTTACGATGATTCCTGGCCGTCGGTGTCCGACGGCCGGGAGGGTCACACGATGAACACACCGCGCGGCGCACGCCGTACGGACACCAAGCTGTCCGACGGCCGCGAGCTGATCTACTACGACCCGGCCGACGCGCCGGCCCGGGTGCCGCTCGCGGACACCCGTGGGCTGCCGGCCCCGCAACCGCAGATCGACCTGCGCACCGACCCGCTCACCGGTGACGTCATCTCGTACGCGACCCACCGCAACACCCGCACCTACCTGCCGCCGGCCGACCAGTGCCCGCTGTGCGCGAGCAAGCCGGGCAACCCGACCGAGATCCCGGACCTCGACTACAACGTCGCGGTGTTCGAGAACCGGTTCCCGTCCTTCGCCGGCCCCGGCCGCACCGAGGTGGTCTGCTTCACCAGCGACCACAACCAGTCGTTCACCGACCTGTCCCAGGGCCAGGCCCGGCTGGTCGTCGACACCTGGGCCGACCGGACCGCCGAGCTGAGCGCCCGCGACGACGTCGAGTACGTCTTCCCGTTCGAGAACCGCGGCCGCGAGATCGGCGTCACGCTGAGCCACCCGCACGGCCAGATCTACGCCTACCCGTTCCTGCCGCCGCGGATCCGGACCCTGCTGGCCCGCGCCCGCGAGCACCAGCAGGTTGCCGGCAGCAACCTGTTCGCCGACGTCCTGGCCGCGGAGAAGAAGGACGGCACCCGGGTCGTCGCGGAGAACACCAACTGGACCGCGTTCGTGCCGGAGGCGGCCCGCTGGCCGGTCGAGGTGCACCTGTACCCGCACCGCCAGGTCGCCGACATCAGCGAGCTCTCGGTCGGCGAGCGCGACGACTTCGCGGAGCTCTACCTGGAGGTCCTGAGCCGCCTCGACGGCCTGTACGGCGACCCGTTGCCCTACATCGCCGCCTGGCACCAGGCTCCGGTCCGGATCGACCGCGAGCTCGGCTACCTGCACCTGGAGGTGTTGTCGATCCGGCGGGCCGCGGACAAGATCAAGTACCTGGCCGGCTCGGAGTCCGGGATGGGCGCGTTCATCAGCGACACCCGGCCCGAGGACGTGGCCGAGACCCTGCGGAAGGTGGGTTCGTGAGCTCCTTCGAGACGGCGTCCGATTTTGAGGCGGTCTTCGGGGTCGCCCCGGAGGGCAGCTGGCGGGCGCCGGGCCGGGTCAACCTGATCGGCGAGCACACCGACTACAACGACGGCTTGGTGCTGCCGATCGCGCTGCCGAACCGCATCCTGGTCACCGCGTCGAAGCGCGACGACGGCCGGATCGCGGTCGCCTCCAGCGGCCACCAGGGCGTGATCGAGTTCGCCATCGACGAGCTGTCCCCCGGCTCGGTCGGCGACTGGGCGGCGTACCCGGCCGGGGCGGCCTGGATCCTGCGCGAGTCCGGTTACGCGATCGGCGGCGCCAACCTGCTGGTCGACTCCGACCTTCCCTCCGGCGCCGGCCTGTCGTCGTCCGCGGCCCTGCTCTGCGCGACCTCGGTCGCGCTGCTCGGGCTACGTGACATCGAGGTCGACCCGGCCGAGGTTGCCCGGCTCGCACAGAAGGCCGAGAACCGGTACGTCGGTGCGCCGGTCGGGCTGATGGACCAGATGGCCTCGATGTGCTGCACCGAGGGCCACGCCCTGTACTTCGACATCCGCGCGATGGCCACCGACCAGATCCCGTTCGACCCCGCCGCCGACGGGCTGGCGCTGCTGGTCGTCGACGTGAAGGCTCCGCACCGGCATGTCGACGGCGAGTACGCCGCCCGCCGGAAGAGCTGTGAAGAGGCGGCTGCCCTGCTCGGCGTCCCGGCGCTGCGCTCGATCGAGTACGACGACCTCGACGACGCACTCGGCCGGCTCGAGGACGACGTCGTACGGCGCCGGGTGCGGCACGTGGTGACCGAGATCCGCCGGGTCGAGGAAGCCGTCGAGCTGATGCGGGCCGGCCGGCTGCGTGCGGTCGGGCCGCTGTTCACCGCGTCGCACGTGTCGATGCGGGACGATTTCGAGATCACCGTGCCGGAGCTCGACGTCGCGGTCGACACCGCGCTCGAGGCCGGCGCGGTCGGCGCCCGGATGACCGGTGGCGGTTTCGGCGGCTGCATCATCGCGCTGGTCGAGGCCGACGCGGCGGACGCCGTACTGTCCGCGATCGAGAAGGCCTTTGCCGACAACGGCTTCAGCGCCCCGAGCTCACTCGCCGCCGCGCCGTCGGCTGGAGCCTCCCGGGTGGAGTGACCTAGGTGGCCAGCTCGCGCTTGATCAGGGGCGCGAAGGCCAAGGTGGCGACGACCTGGACGACGCCCATCACCAGGTACGGCGTGCGCAGGTCGGTGCGGTGGGCAAGGAACCCCGCGCCGACGGCACCCGCCGGGGCCGCGCAGAACGCGACCATTCGGTAGACCGCGGTCACCCGGCCGAGCAGCTCGGCCGGGACGATCCGTTGCCGCAGGGTGATCGAGATGACGTTCCACCAGGTGCTGCCGAAGCCCATCAGCACGGCGCCGGCGATGATCAGCGCCAGCTCGGTGAAGACCCCGAACGAGACGACTGCCACGCCGAGCACGAGCATCGAGGTGATCAGGTTCTTGAACGTCGACAACCGGCGGGCGAGCCGGGGCGCGAGGACCGCGCCGACGACGCCGCCGACCGCGTAGGTCGCGACCAGCCAGCCGAACCACGCCTCCGGCAGGTGCAGGGCTTCCAGCACATAGAGGACGAGGATCGCGACGATGCCCGCCCCGACCGCGTTCGAGACCAGCAGCAGTAAGCACAGCGACCGCAGCAGCTTGTGCCGCCACAGATAAAGCAGTCCTACCTTGAGCTCCCGGCCGAGATTGCGGTCCGGCGACACCGCGCGGGCCGGTGCGGCGCGTCGTACCAGGAAGACCAGTACGGCGGCGGCCGCGAAGGAGATCGCGTCGACGAGGATCGGCAGGCCGTGGTGCATCACGAACAGCACGGCGCCGACCGGTGGGCCGATCAGGTTGGCCAGCAGGACCAGGGCCGCCTGGTTGTAGCCGTTCGCCCGCTCCAGCGCGGTCCCCACGACGAGGTCCGGGATCACCACCGAGGACGCGTTGTCGAAGAACGGCGCGAGCATGCCGAGCAGGAAGCCGGTGATCAGCAGCAGCGGGATGCTCTCCTGGCCGACCAGTACGGCGGCCGCGAACGCGCCGGCGATCACGGCCCGGATCGCGTCCACGATCCACATCGTGGTGGTACGACGCCAGCGGTCGACCATCACGCCGGACACCAGGCCGAGCAGCAGCCAGCCGACACCGGTGACCGCTTCGGTGAGCGAGACGATCCGGGGATCGCGGCTCAACGAGGCCGCGAGCAGCGGCAGCGCGCCGAACGTGATGCCGTCGCCGAGGAACGAGATCGCCCCCGCGGTCCAGAGCACCCAGTACGGCCTACCGAGCGGCTCCTGCCGTCTCATGAAGCAATGACTAGCTCACACCCGGTGTCGCGCATGGCTTTGCGGGCGGGAGTGGAGAGGCCGGCGTCGGTGACGATGACATCCAGGTCCGCCCAGGTGGCGAACGTGCTCAGGCCGACCGTGCCCCACTTGGTGTGGTCGGCGACGACCACCACCTCGCGGCTCGCGGCGATGAAGGACCGGTTCGTCTCGGCCTCCATCAGGTTCGGCGTGGACAGGCCGTGCTCCGCGTCGACGCCGTGCGCACCCAGGAACAGCAGGTCGAGGTGCAGCGAGCCGAGCGCGGCGGTGGCGATCGGGCCGACCAGCGCGTCGGACGGCGTCCGGATGCCGCCGATCAGGACGACGGTGCGGTCGGACCGGCTGTTGCCGTGGAACACGTCGGCGATCCGGGCCGAGTTCGTCACGACGGTCAGGTTCTCCACCCGGAGCAACTGCCGGGCCAGTGCGTAGGTCGTCGTACCGGCGCCGATGCCGATCGCGCTGTCCGGCTGGACCCGGCGGGCCGCCTCGGCGGCGATCGCCTGCTTGGCCGCGGACTCCTGGGTCAGCTTGGCGTCGAACCCGGGCTCGTGCGCGCTGCGCAGCCCGACCGACGTGGCGCCGCCGTGCACCTTGTGCAGCAGGCCGCTGGAGTCGAGCGCGTCCAGGTCGCGGCGGATCGTCATGTCCGAGACCCCGAACCGCTCCACCAGCTCGGCGACCGTGACCGCGCCCCGACTGTTGACCTCGGCAACAATCGTGGCCTGCCGCTGAGCGGCGAGCTGCCCTCCCCGGCCCCGCGGTGCCTCTGCTCCGGCTGCGTTCACGCTGCACAGCCTAGTGTGGAAATCGGTGTCTGTCAGGGAAATCGCATTGCCGCGGCGGGCCCGGCTTGGCACGCTGAAGCATGCGATTCCCCGAAGACGTGCCGGTGCTGTCCGACGACGCGGTGACCCTGCGTGCGCACACCCCGGCAGACATCGACCCGGCGTACGAGATGTGCCAGGACCCGGAGATGCAGCGCTGGACCACGATTCCGGTGCCGTACCGGCGCGAGCACGCGGTGAACTTCCTCACCGAGCAGATCCCGAACGGGTGGCGCGACGGCGGCATGCGGGCCTGGGCGATCGAGTACGACGGCCGCTACGCCGGGACCATCGACCTGCGCGACGGCGAGGGCGGAGTCGGTGAGGTCGGGTTCGCGGTCACGCCGTCGGCCCGGGGCGCCGGGGTGATGACCCGGGCGCTGCGGCTGGCCGTCCGGTACGCGTTCGACGTGCTGGAGTGGGACCGGGTGATCTGGCGTGCGTTCGTCGGCAACTGGGGGTCCCGCCGGGTCGCGTGGAAGGCGGGGTTCCGTGGCCTGGTCGTCGTACCAGGTGGTGGCAGGGCGCGGGGCGTGCGGTACGACGAGTGGGTCGCCACGGTCGGCCGTGACGACGACCTCGAGCCGGTGGGCAACTGGTGGAAGGTGCCCGAGGTCGAGGGGGACGGCTTCCGGCTGCGCGCGTTCCGGGCAACCGATGCGAAGCGGGTCGCGGAGGCGTGCAACAACGAAAGGACGCAGAACTGGCTGCCTGGGCTGCCGTCGCCGTACCAGGTGACCGATGCCGAGCAATTCATCGAGGGGCGCCAGGACGTGCTGGCCGGCGGCGATGGTGTGGTGTGGGCGATCGCGGACGCGGGCACCGACGAGGTGCTCGGTTGCGTGAGCCTGTTCGACATGAACAACCGGATCGACAAGACGATGGCCGAGATCGGCTACTGGGCGCACCCGGAGGCGCGTGGTCGCGGGGTGATGTCGGCCGCCGTCCGCCTCGTTGTCGAGCAGGCGTTCAAGCCGGTCGCGGAGGATGGCTTCGGGCGGCGGCGACTGGTGCTGTTCGCTGCCGACGGCAACACAGCGTCGGCCCACGTTGCCGAGGTCAACGGCTTCACCCACGTCTCCCTGCAGCGGTCGGCGAGCCCGCGACGGGACGGCAGCCACGCCGACCTGCACGGCTTCGACCTGCTCGCCTCCGAGCGGACCTGATCCGCGGCGGCCGAGGGGTTGCCGGGCGGTGCTTCCGAGCGGTAATGGTGACCGCCCGAAATCGGTGCTGTACGGCCAGTTGGTGTCATCCGACACTACTTCCCCTCGCCGTCTCGGCATCCGGCTGCTTGAATCGACTGGTGAGAGATCGTGAGGAGCTCGTCCGCCGCTGGCAGGCCGGGTGGTCGGTTTCGAGGGGCTGGACCACCGTGGAGGACGACAACGACGGCATTCTGACTGTCCGTGCGGGTGAGGGGAACCGCGCGATGGAGTACGTCGTACTGGATGCCGATGACAAGCCTGAACGGGTCGAACGGGCCGCCGAGCTGGCGCTGGCCGCCGGCGGCGGCCGGGGAGCCGGCTGGGTCACCCTGGCCACGGACGACAAGGAAGCCCGGATCGAGCAGCTCGAGGACCTCGGCCTCGAGGTCCAGCAGGACCAGGACTGGCTGATGACGATCCAGCTCTCGGAGCAGCCGGCGCTGAAGCTGCACGAGCGCTACGCCCTGCACACCGAGCTCGAGTCCGACCTGATCATCACCCGGGCCACCCTGCACGGCGGCGTGGTGTCGAGCGGGCGGATGGCCGTGGTCGGCGAGGACGCGGTCGCGGACCGGATCGAGACCGATCCGGCGCACCGGCGGCGCGGGCTGGGCAGCGCGGTGATGGCCTCCCTGGTCGAGACGGCGGCGGCCCAGGGCGCCAAGCGCGGCATCCTGATCGCCTCGATCGACGGCCTGCGGCTGTACCGCAGCCTCGGGTGGAAAGTGGTCGCGGACATCATCATCGCCCGCTCCCGGTGACCCCCGTCACGTTCAAACGCATGACATAGTCAAAGGTTCGTGAAGTGCGGCCACCCCGGGGAGTCAGCCCCACCTGACCTGGGAAAGGCTGCAGACCATGACGAGCCACAGACGACCACAACAGCGCCACGGAGTGATCGGGCCGCTACTGGCCTCGCTCTCGGCGCTGGTGCTGATCGCCGGCATCGGGTGGTTCGTGCTGGACCGGACTGCGAGTGTCCTGACCAGCCAGGACCGGCCGCTGACCACGGCGACCGACGAGCTGTCCGAGACGCCCTCGGTGACCCCGTCGGTCACACCGTCTCGCCGTACGACTCCTTCTCTCACACCTACTCGTACGCCGACGCGCTCGAAGGCGACCAGTCCGACCCCGCGCCGTACGACGACGGCCCCGAGCCGGGACGGCAGCCGGAGCCCGAAGCCGTCGCCGACGCCGATCCGGACCACGAGCAAGCCGACGGCCACCAAGACCACGACCAGCGCGCCGACCGGCGGATCGGGTACGGCGGAAGCACAGGTGCTCAGCCTGACCAACAGCGAGCGGTCGAAGGCCGGCTGCGGTCCGCTGAAGATGAACAGCGCCCTGACGGAGGCCGCCGAGGCACACGCGGCTGACATGGTCGACCAGCACTACTTCTCGCACGACAGCCTGGACGGCCGCAGCCCGTTCGACCGGATGAAGGCCGCCGGCTACAGCGGCGGCGCGATGGCCGAGAACATCGCGGTCGGCTACAAGAGCCCGGCCGCCGTGGTCGAGGGCTGGATGAACAGCGCCGGCCACCGCAAGAACATCCTCAACTGCACCTACACCGTGATCGGCATCGGCTACGACAGCGGCCAGGTGAAGCCCGAGTGGGGCAGCGGAAGCTGGGTGCAGGACTTCGGCGGTTAACGCTTGCCGGGTGAACCTTCGATAATCGTTAAGAGGCGTCGCAGACCTGTAACGGTGACCTCTACGGTCAGTTAAGGTCGCTGTTCGGTGAACCAGGGGGGACCTGGCAACAACTGAACGCGGGGAACGACGAGCACTCGGTACGACGAAAACGAAGAGGATTCGCCCACCCATGACGGATTCGCCTACCCCCCGGCGACACCGCGGCAGTAGAAGAGCTCCCCGGCGGAGCCGCGGCCTGATCGGCCCTACCGTCAGCGCGTTGTCCGTTCTCCTCGCCATCGGCCCGGTCGTCTACCTGATGTCCCGCGAGAACTCGACCGTCGACGGCGCGACCAAGGTCCTGAACGTCTCCGAGGAGACCCGCGACGACGCCGGCAACTCGGTGGCCGACGGCCACAACTCCTCCGGCGCTCCGGACGGCAAGGTCACCAAGACGCTTCCGAACGGCACGACGACTGTCGCAGGTACGCCGGTCCTCGGCTCGGCGGCCTCGACGTCGACCTCGGACACTCCGGCCTCGACCGGCACCACCACCGGCGCCCCGTCCGGGACACCGACGAGCATCGTCACCACCGCGCCGACCAGTGGCGTGACGACCGTGACGGTGAGCCCGTCCGGACCTCGCACCGCGCAGACCAGCACCAAGCCGAAGCCGCGGCCGTCGAGCAGCACCCCGACGAAGACGCGGAACAGCGAGCCCCGGCCGAGCGAGACGACCGAGCCGCCGACCGGTGGCGGCGGCACCAACGCGCAGGAGCGCGAGGTGCTCAAGTACACCAACGCGATCCGCGAGCAGCAGGGCTGCGGCCCGCTCCGCCTGGACAGCGCGCTGGTCGAGGCGGCCGGACGGCACGCGTCCGACATGGTCCGCCGGCACTACATGGACCACACCAACCCCGACGGCCAGGACCCGGGCGACCGGATGGCGGCCGCCGGCTACGACTCCGCGCAGAAGGTCGTCGCGGCCTGGATGCAGAGCGATGGACATCGCAAGAACATCCTGAACTGCCGGTTCACCTCCATCGGCATCGGCTACGACCCCGGCCAGGTCCGGTCCGACTGGGGTCCCGGCAGTTGGGTCCAAGACTTCGGACGCAGCTGAGGGCTGTGGGTGTCATTGTGCTGAAAACACTGAGTGTGGCGAAGACGTTGTCTCAGCGCCACAACGTCCGGCCGCTTCACGGCCGGTCACTGCGGGTAGATCCGTCCTTGTCATGTCGCCGGTCCGTCCTGGGGGGCTCCGGTGAGACGAATGGTGAGGCACGTCTTGGGGGCGAGACAGTGAAGGGAACAACGAAATAATGTCCGAGTCCGGCAACGGCCGGTACAAACCACGCAGGAAGGCGACCCGGGCGGCATCCCGCGGATCCCGGTCCAGCGCGGCGAACCGGCCCACCCCGGCGGAGACCACTCCGCCGCCACCACCGGAACCGCCCCGGTACGCTCCGCGGACGAGTGACGAGTCGCCGTTCTGGGCGACCGCACAGTCCGCCGGCGCGGCCAACGAGTCTCCCTTCTGGGCGAACACGCAGTCCACCCCCGGCGCCGGCACCCAGCCGATCGCCCGCCCCAGCTCGCCCTCCAGCGTCACCCAAGGCTCCACCCCTCGGATGGCGGGCCTCGGCGACACCGCGTCGTCCCGCTCGTACTCGCGCTCCACCGACTCCGGCCTGGGCGAGACCGCCTCTTCCCGCTCATACTCCCGCGCCAGCGAGTCCGGCCTCGGCGAGACCGCCTCGTCGCGGTCCTACTCCCGCGCAGCAGCGGCCGACGCCGCCTCCTCCCGTTCGTACTCGCGCGCGGCTGCAAGCGGTTCGCCCTCCTGGGTGACGCAGTCCCCCGCAGGCTCGACCACCGAAGCAGGCGCCCAGACGGGTAGGCGTCTCGCCTCGACGATCGAGGCCGACGCCGAGCCGGCGCCCACCGCCACCGCAGGCTCGCGAGTCGCCGGCACAGCCGTCACCACCGCGGCCACGGCCGGCCCGACATCGAGAGCAGCGGCTGCCTCCTCAGGTGGAGGCGGGCGCGTCGGTTCCCGTACGGCGGCCCGCGCGGCCGGCGGAGGCGGCAAGGCGAAGCGGCCCCTGATCGCGGTCGCGTCCGTCATCCTGGTGATCACGCCGATCTCGTGGATCCTGCTGCACCAGCCGCAGAACGACGACGCCGACGCGTCGATCCCGATCGTCACCCGCACCGACGACACCTACGTCACCCCAACCACCAAGCCGGTGGTCAACCCCCCGACGCCCAAACCAAGCACCCCACCAGCCACCCCAAGCGCCACGCCCACGTCGACGCCATCGGCCACCCCGACGCGCACCCCGACGACCGCGCCCACCGACCGCCCGACGTCGTCCCCCACCGACGGCCGCATGACCACGGCCCCCACCAGCCGCCCAACCCCCACCGGCGACCGCACCACCACGTCAACCCAGCCGAAGCCCACGGAGACGACGCCTCCGCCGCCTCCCCCGGTTGACGACGGCAGCATGTCGGCCGACGAGCTGCAGCTGTTCCAGATGATCGACAGCGCCCGGCAGGACAAGGGATGCGCGCCGCTCAAGCGCGACAGCGACCTCAGCAACGGCGCAAGCGCCGACGCCAAGGAGCGCGCCTCGTCCGGCAACACCAACTCGTCGAGCTCGTCGTCGACCACCGCCGGTGGCGAGGACTGGACGGCTCAGGACGCCTACGACCAGATGATGGCCCAGAGCAGGAGCATGGTCCTCAACTGCGGCCTGACGACGCTGGGCGTCGGGATGGACAAGGCCAAGTACAAGGAATGTTTGCTGTTCATCTGCAGCACGAACACCCGGTACGCCTGGGTTGCGGACTTCACGTAAGACGTAGCGCACTTTCGTCGGGTGTTGGTGGGACCATGGGAGGGAACGACCCTTGGTCCCACCAACCCTGCGGGAGGCCGGATGTACGGGGAACGCGACGACCTGGACCCGCCCCGGCCCGCCCACTTCGGGATTCCGCCGGACGCGCTCGCCGACGAGCGCCCCGATCCGCGCCCGGAAGAGGCGAAGCGGATGGGCCTGAGCCGGCACACCGAGGAAGGCGCCGTCCTGTACTTCGCGTCCTCCCTCGACCGCGGCAAACCCGGTCACCGGATGATCGCCTGGATCCTGCTGGTCACGTTCGCGGCGCCGGCTCTCTACACTCTTCTGCTCCTCCTGTGAGCCCGCCGAACTCCTGACGGTGCCGCTGCGGCGTCGTACCGAGGACTGCGTGGAAGTGGTGGCGCAACGCGGCGCTGCTGCCGAAGCCGCTGTCAGTGGCGATCCGCTCGACCGGGTGGTCGGTGGTCTCGAGCAACAACCGGGCTCGGTCGAGGCGCTGGCGCAGCAGCCATGCCTGCCCGGAGCTGCCGGTGCGGGCGCGGAACTGCCGGGTGAACGTACGCCGGGACAGCGCAACCGCCGCCGCCCATTCGTCCAGCGTGACCGGCTGGTCGAGCCGTGCCCGCGCCCACAGCATCGCCTTCTCGATCACGTCGTCGCTCGGGTCGGGCGGGACCGGGACCGGGATGTACTGCGCCTGTGAGCCGCTGCGATGTGGTGCGACCACGATGCTCCGGGCCAGCCGCTCGGCGAGCTCGACGCCGTGGTGCGTGCGGACGAGGTGCAGGCAGCAGTCGAGGGAGGCGGCGGTCCCGGCCGAGGTGAGGAGGTCGCCGAGGTCGGACCAGAGGACGTCCGCGCGGACAGTGATGTTCGGGTGCTTGGCCTGCAGTTGGTCGGCCCACTTCCAGTGCGTGACCACCTCCCGGCCGTCCGCGATCCCACTCGCCGCGACCAGGAACGCGCCGATGCACAGCCCGACGACGGTCGCACCGCGGGCGTGCGCGCGCTGGATGCTGTCGATCAGTACGGCGGACGGTTCCCGGTCGGGATGCCAGCTCGGCAGGATCACCAGGTCGGCCGTGTCCATCACGTCGAGGCCGTGGTCGACGGAGATCCCGAAGCCGGCGTTGGTCCGGAGCGAACCGGGCTCCTCGGCGCAGACGTTGACCTCGTACTCGCACGGTTCGCCGAGGCGGTCGCCGAGGACGAGGCACGGTACGGAGAGGTGGAACGGGCTGATCCCGTCGTACGCGAGGACGGCGACTGTGCGCATGGGACCAGTATGGCCCGATCTTCAGGAACTGTGGCTCGCGGGCCAATGGTGGGTGAGGTCGGCGGCCGCGACGATCGAGGCATGAAGATCACGCACATCGGCGGCCCGACCGCGCTGTTCCGCCTCGGCGGCCTCACGTTTCTGACCGATCCCGCCTTCGACGAGCCACAGGACTACGTGCTGCCGACCGGCCGGGTGATGACCAAACTGATCGGGCCCGCGGTGCCGGTCGCGGAGCTCGGGCCGGTCGACGTCGTACTGCTGTCGCACGACGAGCACAAGGACAACCTCGACGACGCCGGCCGCGCCCTGCTGCCGTCGGTGCCGACGGTCTTGTCGACGCCGGGTGCTGCGACGCGGATCCCAGGCGTACGCGGTCTGGAGAGCTGGGAGTCGGTGGAGCTGGCCCGCCCCGACGGCGGCGTGATCACGGTGACCGGCGTACCGGCGTTGCACGGTCCCGAAGGCGCCGAGGCCGTCCTGGGTGTGGTCACCGGTCTCGTCCTCACCGCCGACGATCTCCCCACCGTCTACGTCTCCGGCGACAACGCCTCCGTGGCCCTCGTCAAGCAGATCGCCGACCGCTTCCCCGTCGACGTGGCCATCCTCTTCGCCGGCGCCGCCCGCACCCCGCTGATGGACGGCGCACCCCTGACCCTCACCTCATCAGCCGCCGCGGAAGCCGCCCATCTCCTGGGCGCGGCGACCATCATCCCCGTCCACACCGAAGGCTGGTCCCACTTCTCCGAAGGCCCCGACCAGCTGACAGCAACCTTCGCCGAGTCCGGCCTGACCGACCGCCTGAACCTCCTCCCCCACGGCGTCGAGACCACCGTCGCCGGCTAGGGGATGTTGTGTGAGGTCCAGAACGGCTTGAGGTCGGTGGGGCTGACGGCCTGCGCGGCGGTCTTGAAGGCGGCGGGGGTTGCTACGCCGTACCAGTGGGACTGCGCGTAGGTCGTCGGCCAGCAGCCGACCCGGTGGTTGCCTTCGTGCACGTCGGTGGCGTACGTCGCGAACGCCTCGTCCAGCCAGGGATCGGCGTACTCGTTGTTGCCGATGATCCCGTACCACCACTGGTGCGCCACCTCGTGCACGACCGGGCTGCCGGCCACGTTCAGCAACACGAACCCCGGGTACTCCATCCCGAGGAAGTTGCTCCACCCGTCATGCAGCACCAGATCGAGTTCACCGTACGGACCACGTCGTACCGTCACCGCTCCCGGTCAGCTCCACGTCGTACGACGGAGCCGCCGGAGTCCGCACCTCCTCCGCAGGCGCCGCGAACAACGAGATCGGGGCCAGCAGCAACAACAGGATCCGGTGCATGCGCAGACTCCCCGAACTGGTGGAGTCTGCAGGCTACCGAGTGGCCGGCGCCGGATCCGGCCCGTCCGGGAGCCATTCGTGTACCAAGATCTCATCGCCTACGTGAAGGATGCCCTCGGCAAGCACCGCGGCCTTCATGCCGAAGCTGACCCCACCGCCGTAGTCCGGTTGCCGGCGGTACGTCGCCAGCGTCCGGGTCGGCTCCGGACCGCGCTTCTCGCCGGATGCCTGGTCGACGGTCGGGACCGCGCACCGGATCGCGCGGGCCGCGTACCCGATCTCCACCGAGCCGGCCGTCATCCGCAGCACCCGGTCCTCGGTGTGCGGCTCGGGCCAGCCGGAGACCACGATGTTGGGCCGGAAGCGGTTGATCGGGATCGCGTCGCCGCCGCGCTCCACGATCCGCTCGTTCAGGCCGTCCAGCGAGGACAGCGACGCGATGAGCAATGCGTGCGCGTCACCGAACCCAGTCTGACCGGGATTCACGCCCCAGCCGGGCCGCTCGTGCTCGGGCGTCACCCGGACCAGCGCGGCCGGCCTGGAGAGGCGGGCGGTGAACCACTCGTCCGCGGCCGGGTCCTGCACGACACCCAGGCCGAACCACTTCCCGAACAGGCTGACGTCGCGCCGCTTCCCGTCGTACTGCACCGGGATCTCGAGGTCGGGCGCACCCGCTGCCGACAACCGGAGCCCGGCGCCGTCGTCCAGCACCTCGGCCCGCAACGCGGCCATCGCGGGCAGGCTGCGCTGGCTCAGGAACGTCCCGTCCGGCTCGACGAGCATGAAGTTCCGGTCGTGCCGGAGCCCGGCCGGACCCACCTCGGACCGCTCCACGGACACCCCGGCCAGCCCCTTCACCGGGTAGTAGGACAGAGCAGCAACCTTCGCGATTGACATTGCTCAATCCTAGCTTGACCCCTGTCACTTGCCTTGTTTGATCATGTTGGATTATGTTTGATCACGAGGAGGCCGACATGAACGCGGAGATGTTCGCCGGCGCGCTCCGGCGGGTCCGGCAGCAGTCCGGGCTCACCTACCGGCAGCTCGCTGATCAAGCGCACTACTCGCACGCACACCTGGTCCGGGCGACCAGCGGGAAGCAGCTGCCGACCTGGGACGTCACTGCGGCCTTCCTGACCGGATGCGGTGTGCCGCCCGAGCTCCTCCCGGTCTGGCGCCGGCACTGGGAGGCGGCTGTCCGCGATGCGCAGGACGTCGCCCAGCTGCTGCAGTCCGCCGAGACCCTGCAGGACCTCGGCGCCGCGTTGGCGGCGCTGGCCCGGCCGAGGTCCTCGCGCAGCCTGGAGCGGCTCACCGGAATCCCCCGGACCACGCTCCAGGCGTGGTTCCAAGGCGCTCGCTTGCCCGGCCGCGATCGCGTGGACCGACTGGTCCGCGCCGTCGGCGCGACACTCGAGGAACGCGCGGCGGTTGCCGAGGCGCTCGAGCGGATCGGATCCGGCCGGACCCGCGCGGCTGCGTGAAGCGTCAGCGGCGGAAGGTGCCCGCGGGAGCGGGTGGGGTGGTGAAGCCTTCGGCGTCGGTGAGCGGGGCTGCTTTGCCGGCCAACTCACTCAGGGGAAGGACGTCGTACGGCGGTTGCGCCCGCCGGCCGGCCGCGGTCAGGTCCGGGACGGGCTGGGGCGACGCGACCAGGATGACGTTCCCGAAGCCCTTGCCCCGCAGGACCTTCCGCTCGGCCAGCACCACCCCGTCGCCGACGGCCCCGCGGACCGTGGCCGCCGTACGGCGGATGAACGGCAGGCCGGCCGATCCGTCGATCAGGTTGGCGACCAGTACGCCGGTCGGTCGCAACACCCGGGCGCACTCGGCGAAGAACTCGGCCGTGACCAGGTTCGCCGGGACCGCCTCCCGCTCGAACGCGTCCAGGATCAGCAGGTCCATCGAGTCGTCGTACAGCTCGGTGATGCCGGCCCGGCCGCTGACGGCGCGGACCTTGATCCCGGACCGCTTCGGCAGCGGAAGCGCCTCGCGGACGAACTCGGTCAGGTCCTCGTCGGGCTCGAGCACGACCTGCCGCGAGCGCGGCCGGGTCGCCGCGACGTACCGCGGCAGGCTCAGCCCGGCGCCGCCGATGTGTACGACGGCGACCGGCTGACGCCGAGGTGCGGCGGCATCGACGACATCGCCGATCCGCCGCATGTACTCGAACGACAGGTTGGTGGGGTCGGCAAGGTCGACCTGCGACTGCAGCGAGCCGTCGACCCGGAGCACGAAGGTGCCGTCGGCCTCGGCCTCGACGGTCGCCGTCCCGGACCCGACCTTGCGTTCCACCCGCCTATCTTGTCACCGGGCGCTCAGCGCGCCTCGGCCTCCTCGGCCACCGCGACGTCGGTGTTGTCGGTGAACAGCCCGTCGATCCCGGCCTTGCGGTACGCCGCGATCTCGCCGAACAGGTTGCCCGACTCGGCCGCGACCGCGGAGCTGTCGAAGTTCGCCGGCAGGAAGTTGTTCTCCACCCGGAAGGTGTACGGGTGCACGACCAGGCCGGCCCGGTGCGCGTTGCCGACCAGCGCGGTCGGCTGGCCGAGCTTGCCGGTGGCGTCCAGCGGGATCACCTGGTCCTTCGACGGACCGAGCCCCTTGGCGTACGTCGCGACCTCGCGCAACCCGCTCGCGCTCACGATGTCGGCGTACGTGCGCTTGTCACCGGCGACCACGAAGTCGTACGGCGCGCCGGAGGAGCTGGTCAGCTGGACGAGCGGGACGCGGAGTTGCTTGCGCAGCGCCTTTAGGTTCGCGACCTCGAAGGACTGGACGAACACCTTGGCGTCCGGGCGGTTCAGGCCGTTGCGGTTCAGCGTCTTCACCAGCTCCGGCTCGAGCGCCAGACCCTGCTGCTGGAAGTAGGTCGGGTGCTTGGTCTCGGGGTAGATGCCGATCGGCCGGCCGAGCTCACGGGACAGCCGGCGGCTCAGGTCGATGACCTCCTGCAGGGTCGGGACCTGGTAGCGGCCGTCGAACACGGTGTTCTGCTGGCGGATCGCCGGGATCCGCTCCTTCGCCCGCAGCGTGCGCAGCTCGGCCAGCGTGAAGTCCTCGGTGAACCAGCCGGTCACCGCGACCCCGTCGAGCTGCTTGGTCTTCTTCCGGCCGACGAACTCCGGGTGCGCCGCGACGTCCGTCGTACCGCCGATCTCCGGCTCGTGCCGGGCGACCAGCACCCGGTCCTTGGTGGTCACCAGGTCCGGCTCGATGTAGTCGGCGCCCATCCGGGCCGCCAGCTCGTACGACGCCAGCGTGTGCTCGGGCCGGTACCCGGACGCTCCGCGGTGCCCGACGATGACGAAGTCGTCGCGGTGCTTGGCGGCGGCCTGCGCAGCAGTGTCTGCGGTGTCGGCGGCCGGGGCCGACGTCGGCAGGGCCTGCGGGACCAGCACGGCCGCGGCCACGGCGAGGGCCGACGCGGCGGCCGGGACGAACCGGCGGGGCAGCACCGTTCGCTTCATGAGGTTCTCCTTACAGGTCAGGAACTGGAAGACACCCTTGGATACTGCGAAGACCACCGGATGTCCGCGCGGTGAACGATTCCCCGCGATGTGAGCAAGTCGTGGGTCCCCCAGCGTTGGTAGCACGCACGGGGCTTGCTAGCGTCCGAAGCACACTGTCACAAGAGTTCGAGGAGCGTGTCGTGAGCACTACACCGGTGAAGGTGGCCGTTACCGGGGCCGCTGGTCAGATCGGCTACAGCCTGCTGTTCCGGATCGCGAGCGGTGCGCTGCTCGGCCCGGACACGCCGGTGGAGCTGCGGCTGCTGGAGATCACCCCGGCGCTGAAGGCGCTCGAGGGGGTCGTGATGGAGCTCGACGACTCGGCCTTCCCGACGCTGGCCGGGGTGGAGATCGGCGACGACCCGAACGTCATCTTCGACGGTGCGAACGTGGCGCTGCTGGTCGGCGCCCGGCCGCGGACCAAGGGGATGGAGCGCGGCGACCTGCTGGAGGCGAACGGCGCGATCTTCACCGTCCAGGGCAAGGCGCTGAACGAGCACGCCGCGGACGACATCCGGGTCACCGTGACCGGCAACCCGGCCAACACGAACGCGCTGATCGCGAAGAGCAACGCCCCGGACATCCCGGCCGAGCGGTTCTCCGCGCTGACCCGGCTGGACCACAACCGCGCGCTGGCCCAACTGGCGAAGAAGACCGGCGTGCACGTCACCGACCTGAAGAAGATGACGATCTGGGGCAACCACTCCGCGACCCAGTACCCGGACATCTTCCACGCCGAGGTGGCCGGCAAGAACGCGGCCGAGGTCGTGAACGACCAGGCGTGGCTCGAGAGCGACTTCATCCCGACCGTGCAGAAGCGCGGCGCGGCGATCATCGAGGCCCGCGGCGCGTCCTCGGCGGCGTCGGCGGCGGCGGCGACCATCGACCACACCCGCGACTGGCTGCGCGGCTCGGCCGACGGCGACTGGCTGTCGATGGCGGTCGTCTCCGACGGTTCGTACGACGTACCCGAGGGCCTGATCTCGTCGTTCCCGGTCACCACGAAGGACGGCAACTGGGAGATCGTCCAGGGCCTCGACATCAACGACTTCTCCCGCACCCGCATCGACGCCAGCACCACCGAGCTCGCCGAAGAACGCGACGCCGTACGGTCCCTCGGCCTCATCGGCTGACTCCAACAACAAGAACAACACTCGGCTCCTCCGCCCTCCGGGCGGAGGAGCCGAGCCGTATGAGGGGCACCCCGCGGCCTACCCCACCTGCCGCGGGGGGCGGGGGGGGGCGGGGGCGG
>NZ_JBFAHB010000114.1:0-22057 GCF_040653975.1 Kribbella sp. NPDC050820
GGTGGGCGAGCCCATGCGGCCTGCCGGCCGAACCTCGCCCACCCCGCGCGGAGAACGGCTGGCACTTTTGATCGCAGACCCACCCGGCACCGTCCGAGCCCTGGCGTCCGACCGCCGGTTAGCCCCGTCCCCCTGGCCGCTCGATTGTCCGGCCACCACGACACACGTCAAGAGCGCTTCGCGACACTACGGATCGGCAAGCCGACTCTTGACATGTGCCGCGCTGGCCTGGGTTGGCAGCTATCAGGGGGACGGGGCAAATGTGGGCCGTCTAGCTAGTCAGCGGCTACTGCACCACGCGGGCCGGGTCGGGTTGCTCTCGGTGAGTGGCTGTTGCAGGCTGAAGCCTCGGAGGTGTGCGATGCGTTTCAATCAGACAATGCCTGTGGACGTATTGGTGCCGGTGCTGGCTTACCCGGATGTATCTGAGGCAGTCGAGTGGTTGACCGCCGCGTTCGGCTTTCGCTTACGCTGGCAGATTTCTGATCATCGAGCTCAGCTCGCTGTTGGACCGACGGCTGCGCTTGCGATCGTGCAGTCCGACGCGCCTCCTACCGGTGCGGACGAGGTCATGGTGCGAGTCGATGACGTAGATGCACATGCGGCAGTCAGCCGGGCTCATGGTGCAGAGATCACGCAGGATCCGACGACCCACGTCTATGGCGAGCGCCAATACGTTGCCCGTGACTACACCGGCCGGAGCTGGTGCTTCAGTGAGTCGGTTGAAGACCGCGCGCCGCGAGCCTGGGGCGCCGTCGAGGGGCCGAGCCTCCGGGCTGAGCCCTAACCCGGAGCACCGACAAACGCACGCTCCTACGGATCAGGGGCCGGAGCTGGGACAGCTTCGCGTGAGGCAGCTACGCCACACGGTGGACAGTCTGCGCCAGGCGATCGAGTCTGCGACAGCATCGGCGTTGCAGCCCAAGGTGATATTGGTTCGCGGGGCCGGAATGGGGACGAAGAGCATGTCAAGCAGATTGGCTTAGAGTCGAGCTAATTCGTTAACGACGGGAAACCCAAAGGAGTCGACGAGATGCAAGGGTCCGACGAAGAAGCGGCGGGGGTCCGATGGAACGCGGTATGCATCGATTGCGCGCCCGACGAGTACGACGCTGAGGTTGCCTTCTATCGCGACCTGCTCGGGACGGAGGTCGCCGAGCGCGAGCCGCGTTGGGCTGCCTTGCGAGACCCCCAAAGTGGAATGTGGCTCAACATCCAGGCCAATGATTGGTATGTGACTCCTGTGTGGCCAGAGGAGGTTCCCGCGCAGACGAAGATGATGCACTTCGAGATCCGAGTGAACGACGTCCAAGCCGCGGTCGCGCGTGCGGTGTCATTCGGTGCTCGTGAGGCTCGTCAGCAGCCGGCAGACCGAGTCCCGCGCAGGTTAAGGGTGATGCTGGATCCTGCGGGACATCCCTTCTGCCTCTGGAACTGATCCCGACCAGGTTGCACAGGAACTGCGCCTGGTCACTCGTGATTGCAGGGTCGAAGATGACCCCAGTCCGACCCCAACGAGCCCGAGCAAGATGCACGAGTTGGCACCACTGAGGTGAATCGTATGCACGGCGGCGCGGCGCACCTCTAGAGTTGCAGGCTCCTACGGATCAGAAGGTTGACGGTTCGAATCCCTCCGAGCGCGCCAAACCTGGTCGCCCCACGCGGCGCTACGCCCACTCCTACGTCGCGTGCTCGCCACCGCTCCCACCCACCCGGTCCACGCGCCTATCGCGCTTCATCCGACCGCCCCGTGGCTCCGCCAACTCGCAGTCAGTGAGCAGCCCGTGGAAGCCCCACGCGGCCGCCGACAACGCCTTTACGCATTCGCGTATCAAGGCATGTACCTCCGACAAGCGAGCGTCCCCGCATGCCGCATTCCGCGCCTGTCATGCCGGTGATGAGATGCGGCTGCTCGACACGCCTAGGGCACATATCGCGCCGGGTGCCGGACCGGGTTGTCAGGCCGGGCTGATCGCTGGGTTGAGGCGGAGCAGTCCCGCGGGGAGCGTATCGGCCCATTCGGCCATCTCGGCGGTGACGCGGAATGGTTCGGCCGTGGCGAACGGTTGAGCTTGCGCGTCTGCGCTGCCGGTGCCGCAGGTTTCCAGGCGCCACTCCCGCCAATGGGACAGCAGGACGTCGCGGACCTCGTCGAGTTGAGCGCGGGTGAACCGGCTGGGCACCACGCAGAGCTGATCTGGCAGGTGCGGGGATAACTGCCGGGTCACCGCGTCGACATCGGTGGCGGCGACGACGAGGACCTCCTGGTCCGCCGACGGCCGGAAGACCACCCCGTGGACCATCGCCCCGGACGATTCCAGGTCGCCGTAGTCCAGGTCCCAGGGCAGCGCGTCACGCCGCCAGCCGTCGGGCGGCGGCGGGCACGGTGGGTCCGTCCAATCCGCACTCGGCTCCCGAGCAGGGATGTCCGGTGACTGTTCCTCGACCTCGATGCTCTCGTCGCGCCATGTCCCGACCACCGAGACAAAGTCCGGGACTCGGTTCGCTGCGAAGTCGGTAGGTACTGCCTCGGCGTCGGCCCCGATCAGCCGGATCGACCGATCTGACTTCCAACCCGGTGGTTTGGAGATCAGAGCATCGACGCGGGCCAGGTCCAGCCAATCACCGTCCGGACCGGCGACGTACTGACCCCAGGTCCGGACTCGATCCCCGGCCTCGAACACCAAATCCCTGGCCGCCATGTACCCATGGTCCCTCGTCTCGCACCAGTTGGGTTCGGAACGACCCGAAGCCGCCAGGCCCGCGCCGCCTCTACTCGGCGCCACGTGACCGCAATTGCCGCGTAGCGTGGTCAGGCCTCTGAACGCTCCAGGGCCTGACGGTAGGACTCGAAGGCGATCGGGTCCTTCACCGGATCCGGACGGTTGGCTTCGTTCAGGGTTGCGGCGCGGGTGATCCCGCCAAAGACGCGATCAACGGCGAGCGCGGAGTCCTCGGCGGAAAGTGAGAACTCACGCGCGACCGCAGTCTCCAGTTCGAGCCCGGAGACTCCACGCGCACTGGTGGCGAGGGTGTAGTTGACGACGTCGGCCACGTCGCGGCCGGGCGGCAGGGCTACTGACATGTCGTCCGACCATACGAGCGCCTCGGCCGCCTTGGTCGCCTGATCGAGCGGCTTCGACGGTTTGATTCGAGACAGCCACATTCTGGCCTCGTCGTTGGGTAGTGGAGTGGCCTCGACACTCGCGCACAGGAGCGGGTACGCGCGGCCGGAGTCCCAGCCGCGTCGGTAGGGAGGCGGATCGAGAACGATGACGCGCACGCCATCGATCAGCGGGATCTCGTCAGGCCGGCCTTCGTTCCAGATCCAAGCTCCCACGCCGTCAACGAGGTTGAACTGGCCGGTGAGACCGCCTGCAGGGGCGAGGTCTCCAGAACCATCGGCGGCCGCGAGCATCGCGGCCGTCGGCGCGACGGGCACCGCCGAGGTGTCTCGGCGACGAAGGACGCCTCGCCGCGCGACCGGAAGCAGCGGGATGATGTGAGCCGCGAGAAGTGTGTGGAGTTGGAAATTGTCGGACACGCCCGAGATCGTGACGCGGAAGGCAGTGCCGGTGGAGCGGTGCAGCACGACCAGCGGCTCGTCGTCGAGAATGCGGAGCAGGCCCACCAGCCATGGAGCGAGGTCAGGAAGGTCGTCCTCCGCGACGATCGCTGCTGCCGTTAGCCGCTCCCGCTGCGGCAGCGCACGCCGGACGTCGGCACGCTGGCCGAGGAACAGGATGGGTTGCACCCACGACTCGGCATACATCCACGAGCGAGCGACGGCGCCTGGGTCGTCGATCCGGGAGGCTGCTGCTGCGACGAACCGCTCGTACTCGCGATCACCGCACTCCGCTCGCTCTGGGACTGGCCCGACAAGCTCCTCGTAGAGTGCCACGAACCGCCGCGTGCCTTCCAGCGCGCGGCACGCGTGCTCAACCAGCGTGTCCAGAACCGGCGTGGCATCCCCGTCCATGCCGATCAGGGAACCGAGGTACTGCGCGAGCGGTCCGCCCAGGGACTCCGGCGCGTCGGTGAGTACGGGTGCGAGCAATGTGACCGCTGTGTCGAGGTCTTGCCGTGATGCCTCCTGGAACCTGTCCGCGAGGCGCTGTCCGGCCGCGAAGAACGCTTCCGGGTCCTCACCTCGCGCTGCCGCGGCGATGTCCTTGACGATGGTGTGCAATGCGTCTGGGAAAGCCACCGCGCGAGCGTACAGGCCCACGCGTCAAAGTGGCGCTGCTCTCACGACCAGACCGCAGGTGACTGCCGCGCACGCCGAGCACCATCACGCCGCCGACGGAGGACAGTAATCCCCGAGGTTCGTGATCCGACAACTGATCCGCTCTCTGCCGAAGTTTGGCTCTATGGATCAAGGGCGCGGGCGTCGTCCGAAGTCCTGACGTCTGACTGTGGGTAGCCCGTGCGGGTGCAGCGCGATCCTCCGTTGGGGGCGGGCCGATCGCGTGGATCTCCGCAGTTGCCTGGGACTCGTAGTCCTCTGCCCTGGTCGTACGTCGATCGTATTGTTGGCGCATGGTATTTGAGTCGCCCGTGGAGCGGGCAGTGCCGAATCGTCTGGCTGACGAGCGCGACGCGCTGGCACAGCAGCTCGACTTCCACCGCGCCACCCTGCTTCACAAGCTGGAAGGACTCGATGGAGAGCAGCTGAGCCGGCCGATGACGCCGTCTGGGCTCAGCCTGCTGGGGTTGGTGAAACACCTAGCCGAGACGGAGCATGGCTGGTTCCTCAAGATCTACGGAGGCTTGCGCGAGCCAGATCTGTTCTCGACCGACGGTGACCCAGATGCGGAGTTTCGCGTCGGTCCGGATGAGACGGCTGACGCCCTAGTCCGGCAATACCTACTGACCTGCGAGCGGGCCCGGGCCGTCGTGGCCGCCGGCGGGCTCGACGACGTGGTCACGACGCCGTCGGGAGCGGAGGCCAACTTGCGGGCAATCTTGGTCCATATGGTCCAGGAAACCGCGCGGCACAATGGTCACGCCGACATCATCCGAGAGGCGATCGACGGCGCAACAGGCCATTGAAGCCCGGTCAGAACTGGGTCCTTACATCGGCGCCGGCTCGACAGGTCATCCGCGGGTTCAATCGGTCGAGCCCACGCTCAGCGATTTGTCGCTGAGCCACGCAGAAGGCTCGCAACAGCCTTTGCAAGGCAGTACTGCGTGACCCCGGTCCAACCCAACGACAGCGCACCGCTGAGCACGTTCCTGCCACTCGCGCTACAGCCCGCCCAGTGCAGTCCGAGTACTGCGACCGACCGCGGGCTAGCCCTGTCCCTCTGGCCTCTCGATCGTACGGCCGCCACGACACGCATCAAGACACCCGGCGGTCGTCGGATCGCAAGTTGCGGCGGCCGAGCAAGTCCGGTCGTTTGTGCCGGTGCGGTTCGGCTGCTTATAGGTCGACTGCGCGGATGTACGCGAGGGGATGCGCGGGATCGAACGTGTCCACGACCAAGGTTCGGCTGCTGCCGGCTGCTGTCTGATCCTCCACCATCAACGCCCGTCGGAACGACTCCGGCCCTGGGCACGTATCCGACGCCGGTAGTTCCTGCTGGGCGACAGTTTGTGGCGCGGCAAATCGGCTTGCGGCGAGGAACGTTCGTAGGCCTGCGGGCGTGGTCCGGAACGAGATTTGCAGCGTGTGCTCGTCGAACATCGGATGCACATCCGAGCGGAAGCTCAGTTCCGCCACATCGGGCGGCAGTTCGACGTCGAAGGCTGCGGTGATGACTTGGAGTTCGACGTTGCTGCCCGGGCATGCGCGCGGATCAGCGATGTCGGGTGCTCGCTCGGACATCGGAAAAGCCAGCGTGAGGGCGATAACGGAGACGACGAGTGCCGCGACCCCGCCGATGACGAACCAGCCGGTCACAGCCCGAACCCGTCTCATGGATCGATAAGAGTAGCGGCGACAGCAACCGATGCGCTGATCATTGTGCGCGGGAGGGCGCCACCTTCTGGCTCCGGTGATGATTCGGGTCTTCGCGCGGCGCAAAAGGGCTTCGCGACTCTGCCCGTCTGCCTGTCGGCAGCCCTTGACACCGCCGCTGCGACCCGTGGGTCGGCGGCCATCCAATGCTGGCTCAGGCCGCAGTCCTGCGGCCGATTGGCTCGTTGGTCCAGGCGATGTTTCTCGGTAGGGCTGGCAGTGGGCCAGACAATGGTGGAGTTGCCCGACGATCTTGCTGGCGACACGCCGAAGCGCTGCCTCGTGGGTGTCGCCCGCCGCGCGGCGGCTGCGCCTCGGAACCGAGCCGTCTCCGCAATCGGCGACCCAACTCCGCGCATCGACGAGGACGTTGGCGCATCGTGACTGTCGAGCAGACCAGGATCGACGGACCGCCCAACCATCCTCGCGATACGCACCGAGGCGAGCGAGTGGCTCGCCAAGCGCGGCATCAACCAATGGACCGGCGCCTGGTCGAACCCTGAGTTGGGGATGTTGCTGACGCGCCGCGGCGCGGTTGACCTCTGCAATCATTGGGCCGCGTGAGGACTCACGGCTGGCCATATCCCTTTCGGCGACGACCATGGGATGAGATCGACGCATTCCTTGGGGACATGGCAGATCGCCATGGGGAGTTCCGACATATGTCAGACATAGTCAAGAGTGTCCTCGTCTCGGATCAGACCGGGGCTTTGGCGGCGTGCACGTCGATGCACGACCTGATCGTGGTACCGACGCCGATCCCTGAGCCGCCGTACGGCGTGGTTGCGGTGCGCGCCCCAGGCTCGATCCATCAGCCGGCCAGAGGATTCGTGCGCATCGAGCACCTCTCTACGACCGGCCACGACGATGTCATCGACAAGCCGGTAGTTGACGCGGTTCCGCTGTTTTGGCGATTCATGATCGAGAAGTTCGGTGTTGATCCTGGTCGCGAACCAACGCACTGACGTGCCGCAGACAGGACCGGAGAGCATGCCGCTTGTCGGCCAATTGTTCCCAGCAGCGGCCCACTCGATGGCTACGCCCGCTGGAACGTCACGTCGACGACTGGTGCCCCCGTGGATCGGGCACTGGGTCGATCTCAACAAGGCGATTGGACTCGGCGCTGTCCTCGGACGAACGCGAGGTCCGAGCGGCTGATCCCACAGGTAACCTGTCGGTGTGGCACTGGGACGGGGCAAGACGGAGCATGACGGCGCTCGGAACATGTCGCGCAAGCACGGCCACTGGGGCACCACCGAAGAGGCCAAAGAATGGGCGTCACGGGCTCGGCGGCGCGACGAGAAGCGCGAACTTGATCAGGCTCGCCACGAGATGACCGAGACACCTGGTGGTGGTGAAGATGACGGCAGTCGTACTCGATCTGGCGGTGAGAGATCTGGCTGACGCCGATTTGGGCGCGTGTGGGTTTGCTGGCAGTGAATTGCACGTGAGGCAGGTTGCCAAGCAACTCGAGCGAGCGCGCCGCGGGGAGGTCGACTACCTTGCCGTCTGTACGAAGAACGACCTGCCCGTGGCCATCGGCGCGGTCGACTACCTGCCGCATCCCGGTGCTGGTTCGTTGACTCAGCTATCCGTGCACCCGGCGTTGCAGTCCTGCGGGATCGGGACGGTGCTCATTGGGGCTGCTGAGCAGCGGATCTTGGCCCGAGGTCTTGATCGGGCCGAGCTTGGTGTCGAGCTGAGTAACCCGCGAGCCCGTGCCCTCTACGAGCGGCTGGGCTACGTAGCGTACGACGAGGTACTCGAATCTTGGGACCAGCAAAACCCTGATGGCTCGATCACGCGGTACGAGGCGACATGCGCTCAGATGCGGAAGGAACTGAGCTAGGGCAACTACACCGCCGCACGCGTCCGCTACGCCAGCTCGTACGTCGCCCGTTCGCCAGCTGTCCGGGCACAATGAGCTATGAGCGGCGATTGGCGCCACACCCCGGCTGGCATCGCCGCGTACTTCGCCATTGGCGTCGTCTCGGCCGGCGTGGCCATCGCCACGGATGCCGGTCTCAGCCCGATCGTACGGTCGCTGTCTCTGCTGCCCGTCCTGGCAGTTGTCGTGATGGCACTGATTTGGTCATGGCGGGTCTTTCGAAGTCGAGGCCGCCGAGTCGCGCGGCGGGACACGCGCACACGCAGGCCTGGCATCCGACCGCCAGCTACACCCATCCCGCTGGCCGCTCGATCATCCGGCCACCAAGGCGTTGATGGAGCTTCCGGACTGCCACCATCCCTGAGAGCCGAATCCATCCATCGGGCCGGAAGGGACCACTCGGTGCGAGGCGTGCTTCCCGGACGATGCCGGCGTACGCATTGCAGGTGAGGCGGCATCGGGGGCCGATCGAACGGCGAAGGGGCCGCGACCTCACCGTGGGCCGGGAGTCGCTCACGATGAGGTCGTGGTCAGGCGTCAGGCGGTCTTGGGGAAGTGCATCACTTGCGCTGAGGTTGGGGCTTGAAGCGGCGGATCTCGTGCGGCCAGCCGCAGGCCTCTGCGACCTTGGCTGCCCAGACCTTGGCGGTTTCGTCATCGGGCACGTCCACCACGGCGAAGCCGCCCAGGTACTCCTTGGTCTCGACGTACGGTCCGTCAGTGACCAGTACGTCGCCACCGGTGGGGTCGGCGCTGTAGACCGGGCCGTCTTCCTCCTCCAGTCCCCCGGCGAAGACGTAGACGCCGGCTGCCTTCATCTCGTCCACGACCGCCCTGGCGAGCGGCCCACGCCCGCCGAACCACTCCTCGGTGTGGTCACCCACCCACTGCTGGTTGAAGTAGATGAGGTACTCGGGCATGTGTGCTCCTTCGGCTCGGGCGGACCCGCTGTCCGCCTCCACGTACGCTACGAACGGCGTACGGCGAATCCGACAGCCGATCGGATACCAATCCTCGCCCGCTCGATCCCCACGCACGCGGCCTCAGGCCGCCACCCACGTCGCGCAGTCGCCCCTCATGGGAGGCAACATTGCACCCATGTCTCTGCCTGCTCCCACGCTGCACACCGATCGCCTGCGGCTGCGGCCGTTCGACGACGCGGATGCCGACGTCCTCTTTGCGATGCACAGCAGTGCCTACGTACTCCGCTATTGGGACTCGCCACCCTGGAGCGAGCGTGGGCGCGCCGAGCGGTTCATAGCGGTATGCCGGCAGATGGCAGCGGAAGGGACCGGGGCGCGGCTGGCCGTGGACCGTGTTTCCGACGGGGCGTTCATCGGCTGGTGCAGTCTGAACCAGTGGAACCCCGACTACCGCAGCGCGTCGATGGGCTACTGCTACGGCGATGCGGCATGGGGCCACGGGTACGCGACGGAGGCCGCGCGCGCCGTGCTGCAGTGGGCGTTCGACACGCTGGACCTGAACCGAGTCCAGGCCGAGGCGGACACGCGCAACGCGGCCTCCGCCCGCGTGCTGGAGAAGCTCGGCTTCGTCCGCGAAGGAACGCTGCGCGAGGACTGCATCGTCAACGGCGAGGTATCGGACTCCTGGGTGTACGGCCTTCTCAGACGTGACTGGTCGTCCGCGCCTGCTCCCACCGCCTGAGGCATCCTCGCCTAGCCAGTCGACGCAGGAGAAGACCGCCAACCCGTCGAACGGCATGGAGACCGCCGCTGCGCCGGCACGGAAGCGGTTATCGTCCTTAGCGACTCTCTCCGCACCCCACACCAGTCCCCACTAGTTGCGCTCCGCCCTGGGAGGTCGGCGGGCTGTTCCGCGGTGCAGGGCTAGGTGGCCGCCGAGGAAGCCCGCACCTGCGATGACCAGGTTCCCGGCGACGGCAAGCTTTGTGCCGAGCCGGTGCTTGCCGCGCACGCGCGCGACGAGCGAGCCGGCGAACAGGAAGATTGCGGCGTCCGCGCCGAGCCCGTGGACCGTACCGATCCTGCGTTCGGCGCCTGACAGTTCCGCCCAGTCGGCGGCGCCTGCGAGAGCCGTCGGCACCGACGCCAGCAGGCCGAAGCCGGCGAGGAGCGCCGCCCCGCGACGCGACTCGGACCCACCGGCGAGGTCGAGAAGAGACGTGCCGAGCCAGCACCCGGCGGTCACGTCGGTAAGCGAGGGATGCAACGAATGCCCGAGTACGTCGGTATGCAGCGGGCTGCGTCGTACCCGCTCGGCCAGCGGCCCGTACGCCAACTCCTGAGCGCGGGTGAGCCGCTCCGAAAGCGCGCTTTCGCCGACCGCGCGGACTGCGCGTTGCGGCAAGGACCTTGACCCCACACCCTCAAGATACGCTCGCGTCCGTCACCCCTGGAAGCGCTGGCCGACGCTTGTCGACTACGCCCGTGACAGAAGCCCGGATCTGCCGAGGCCGTGCCTTCGCACGCTCACATTCCGCCCGCACAGCAGGAAGCAGGTGCCTGGTCGCGATGCGCCTCGCAGTCCACAGTCTCCAAACGCGCGGCGCTGAGCGCCGACCCCGCATGCGCGGAGTCGGTCAGCAGCATCGCGCGGACGTGCGACCACCTCCGCGTCGACGAGATCGTCGTTCCGGCTAGCTGCGCTCGCGGGAGGTCTGGCGGGGATGACGACGTACGGCTGAAGGTTGAGCACCGTCGGTTGGTACCGCGCGTTTCGAGTCGGACTGGTGACTTGCCAACAGTCGCTCGGCCCGGACTGACAGCAGTTGTATCTCGCGGTCGACGTCCTTGCCGTCGAGGATGAACTCGAGCGAATCTTCGTCGGTGTAGTAGGTGTAGATCAGCCTGCCGAGTTCGTCAGCAGATGCCTTCTCCATTCCGAGACGCCTGGCGAGCGCGACGATGTCGCCGGCGTCCTTGCGACGCTGGGCAACCAACTTGGTGGCCAACAGGAACTCGTCGGTGGCGTAGGTGATGTGCAGACCGGGCGTGTCACTGCGCCGCAACGCACCTTCCGGGAGTGGCGGCATCCACGGGCTGGCTCGGGTGTTCAGCCAGTCCTCGGGGAGCTTTAGTTGGCTTGCCATCGCACGAGATTCGTCGACCACGACCTCGTCGCGCGTGATCGCATCGATGCCCTCCGTACGGCGGGGGTTGTCACCCGAGGTCACTGCAATCGCAGCACCTCCGACGACGAAGACCGATGCAGCGATGCCACGCGTTCTCAGCCGTTTGTCGAGCTCGGAGAGAAGATCGATGATCTCGGCGGCCGAGAATTCGTTGCGCGCGTCGCTCATGCGGTCACCAGGTCGCGGGCAGGGACGAAGATGTTCGCCTCGGCCAAGTAGGCCGGGGTTTGCTCGATGATCTCGGCGCGCTCGAGGAACGGATGCTCGGGGATCCAGGGGTCCAGGAGAGCCTTGTTTTTGGTCCACTCGGGTGGATCTTCGCCGGCTGTCTCGAATTCGTGCGCGGTCAGGACGGCGAGCAGCGCATCGAAGCCCGCCTGACCAGTCGGTCCCGGTGCTGCCTCCCAAGCGGCTTCGGAACCATCGTGACGGTCCAACAGCAAGCGCAGGTGGTCGCGGCCTTGGAGCAGCATCCGCCACGCCCAATCCTCGTCACTCGCCTCGCGGATTGCCGTCGCGGTCGCCGGGGCAGTCATGATCCGATACTCACGCGCTGCCTGGAGAGCACGAGCGATCCGACCGGCCCGCATCAAGAACTGCGCTGTCGGCTTTGTCTTGCCAGACCGGTAGGTCGAGAAGCGCGAAGCAGATGTCCCGAGGGCCGTAGCGAACGCAGCCTGAGACAGCCCGCTCTCGGCGAGGGCGCGGTTGAGCAGTTCAATGACTGCCTGACTGTCTTTGTCCATCCCGGCACTCCTAGACCTTATCTGATCAGATAATAGCCCGACGACCTTCACCAAGCCAAAGTCACGAGGTCGGGGGCGGGCTAAGGATCAGTCGTGGCGGCCTCGGCCAGACGGAATGCGCAAGTCCGACAGTCCCCGGCTCCGTCGCCCCAGAACGGACGCCGCACGATGGCAACCTCGTCCTCAGAGATGCCGCAGAGCGTTCCGCCGGAGTCACCGATGCCGTGCTGAACACCCTCGAAAGACTCGTCTTCGGCAAGGTACGCCGCCGCGGTCCACGGACCGTCCGGGTCGTTGAAAATCACACCCGCACCGTAACCCTCAGGCGACTCGGGACCACCCGGGCTCATCTGCGCAAACAGCAAGGAACGGCCGGCCTACTCGCTATGGAGACATCGTCAACTCGAGTGGCTTCTGACCGGACCACCACGTGAGTGGCGAGCTCTTCATCGACCTCGATCCGATCCTTGGATCGACGCAACCACATGCGCCACGTATCGACCCCAACGTGCATTCCTGCGGCACGGTCCCGCTGCGGTCCGACACCGCAAGCGGTCGAGCTATCCGGCCCGGCCGCCCGCGGCCTCACAACCAGCATCGGCGGCGGCCTTCTGACCGTCATCGACGACATCTCCACCAAACGGTCGGGCTGCCTGACGACGATCGCCGTGACGGAGCGGATTGGGTCAGAGTCCGGATGGATGGGGTGAGAGCCAATCGGTGTGGCGGTCGCGGATGGCGTCTCGGGTGGGGGTGTCTGGGAGGATCACGTCCGCGCCGCCGTCGTACGGGCAGAACAGCCAGGTCAGGTCTGGGTCGGCGACGATGACGCGAGCTTGGTTGTCGGCGGCAGCGGTCAGCAGCGCATCCGATTGAGAGTCGGTCAGTCCTGTGCGCACCCACAGGTAGGAGAAGCCGACGTCTGGGTCGTCGCCCTCGACTCGTCGCCATGGCCACGCACCGGGTACGTGCTTCTTGGACCAGCCCGTTGCCAGATCTTGTGATCCGCAGTCCTCAGCGATGACTACGAGATGTTCGAGGGTGCCGCCGCCCGGCAACTCTGCCAGGACCGTGCGATGTCGCCGGACGATCTCGGCGTACTCCTCGGCAGAATCGGCATAGCGCTTCGACTCCGGCAGGCTGTGAAACCGGATCCAGCGTTCGCAATAGGGTCCTCGCAGCCGATGGCCGATCGGGTCGGCGTCGGGCCAATTGCGCTTCCAAGCCTCTGTCATCGCACGGCAGCGATCACTGTCCTCCGGTACGTCGAACTCGCCGGTCAGACCTCTGCGCTTCCGCCACCACCTGAATGCCACGTCGGAAGCGTAGAGCCATGGGTGCGCGATTCGTTGGTACGGCGAGGCGCCGATAACCGGTTGCCCGTCGTACGCGCTGCCGACACACTCCGGGCTCATGGATGATGACGAGCTTGCTGTGTTGCTGAGGAACGAGCGGTACCCGCGGTCTGCCAAATATTCGGCTCGGTGGATGGTTGACGGGGTGATGGGACCGAATGCGGTGTGGCAAGCGGAGGCGTTGAGCGATGTCATGACGCTCGAGGCCGGGATGCGGGTTCTCGACATGGGATGTGGCACTGCGCTGAGCTCGATCTTTCTGGCCAAGGAATTCGGTGTCGAGGTGTGGGCGACTGATTTGTGGATCAAGCCCGACGAGAACCTGCAACGTATTGCCGAGGCTGACGTGTTGGACCAGGTTCACCCGATCCATGCCGAGGCCCATGCGCTGCCCTTCGCCGAGGGATTCTTCGACGTGCTCTTCAGCATCGGCGCCTACCACTACTTCGGCACCGACGACCTCTATCTCGGCTACTATTCGCGCTTCGTGAAACCCGGTGGTCAGCTCGGCATGGTTCAGCCCGGTCTTGCCGAGGAGTGCGAGACGCTTCCCCCGCCGGGCCTCGAGCCGTACTGGAAATGGGACTTCTGCGCGTGGCACAGCCCGGCCTGGTGGCGCCGGCACTGGGAGAAGACCGGCCTCGTCACCGTCGAGGTCGCCGATCGGCTGCCCGAAGGATGGCGAGATTGGCTCCAGTGGAACGAGGCCTGCGACCGCGACAGCAGCGCACCCCAATGGGAAGCCCAAATGCTCCGTACCGACGCCGGCAAAACCCTCGGCTTCACGAGACTAGTAGCCCACCGCAACAACTAGCCACCACGCAGCCCCGACGCCGGCCCGTTGCCCACCCTGCGCTGCATCAAGCGAACTCGGCGCGCACGGCCGCACGCATTTGTTCGACGACGGCTGACTTCCGCCTCAGTGTCGTTTCACGGTCGAGTTCCTCGAGGAGAAGAGTGAGCGTGCGCTCGATCGGGCTCTGGTCGTCCCAGGCCGGGAGTCGGTCCATGAACGGCCCGTAGAAGTTGGCTATCGACAGGTCCCAGAAGCCGAAGGCCCGGAGCAGGAAATCCCACTCAGCGGTTGTATCGGATGGGTCTGGGACAGGCATGCCGAGAGTTTCGAACATCGTCAGGACGACCGGACCCGCGTCGCGCCAGGTCTCGTTCGGGCTGAGTGCTGCCACATCGACAACTGCCTCTGGGGCCAGATCGGCTGAAATGAGGTCACAAGCGAGGTCGATGGCCTGCGCGGTCGCAGTGGCCTGACTGCCGACGACAACTTCGACGGCGAGGCGACCTAGCCGCGACTGGAACGGCTCAGGCAGTAGCTCGGTCATTGGCGAAGACTATGTCGCGAAGCGCACGCCTAGACCTCCCGAGGGGGTCGGCAAGCCGGAGCCGCGCTCGGTCTTTGGTACGGCGGTGGGGCGGATACTCGGGGCATGGCGGGGAATGCAACAGATCGCCACGCGTGGCGCGTCTTACCGGGTATGAGGGCAATTGGCCGCCGGGTGAGAGATCGTGCGTACCTGGGGCCTGCCGTGCTTCTGGTTGGTCTTGCGCTTGCGGCGTGTGGGACCGAAGCAGCGCCAGCGCCGGCGGGAGGAGCAGGTAGTGCAACGCCTGTCGCCGAGATGCCAGCGCCGGATCCGAAGCTGGTTCCGGTTGCGCCTGGGAGTCCGGCGTTCGTCGAGCGGGCGGGTGTCGTGGCGGAGGTTGTCAGGGCTGCGGGCATCCCGAAGGCTCCTGAGGGAATCTTCTTGTACTCAACCAGGACGCCCGGGCTCGCGTTCGACACGACCGAGCAGAAGGTGGCCTGGCTCGCTGGGCACGTGACCGTCGCGCCTGGCGTTCGGCTCGGATCAGGCGGCACGTCCAGCATCGAGTTCGCGGACGGATCGAGCCGTCCGGTCAGCCTGCTCGACGCCCGTCCTGCACTGACCGCGGCGATCGGAGACACTTACGACAACTGCAAGCACATGAAAGCCGCGCCCTGCAGTCTCACGATCACAAGTGCTTCCCTGCGGACCGCCGAGGTGACGACGAGCAAGGGTACGGCGACCGTGCCCGCCTGGTCCTTTACCGCGAAAGGTCTGTCCAGATCGATCGTCGCCGTCGCAGTCCCTGAGGACGTGCTCAAACCCGTGATCGAACCCGCTCCACCGGCCGGTCTCCCCGAGCTGCCACCTGGTTTCCTCCAGGTCCAGAGCCTCACTCGGATCGACGGCAGCAGGCTCACCTTCACCTTCTTTCACGGAGCCTGCGACCGCGACCTTCGAGCTCACGTCCTGGAGTACGACGACATGGTGATCGTCGGTGGAACCCACGGCAATCCGCCGGCCGGCGTTGCCTGCCGAGCGATCGGCGTGTCGACGCCAGCAGTCGTCACCCTGACCAAGCCCCTCGGAGACCGAGCAGTCATCAGCGCCTCCACAGGCACCAGGCTCACTCCGCGGTAGCGCCCCAGTCAGGGCGGCAAACGGTCGGACGGGGTTGGGGCGGCCGGGGTGATTTCGGTAGTAGGTTGTGCGGCGTGGGGGAGTCGATGGTCGTGCTGGGGGCGAGGATGTGGCGCGGGCTGCTGGGGGCGGTTGCGCTTTCGCTGATCGTCGTACTGACTGGGTGTTCGTCGCCGGGTGGAGGAGATGCTGTGGAGGAGCCGCCTGCGCGGTTCGGGATCGTGCCTGATGACTATCACGTGCCGTACGCCGGGTCCGCCGAGGATGGGCGGAAGTTCTTTCTGAGCGACGAGCTGTTCGATCAGGCTTCGGGGTACGTCGGGTTGTATTTGTGGAAGGCCGACGGGACATTCGACGAGGTGCGGGTCGACAAGGTGGCGCGTGCTGCCGGGCTTCCTCCCGGGCAGGCGGGTTCGGCCGGTGCGGACGAGCTCGTCGCTGCCAGGCTCGCCGAGCTCGGCAAGTACGTGCTGGAGCCGATCGAGGTCGAGCCGTTCACCAAGGAGGTCGAGGGCGTGACCTTCGGCTGGGTGGTTGACAAGTTCGAAGGCGACTACTCCATCCACATCGAGCCCGGCGACTTCATCGCCTACTACGCCCCCTGGGACGGCCTCGGCTACGACACCTAGGTCAGCTCGTTGCGCGCGAATCCCAGCTCGTTGCCGTCCGGGTCGGCGATGGTGAACTTCCGCGTTCCGTACGGCGTGTCGAACAGTGGCTCGACCACCACGGCCAGGTCCTTCACCTTGTCCCACAAGGCATCCGGGTCGTCGACGGTGAAGTTGAACCGCCCGCCTCGCCCCTCGGCCACCATAACTGCGAACGTCGCACCGGACTGTGTCACGAAGTGCGCGTAGTTCGGCGCATCAGGTGGCCAGTAGGCCTCCACCTCGAAGCCGAGAACCTTCGCGTACCACTCGACGGCTGCGTCGAGGTCGGCCACGTTCGCGCGAACATGGTCAAGTCGAGTCCCACCCATCCCCGCAGCCTGCCACAGATCCCGCCGTCGTACGGCGAACGCGTCGACGGGCGCGGGGTGGGGTATCAATGCGGGCATGCCCAGAGTGATTCTTGTTCGTCATGGTGAGCCGGGGTTTGGTTGCCGGACTCGACGTTGTCGTGGCGGTCGCTGAGCGACGTACAGGCTCTCAGCAGTGACTTCGAGGCATGCGGGGGCGAGTGGCCGGCTGGAGAGACTCGGCTGTGGGAGCCGCTGTCCGCCGTACGCGAGCGGGCGATCAAAGCGCTACGCAGACAGGCCGCGGGGCACTCCGAGCCGTTCATCGCGGTCTGCCACGCCGGGGTGATCCGGGCGCTGACCGGTCACTTCTCCACCGACTTCTGCGGCATCCGAGTCCTCGAAGACTTGCCCTGACAGATCATTCGGACGCGGCTCTCGCGGCCGCTTCGACTTGGGTACGACGTTGCTCCCAGAAAGCAGCGTCTCGGTGCTGGGCGGCGTCAACGGTGCCGTCGAGCTGTTCGCGCAGGATGTCGGCGTGGCCGGCGTGCCGGCTGGTTTCGGTCAGGCGGTGGACCATGACGTTGAACAGCTTGACGTTGGGCCGCGGCCACCAGGGGACGTGGCCGGGAGCGTCGATGGAAAGGGCATCGATCGTCGCGTCCGCGTGATCCCAGACTCGGCGGTAGCGATCGATGATCTCCGCGCGGGTCTCATGCTCGGTGGCCCACATGTCAGTGCCGCGCTGAGACTCGTCGTCCCATCGAGGCAGGGGCTCGGGAAACGGCCGGCCGAAGACCTCCCCGAGGTACCTCGCCTCCGAGGTCGCCAGATGCTTCACCAGCCCCAGCAGGTTGGTCCCGGTGCCGGTCAGCGGCCGCCGTACGTCGTACTCGGAAAGCCCCTCGAGCTTCGCCACCACCGCCTCCCGAACCCACCGAAGCTCGTCCTGCAGATACGCCTTCGCAAAGTCATCAATCACAACCGCGACCCTGCCAGCAACCCGCAGCAGCCTCAACCAAGTCCTGCCGTCGGCTGCGGTTTGGTTGCCTTGAGGGCGTAGTAGGCGGGGAGCTTTGCGGCGACCTCGCCCAGGCCGGGGTAGATGTCGGGGGAGGCGGCCTCGAAGAAGGTGTTCAGGTGGAGGCCGGCCGTGGTCAGGGCCGTGATGACGTCGCTGGTTGGCCAGACAAACGCGGAGAACGGCGGGGGCTCGGACTGGCCGCGCGCTCCGAAGGGGCGTTTGGCGTCGTCGGTGTCAGCACGCGGTACGGCCCGGCCGAAGTAGTCACCGGCTATGGCCAGGTGGTTGTCCCCGCGTACGGCGAGGACCTCCCAGATCGGATGGTGCTCGCAGATCAGGACCGACCCACCGGGGCGGAGACGCTCGGCCACGATCCGCGCGAACTCGTTCAGGTCCGGGACCCAGCAGATGGCGCCCCAGCTCAGATAGATGAGGTCGAGGTCGACCAGGTCCGCCGGGAGATCGAACATGTCCGCTTGGCGGAAGTCTGCAGCGATCCCGGCCGCGGCGGCCTTCCGTTCGGCCATGTCGATGGCGACGTCCGAGATGTCGACTCCGGTTGCGTCGGCTCCGAGGCTGGCCCAGGACAGGACCTGATCACCGCAGGAGCAGGCGAGTTGCAGAACACGTTTGTCTCGTACGTCGCCGGCGAGCTCCTTCTCGAAGTCCTCCAGCGCGAGCCCGCCGTTCTCGAAGAACTCGGCGGGCTCCCCGTGGCGCACCGGAGCGATGGCGTTCCAGCTTGCGCGGTTGGCCTCCGTGATGTGTCGGAGCGGGGATGTCATGTGGTCACGGTAGTGAGGTGTGGTTCAGGAGGGCTTTGGTGATTGTTGGCCAGGTGGGGCGGGGTAGGCCTTGGCCGGTGTCGGGGAGGGTCAGGAGGGTGGCGGACGGGATTTCGTTGGCTAGCGCTTCGCCGTTTCCGTGGGGGAAGAACGGGTCCTCGTCGCCGTGGATGACCAGGGTCGGGGCGGTGATCTTGGGGAGGCGGTTGCGCCAGCGGGGGCGGCAGTTGATGGCGGCGAACACGGTGCCGAGGTGGCTGGCGCGTTGGGCTTCCACCGTACGGCGGGATCGGTCGAAGACCTTGCCGGCAGTGGTACGGGCGTCCTGTTCGTCGAATCCGGCTGAGCCGGCGAGCAGCGATGCCGAGCCGGTCATGTAGTCGATCACGCTGTCGCGGTCGGTCCAATCGGGCTGCCGGCGGCCGAAGAGTTGCTTCATCACCTCCGGGTCGTGGTCGGGCAGGTCGCGGTCGATCCGGCCGGGCGCGACCGGCCGCGTGGAGATGAGAGTCAGCGAGGCGACCTGGTCGGGGTGGTCGAGCGCGAGCAGCTGCGCGATGAACCCGCCGACGCCCATCCCGACCACGTGCGTACGCCCGAGCTCCAGCGCCACCAGCAGCTCGGACGCATCCGTCACCAGGTCGCGCAGGTTGTAGACGGGCGCGTCCGGGTCGACGTACGTCGACTGGCCGGCGTCACGCAGGTCGTAGCGGACCACATGGCGCCCGGCGAGCGTCGTACACAGCTCGTCCGGCCAGCTCTCGACGGTGACACCGATCAGCAACACCGGCGGATCCGCCGGGTCCCCGGACGTCTCCACCCACAGCTCGACTCCATTGACCTCAACCAGCATCTCGACTCCTCTCGGAACTCGTCACACAGTTCCGACGAACGGGATCCCGGGATCCAGACACTCACCGGTCTCGAGCGGGAGCAAACCGCCGCGACGGCACCGTGCCACCACCGCGAAACCGTCACCCGCCTGCCCTCGTCCGCCACGCTCCCCATTCTTTCCACCACTCTCCGTCGCGAACCACAGCGCCATGCCGACCACGAAATGGACAACCGATCGGTGCGGAAGTTCCTTCGATAGGTTTTCGGTGAGACGGAGGAGTGCAGATGCCGGTGGAGTTTCGGGCGGCGAGCGCCGAGGACGCCGACCAGGTGGCGTGGCTGCATGCGGACAGCTGGCGGCGGCACTATCGGGGCGCGTACGCCGACTCGTTTCTCGACGGGGACGTTGAGAGCGAGCGGCGGGCGGTGTGGTCGGGGCGGCTGGCTGCACCGGACAGGACTGCCACGGTTCTTGCCGAGGACGACGGGCAGTTGGTCGGATTCGTGCATGTGATGTTCGATCACGACCCGCGGTGGGGCAGTCTTGTCGACAATCTGCATGTCTACAACACGAATCGTCGTACCGGCGTAGGCACGCAGCTGATGACCCGCGCTGCGCAGGCTGTCGTCGACCAGGCGAACGGCAACGCGATGTACCTGTGGGTGCTGCAGCAGAACACCAGCGCGCAGAACTTCTACGTCGCCCGCGGCGGCATCCAGGTGGAGGCGGCAACGGTCCCACCACCTGGCGGAGACCCCACTCGACTCAACGGCAGCCCCAAGTGCCTACGCATGAGCTGGCCGGACGCGTCTCAACTACGTTAACTGAGAGCAGACGCGCGGGCGCGTGTTCGGCCACAGGTCCGTCGATAGTGTCGACAACATGACGACAGTCGCGCGGTACGACGATGTTGCCGACTACTACGCCTCCGGCTGGACGGACGACCTCACCGATCCCGTCACGACCGCGCTCTTCGACCTCCTGGGCGAAGTCGACGGCAAACGAGTGCTGGATGTTGCCTGCGGCCACGGCCGGATCAGCCGGGGCCTCGCGCGTCAAGGCGGATCCGTGGTCGGTGTCGACGTCTCGCCCGCGATGCTCGCCAAGGCTCGTGAGCTCGAGGAGCAGGAGCCGCTCGGCATCCAGTACCTCCAGGCGGACGCCTCCGACCCGCAACTCCTGCAGGGCGAGGAGTACGACGCCGCCGTCTGCAGCATGGCACTCGCCGACATCGACAACCTGGCCGGCGCCTTGGCGAACGTCCGCCGACTGCTGCGCCCAGGCGGCACCTTCGCCTTCGCGATCCTGCATCCCTGTTTCCCAGGGGTAGAAGGCGTTTCCGGCGCCTGGCCGTCCAACGGCACCTACTACGACGAGCGCTACTGGCAGGCCGACGGCATCCTCTCGACGCTACGCCAGCAGGTCGGCGCCAACCACCGCACGCTCTCCACCTACCTCAACACCCTCCAAGCCCACGGCTTCACCCTCACTCGAACCGCCGAACCCGCACCCGCCATCGCCCCCACCTCCCCCAAGCACGAGATGAACCGCTTCCCCGCCTTCCTCGTCGCGGCCTTCCAGTAGGCGTCACGCGGCCCGGCGACGCAGGCGGATGACCGGCAGCTCGCGGTCGGTCTTCTCCTGGTACTGCGCGAATCGAGGAGCGGCCGCGGTGATCCCGCGCCAGGCTTCCTTGCGGTCGGCGCCATGGAGCTCCTCCGCGACGACGGCGACCTTGGTGCCGGCCATCTCGATGGTGACGTCGGCGGGGTGCGCGGCGAGGTTGTAGTACCAGGCCGGATTCTTCGGCCCGCCCGCCGCGGACGCGACAATGAGCCAACTGTCGTCGTCACCGGTCGGGAACCAACCGACCGGGTTGGTGCGGACAGCACCGCTCTTGGCCCCGACAGTTGTCAGCACCAGTGCGTTGAATCCCATGAACTTGCCGCCCTTGGTGCGGATCCGTCGGGCGGCCCGCTCGTTCATCCACTTCATCAGGCGGCCGGCCTTGGGCTGGCGGGCTCCTCGGGTGCCGTTGCGGGTCGTGAAGCTCATGGCGTCTCCCTTCGGTTCAATGTGGGGTAGTCGGTGTAGGTCTGCGGTGCCGTCCTCGACCAGCGCGAGCCCTCGGCATGTACGGCGTCTGTCACCCGACGCCATGCCTCGACCTGCTCGGCCGAGTGCACACCCGGCGTGTCCGGGTAGCCCTGACCGACCACCGACGGCTGGGTGCCCTCGGTGATGATCCGGCCGCCGATCCGGACCGGATCGAAGGCGGACACCGTCGATCTCATAGGGTCACTCCATTGTTGAGTCAGTCAATCATTAGCTCCACCATACATCAATGCGTGACTGACTCAACTATTGAGTCGGTTGAGTACCATGCCGTCATGGGGAATCGGGAGACGCGCGTGGAAGAGGCGCACCGGCTGTCGCAGATGTTCATCGACATCTCGGCGAAGTCGAAGTCGGACTTCGCCGACGTCGTCGGGTCGCTCGGGCTGCCGGTGCATCTGGCGCGCGCCGTACTGATGCTGACCGAGCCGGCGCCGATGCGTGACCTGGCCGAGCGGCTGACGTGCGATCGGTCGTACATCACCAACCTCGCCGACCAACTCGAGGAGCGCGGCCTGGTCTGCCGCGTTCCCGGCAGCGACCGCCGGGTCAAGCTGCTTCAGCTCACGCCGGCCGGTGTGGACCTTCGGGACGAGATCTCCGCGACCGTCGCCGAGCGCGCTCTGGTGCTACGCCGGCTCACACCGGCCGAGCGCAAGACCCTCTCGCCACTCCTGGAGAAGCTCCTCCGCGACGACGACTGACTGCAGACGCGCTCGGCCTAAACCTGGATCCACCGATGGACTGGGGTGAGTTGGCTGGGGTGAGCGTGCCGTAACGCGAGAATGCCCTTGCGTGCTGGGAGATTGGGACTT
>NZ_JBFAHB010000115.1:0-21023 GCF_040653975.1 Kribbella sp. NPDC050820
GATCAGCACGACCTCCTCGATACCGGCCGAGCGCGCAACCCTGCTGGCGCCGTGCCACCCCCGGGTCATCGTCGGCATGGCGCACAACACCGGGCAGGCCGACCAGGTGCTGCCACCGCAGGCGTTCCACAAGTCTCCACACTCGGTCATCGCCCAGGAGAAGCCATCGAACTGGAGGCGGGCCGGCACCACCACATCGACGCCGAAGCGGAACTCGCCGTCGTCATCGGCACACCCGCCCGCAACCTGACCCGTGACAACGCCCTCACCGCCGTATTCGGCTACACCTGCGCCAACGACGTCACCGACCGAACCGCACAGGCAGCGGACAGCCTGTGGACCACCGCCAAGAGCAGAGACACCTATACGCCGCTCGGCCCGTGGATCCGCACGGATCTCGATCCGAGCGACGTCGCGGTCCAACTCGGCGACGACACCGGTCTCGGCCCGCAGGCGAGCACGGCCGGACTGGCCCGAGGAGTCGCCGACACACTGGCGTACATCTCCGTCGTGATGACATTGCATCCCGGCGACGTCGTCCTCTGCGGCGCCGCCGCGAAGAACCACAGTTCAGGCACCCCTCGAACACGCCTTCGACGACCCCAATCTCGCCTGACGACAAGACAGCGTGAGCTGTACGCCCTCTGGCAGAAGGAGCTCGGTCCCCGGTCGGGCATTGCCGGGTGCCGCGGCTCGGTAGCCTTGGCGTGTGCAGTCTGAGGGAGTTGACGTGTCGAACGACGGACCGCGGGAGACAGATCGGTCGGCCTTCGGGATCGATGCGTTCGAGTTGGATGATCGGCTCCGGTTGTTTCATTGGACGGCTGCCGACAAGCGGACGGACTATCTGCAGGTACTGCGGGCGATGGATCGGGCGCGCGCGAATTATCAAGTGCTGGTCCACGCGAACGACATCCTGCCGCTCACAAGTGAGCTCGACTCCGACGAGATCACCAGGATTCTCGACCAGTTGCACGCCTACCGAGTGGTTGATCGAAGCTACGACGGCGCCCGGGCCGCGAGTCTCGCGGAGTACCGCAACCGGCACTACGTCTATCAGTTCACCGAGGCCGGCTATCGCGCGTACCGCGCCGTCGAGGATGTGCTCGGCGCAAGCGTCGCCGACGCGTCGCTGTCGAGGCTCGTCCTGCCTGAACTGCTCGACGACCTGGTCGCACTGGGCGAGGCGGTTGCCTCGGACAACAGCGAGGACGTGTACCGCAGGCTGACCCGTCTGGACAGCAAGCTGTCGGACCTGGCTGCCAGAGCAGCCCGCTTCTATCTGATGCTCGGCGACCTGGCGAAACCGCAGGAAGCGTCGGTCGAGATCTTCCTTGCGCACAAGGATGCCTTGCTCGCACATATGCGGGAGTTCACAACCGAGCTGGCACGCTACGCACCCAAGCTCGCCGCGGCCACCGCCCAGGTGGAGTCGCATGGCGTGCAGCGGATGGTCGAGCTCGCTGCGGAGGCCGACGAGCGGATCTTTCGTTCGCCCGCAGAGCGGGTGGCGGATTGGCACCAGCGGTGGCGAGGCCTCACGCACTGGTTCGTCGCGGGTGAGGACGGAGCGCCCGAGGTCGAGCGGCTTCAGTCCGGAACGGTCAGCGCGATCGCGCAGGTGCTCGCGATGCTCCGCCGGCTCACCGAGGCCCGGACGCGCGGGGTCAGCCGGGAGAGCCAGCTGCGGCATCTGGCCGAGTGGTTCGCGCGAACGCCGAACGAGGACGCTGCGCATGCGCTCTTCGGAGCGGTGTTCAACCTCCGGGTGCCGAGGCACGTCGGCGTCGTACACGCTGATCCGGAGCTGATCCCGGCACGGCGGTCGTGGTGGGAAGCCCCGGCAGTGCCGATCGCCCGGACCCTGGTCGAGACCGGCAAGCCGCCGAGTCCTGGGCGTCCGGCGCGGATCGAACGCAACGACGCCCTGCGCCGGCGGCTCAGAGAAGCGCAGCTCGCCGAACACGCGGCTCGTATCGGAGCTGCCTCGTCGTTGGCGGACGGGTTGGACGGGAGGGTGCTCGACGAGGACGAGACCGAGCTGCTGTTCGAGCTGCTGAGCGTAGCCCTCACTACCCGGGTCCCCACGGCCGGCACGACCCGATCCACCGGCAGCGGTACGGCGTACGGCATCAAGCTCCGGCTCGTCCCGCACCCGACGCCTACTGTCGTCGATACGGTCCGCGGCCGGCTGCATCTTGACCGGCACCGTCTGACCGTCGAGGCGGCCGAATGAGTACGCCGATCCAGAGGATCGAGCTCGCCGACTACCAGCGCGCCGTACGGCTGCTGCTGTCGAACCCGCTGATCACCGAGACGTACCCCGATCCGTCCGCGATGCCGATGATCCGGCGATTCGCCGACCACCTGCGATCCGACCTGCACACGGTGTTCGGATACCGGCTGGAGCTGACCGCGCGGACGGCCCGGCTGATCAGGATCCTCGACGAGCTGGACGCGTCACAGCCGGCCAGGACCGCCACCGATCGGCCGTTCGATCGGCGGCGGTACGCGTACCTGGCTCTGACCCTGGCCGCGCTCGGGCGTGCCGGTCTCCAGATCGCGCTGTCGGAGCTCGCCGACCACGTCGCGGCCGACGCCCGCCGCATCGACGGTCTCGGCCTGTCCACCGAGAGGGCCGCCGACCGGTCCGCGTTCGTGGACGCGGTCGCCTGGCTGGAGATCCGCGGCGCGGTGCGGCTGGCGGACGGGAGTGCCCGCCGCTGGGCGGACGACCCGGACTCGGGTGAGGCGTTGTACGACATCGATCAGGACGCGATCACTGCCATCTACCGCCCGACGCGCGTTCTGCAGCACCTCAGCAGTGTCTCGGCGCTGCTCGGTGGTGTAAACGCTGGCCGGCCGGACGGGATCGGCCGGGACGCCCGGCGGCGAGAGGCCGCGACCCGCGTGTCGCGGGCGCTGGTGGAACAGCCGGTGACCTACTTCGACTCCGTTGACGATGCAACGCGCAATATCCTCCGTGGGCCACATGCGGTGCAGCAGGTCGAGCGGCTGACCGGGCTGGTCGCCGAGCGACGCGCCGAAGGCATCGCCATGCTCGACACCTCCGGCAAGTTCTCCGACATCCGTTTCCCCGGCTCCGGCACCGTCGCACAGGCCACCCTCCTGCTCATCGGCCTGATCGCCGAGCGCGTCGCGGGCTCGTCACCGGCACAGATGGCGCTCCAGGCCGGGCGGAGCGCCGAGCTGGAAACGGACCTCGACAACGCGCTCCCCCGGGCCGGGATCCTCGCGGAACTCGCGGGCGCGGGCCCGGCCACCGCTCCGCCGCCGGAGGCGCCCGAGCCGGATCGCCCGGAGCCCGCGACGTACCCGCTGATCGAGGAAACCTGGCTGGCGACCGCGATGGAAGGGTTGATCGAGCGGTACGGCAACACCTTCGCGACTGCGCTGCGAGCCGAACCCGAGCGGCTGCTCAGCGGGGTCGTGGAGCGTCTCGTGTCGCTCGGGATGGCCACAGCGGTACCTGGCGGCTTGTTGGTCCTGCCGCTGATGGCCCGTTACCGTGAGGTCGCGGTTCAGGTACGCCGACGCGCACCCGAGCCAACTCTGTTCGACGAGTAATGACGAGCAACGAGGGGACACCGACCCTGAGCGACGACCGCTTCCGGCCGAGCCGTGCCGGCGTCATCAACCTCTGGGATTATCGCGACGAGGAGTTCGTCTTCGCCGATGGCCGGCTGGTCCTGCGAGGACCGAACGGCTCGGGCAAGACGAAGGCACTCGAGGTCCTGTTTCCGTTCGTCCTCGACGGCCGGATCGAGCCCCGGCGCCTGAACCCGTTCGCCAGCGAGGAACGGACAATGAAGTCCAACCTGCTGTTCGGCGGCCAGGACAGCGCGTACGGCTATGTCTGGATGGAGTTCACCCGCCGCGCCGTGACCGGCGATGCCGAGGCCGTGACGATAGGCACCGGGCTCCGGGCCCAGCGGCACAACGACCGCGTCACGCGCTGGTACTTCGTCACCCCTGGCCGCGTCGGGGTCGATTTCTCGCTGCTCGGTCCCGACGACCGGCCGCTGACCAAGAAGCAGCTCGTCGAACAACTCGGCGCCCGCGCGGTCGTCGACCGCTCGGGCGAGCATCGTGCCGCCGTCGATGCCGCCCTGTTCGGCCTCGGGCCGGAGCGCTACGAGCAGCTCCTCGCCCTCCTGCTCACGTTGCGTCGCCCACAACTGGCCCGCAACCTCGACCCGAAGTCGCTGTCGCGGACGCTCGCAGACGGCCTCCGGCCGCTCGACGACGAGCTGATCAAGGAAGCCGCGCGCTCGTTCGACCACATGGAAAGCGTTCAGCGAACACTGGACGGCCTGGTTAAGGCCGACGAGGCAGCGCGGACGTTCCTGGGCACCTACACCACCTACCTGCGAACACACGCGCGCGCGGCCGCGGACATCGTCGGCGGCCGGCTGGCCGAGGTCAGCGCGACCCGGGACGCTCTCGCCGGCCGAATCGCCGAGGCGGCCGGGGCAAGGACTGCGTTACAGGAAGCCGAGCAACGTCGCGAGGCAGCTGCGATTGTCCTGGCACAGTCCCGTTCCCGGCTGGAATCGTTGCAGGCAAGCGACGCCTACAAGTCCAAGGCCGACCTGGACAAGCTCGTCGAGCTGGTGGAGAGCCTCGGTACTGCGGCCGCAAAACAACGTGGAACCGCGACCCGGGCCACCGAATTGGTCAACCGGCGGTCCGGCGCCGTCGACGAGGCGCGAACAGCGCTCGACAAGGCGGACCGCGCTGTCGCCCGCGCCGCAATGACCTTGGCAACCGCCGCGGGCGAAGCCGGCATCGAGTGGGACGTCGCCGACGCGACCGACGACGAGGGCTTACGCTCGCGCGTCACCGCCCGAACCGAGATCCGCCGGGCCGACGTCCTCGCGGTCGAGGACGCACTGACCCGGCTCGACAACGCCCGCCAGGAACAGCGGCGACGCGACGAGGAGTACGATCGCGCGCAGACCGAGGTGGCCGACGCCGAACTGCAGCTCGAACACGACGCGCAGGAGGTCGCGGCAGCACGGGACGCGGTGACCGCCGAGCTCGCACGCTGGGCAGCACGTCACGAGTCGGCGATTCACGGACTGGATACGGCGGATCTCCGGGCCACGCTGGGCCACGGGGTCGAGCGGATCGGCGAACCTGACGCGCCCGGCCTCGGACAGCTGTTCGACCGCGCCGTGCGTACCCAGGTACAGGAGCGGCGCGATCACGCGGCCGGACTCCGGGCAGAGCACGCGGCGGTGGCCGGCGACCTGCAGGTTGCACAGGACAAACGCGCGGAGATCGCCACGGAGCGCGACGACGCACCACCCGCCTTCCACGCCCGCACTGCCCCGCGGGACGCGCGCCCGGGCACCCCGCTGTGGCGGCTGATCCGGTTCGCCGACCACGTCGCCGCGGATCAGGCCGCGGCGGTGGAAGCCGCGCTGGAGGCGGCCAACCTCCTCGACGCCTGGGTGTTCCCCGACGACCAGACGCTCGGCGCCGACGAGTCCGACGCCTACCTCGTACCGCTCCCCCCGGCCCGCAGACCGGCCGGTCGAACGCTCGCCACCGTCCTGACACCCGAGCCCGGTACGCCGGTCGACGAGGAGCGGATCGTCGCCCTGTTGGAGTCGATCGTACTCGCAGACCTGGGCGACGAACCGCCTTCGGCACCGACGGTGAGCCCAGAGCAGGGCTCCTTTGCGCTGGGCATCCAGATCGGCGCACATCACAAGCCGTACGCCGAGTACATCGGCGCCACCGCCCGCGAGCGCCGCCGCGCGGCCCGGCTCGCGGAGCTCGACCAGGAGATCGCCGGGCTGGAGACGAAACTGCGGCAACTCGGCGACGAGCTGAGCGCGACGACCGCGTTGCTGGACGGCATCGCGCGGGCCGAACGCGACCTGCCGGCCACTGGCGCGATTATCGCCGCACTGCGCAAGCTGGCTGGCACCACAGCGACCTTGCAGGCTCTCCGCACCGCTGAAGGACGCGCCCGCGCCGGCCTCGACCAGGCGATCGCCGAAGCCGCGGACCGGGAGCGCCGGCTGCACGCCACCGCGGCGATGCACTCGATCGCGGCCGACGCGACCGCGGTCCAGCTGGTGCGGGACGCGATCGACCGATTCGTCCGCTCCGGAGACAGTCTGGTCACCGAACGCCGGGACCAGGCATCACGGCACGAGCAGCTCTCCAAGGCCGAGGGCGCTTGGGACGAAGCTCGGGAGGAGGCTCAGCGACTCGACGAGGAAGCTCGCGACGCCGAGCTCACTCATGCCGAGCAGACCGAAGCGCTGACCGCGTTGCAGGCTGCGGTCGGCGCAGACGTCGAGCAGTTACTGGCCGAGGTCGAGGCCACCCGGTCCGCGATCCACGACGCCGAACTCACCGACAAACAGACCGAACGCGAACTCCGCGACGTGATCGGGAACGAGTCCGCCAGCAAGCAGGCGGCCGACGATGCCGGCGCCGCTTTGGCCCGGGCCGTCGGCGAAGCACAGGCCGACGCTCATCGCCTCGCGCCGTACGCTCACCGGGAACTGCTGGACATCCTGAGGGTCCCCGCTGATCATGGCTGGCCGGCAACCACAGAGGAGTGGGAGACACCCGAACGGCTGGCAGCGCAGACCCGGGCGATGCTGGCCGCTGATCCAGCCGCGACTGTGGCCCCGGTGCCGGACGCGGTCGCGCGGCTGCAGGCCGCGATCCTGCGATCCACCCAGGAGTTGCGCCCGACTGAGGCGTCGCTGAAGTCCAGCAAGACCCGGGTCGCCGGTGCGCTGTCCGAGCTCCAGGCAGAACTGTCGGCCGCCGGGCACGACTACCGGCCGGAATGGTCCAGCGACGATGACGTCATCGTCGTCCGAGTCGCCGACGAACAGGGCTTCGCGCCCGTCGGAGACTTCGCCCGGCGGATCGAGGAATCGCGGCGCGACCAGGAACTGCTGCTGACCGAGGCCGAACGCCGGATCCTCGAGGACGCGTTGCTCGGCCGGCTCTCCCAGCAGATCCACGACCGGACGCTCGATGCCCGTGACCTGATCAGCAAGATGGTGACCGAGATGCGCAGCCGACGGATGTCGTCCGGCGCCTCGATCGGGATGCGCTGGGAGCTCGCCGACTGGCTCGACGACGAACAACGCGCAGTCTGCCGACTGCTCGAGCACGACGCGGCCGGCCTCGGCCCGGACGACCTGGCGACGCTGCGGAGCCACTACGCGCGCGAGATCAAGCGTGCCCGCGCGAACCACCCGGACCGCAGCTATTCCGACCTGCTCGCCGAGGTCCTGGACTACCGGCGCTGGCGGACGTTCGTCCTGCAACTGCTCCGCCCGGACGGCAGCGAGGAACGACTGACCCAGGCCAAACACAGTCTGCTGTCCGGCGGCGAGCAGTCAGTGTCGTTGCACATGCCCCTCTTCGCCGCCGCCCACGTGACGTTGTCATCGGCAACAGTCGACTGCCCTCGGCTGATCGCCCTCGACGAGGCTTTCGCCGGCGTGGACGAACCCGGCCGGCGTGAACTGCTCGGCGTCGCGACCCAGTTCGATCTCGACCTATTCATGACCGGGTACGACCTGTGGGCCACCCACGACACCGTTCCCGGCTGTGCTCACTATGACCTTCGGCACTCCCAGACCGATCGGACGGTCAGCGCCGTACTCATGGTCTGGGACGGTAAGGAAGTCCTCGCCGATACGGCGGGCGCGGACCTCGCGTCCCGGCTCGGCTCTCCCGGTACCCGGCGTCGCTCGGATGACGACCACATGGGTCAGCTCAGCGACATCGACGAGGACGAATGATCGAGGACCTGCGCAACGACACGGGCTGGCAGCGCCTGCTCGCGAGCTGCCGGCGGCGCCTTGAGCGCACCGGTGGTGTTGTCGAAGGCAACGTTGGCCTGACCAACCCCACCGATGCCGAACGACGGACTGTCATCGGGCTGACCGGACGCCATCGCAATCCCAGCGTCGCCAGGCTGACCATCCCCCTCGCCGAGATCGACGACGCGCTCTACGACCGTTACGGCGCCGGCCTGCTCGCCGTACTCGCGCGGCTCGACGGTCCGGTCCGCAACCGCGCGGCAGAACGCGCGAGCGAGGACGCGCGACGATCCGCGGCCGTCGCAGACGCCGTACGGCGCTGCCCACGCCACGCCGGCGAGCCCTGGTTCCAGACCTGGCTCGAACAGGTCCAGAGCGACGGCACCGTCACACGGCTGATCCGTCGCGACGACGACGAACAACTCGCCTGGGCAGCCGAAGTCCTCAACCGCCTTCCAGCCGACGGCCTGCCACTGCCGGCCTTGGCTGAGTGGGCCACCGGAAACACGAAAGCACTGTCCGGGACCACGCTCGCCACGCTCGTCCTGCGAGCCTGGGCACTCCGCACCGCGACACCCAAGCCGGTGACCCGCGGCGAGCAGCGGGCCGCCTGGGAGGCAGCCGGCGTCATCATGGACGACCTTGCCAGCCAGGTCCTCGTGCTCGGCCTCAAAGCCGCCGAGGACCATGTGATCGCGACCTGGCTCAACGACGCCGCCGCGTTCGGCATCCCGTTCCGCCTCACCCTGCACCAACTGTCCATCGATCCCCTGACACCAGTCGCCGACGACATCTACGTGTGCGAGAACCCGGCCGTACTCCGCGTCGCCGCAGACGAACTCGCCGAGAACTGCGCGACCCTGATCTGCAGCGAAGGCCAGCCCTCCGCAGCCCTCCACAAACTCCTGGAGCGGACGCACGCACGGATCCACTGGCGAGGCGACTTCGACTGGACCGGACTACGCACCACCGCGGCCGCCATCAAACGGTACGACGCCACCCCGTGGCGGATGACCGCCGACGACTACCTCGCCGCTCTCGAAACCGGCGACAGCGAACCGCTCAAAGGAACCCCCACCACCAGCCCATGGGACCCCAGACTCGCCGACGCACTGTCGCAACACCGTCGCGCAGTCATGGAAGAACGTCTCATCCACCCCCTACTCCAAGACCTCCACCGCTGACCTCAGACCCCGGGTTCACCCAGGCGCCAAGCCGTTCAGGTTCCTGGCCGCTGCCAGGTTGTGTCACGACTGCCGGGTTGTATGTCAGGCCAGTGGTAACACAACCCCGCTATCGGCTCCCCGAGCAACCAATCGACGTGGCACTGAACCGCTCGGAGGGACTCTAGGGTCTCGAAGAATCGCTTTCTCGGCGCCCCGGGCATGTCCCGGAATGCAAATCTGCCACCAGCCAGCCTGCAAACCTGCCCATGCGGCGACTGCAGATCTGCCGCTCATGGCTCCCGAGTCCGCACATCTCGATCTGCTGACGTGCACACACGAGCTTCCCACGCGGTCGTCTGCGGCGAGTCCGCACTTGCACAGCACGATCTGATCGACGACGCATAGCAGCTGCCGTACATCTCCGCGCGACGGTTATGCTGGCGCGCGTGGCAAACCGAGCTCGGAGATTCGTGGCACCGCTGATCGGCCGGTGGCGGATCGTGGAGATGAGTGGATGGGACCGCGACGCCATCGACCTGACCGAACCGGGTTTCATCGAGTTCGCCGGGGACAGGACCGGCCAGCTCGGGTTCATCGCGGTCCGTGGTTGGCTGGACTGCCGTCCGGCCGAGCGAGACGGCCGGCCCACTGTCGACTTCACCTGGGAGGGGGTCGACGAGGGCGACCAAGTCAGCGGACGCGGCTGGGCGGCGCTTGTCGGCCACGAGTCGATCGAGGGGCATCTGTTCTTCCACCTGGGAGACGACTCCAGCTTCCGGGCAGTACCCTTCAACCACCAACTGGACGGGCAGTGAGCGAGTACCAGTACTACGAGTTCCTGGCGATCGACCGGCCACTGGACGATGACGAGCAGGCAGCGGTCCGGTCGCTGTCCACCCGGGCAAGGATCACGGCCACCAGTTTCGTGAACGAGTACCACTGGGGCGATTTCCGGGGCGACCCGAACCTGTTGATGGAGCGCTACTACGACGCGCATCTGCATGTGACGAACTGGGGCACGCACCGCGTGTTGGTTCGCCTGCCCAGTGATCTGCTCGGCCCGGACGTCGTCGAGCGATACTGCGCCGGCGACGCGTTGAGCGCCTGGCTCGCGGGCGAGTTCGTCGTGCTCGACTTCACCAGCCAGGACCACAACGGCGAGTTCGACTTCGACTACGACGCCGAGTCGTTGCTGTCAGCAATCGTCGGCGTTCGTGCCGAACTCGCCGCGGGTGATCTGCGGCCACTCTACCTCGCGTGGCTGGCCGCCTACGGCGCCTGGGAACCTGACGAGGAGGTCTTCGAACTCGACGCCGACGACGATCTCGAACCACCAGTCCCGCCCGGGCTCGGCACGCTCACCGCGGCACAGCGAGCATTGACCGACTTCCTCCGCCTCGATGAAGACCTGCTCGCGATCGCAGCCCAAACCTCCCCGCCAATCGAGCAGATCGCCGACGATCCTGCTGATGTCGCCGACTGGGTGGCCGGCCTGCCGATCGCCGAGAAGGACCGGCTGCTGCGACGGGTCGTCCAGGGTGAGGCCACGCGGGTACGGATGGAGATGCTGCGCCGCTTCCAGGACCAGGTCACCCCGACCATCCCCACCCCAGCCCCCCCGCACCGTTGCCGATCTGCTCGACAGCGCCGCACGCCGGCGAGCCGACCGCGAGCGTCAGCTCACCGCTCAACGCGCGGAAGACGAGGCGCGGCGCGAGCAGGCACGCGCCCTGGCCCGCGAACGACGACTCGACGACCTGGCCCGCCAGGAAGAGGCTGCGTGGTCGCGCGTCGAGGCCCTGATCGCCACCCGGAAACCCGCCGAGTACGACGCAGCAGTCACTCTGCTCACCGACCTCCAGGCACTCGCCGAACGCGAGGACCGCCCCGGCGCGTTCACCCAGCGCACCATCACTCTGCGGCAAACCCACGCGCGCAAACCCAGCCTCATCGAACGCCTCAACCGAGCCGGCGTCTAAGCTCGACCCACACCTCCGCCGACCAGCCAACTACCTGAGCCCAGGCCGGACCATTGTGTGCTGAACCGACCGCCAGCGCCGGTCCCGTTGCAGTACGTCTCTACGGCGGCGAGGCCACCATCAGCATCTCGGATCACTCGATCTGCACCGCCGGTGTCTCCCGCAAGCAGCTCTCCCGGAGGCGTCAGCCGGCGCGATCGAGCGTATAGCACAGGGCGAGTACCGCATGACCGGAGCGCCACCGCAGGAGCACGAGGCAATCTACGCAACCTGGCTGGCTCTTGGCGGAGCGACCGCGCCCCGCACCGCGGCCGGTGTCGCATCGGTCGTGGCGGCCGGTGTCACGGCGGCGATCGTTCACGATGTCGGTGACTTCGTCTCCGACGGTTTTGACTTCATGGTGCCTGCGCGCAACGGCACTCGGCTCGCCGGCGTGCGTCTACGCGTCCGGCGACTGAGCCGTGACGAAGTGATCCCGGTCGATGGCCTCCCTAGCCTGACTGTCGAGCGCACGATCGCGGATCTGGTCGAGCTCGGGACCGACCTGTCTTTGGTCGCCGGCGCGATCCGTGGCGCGGTGAGCGCCGACAAGCTCGTGGCACCCGACCGGCTCGCGACTTACCTCGACCCCATCGCGGCGCAGGAGCGCCGCCGGTCCCCGGCGAACGACCTGTTCGAGCCGGCCGGCGTGAGTCCGGAAGAATGGGGTGCAGGGCGTGGCGCCGCATCCCGCAGCGAGATCCTGATCGGATGTGAAGGGGAAGATCCGACGCGTGTATCAAATCGCACCCCTCAATGCCATCACGGGGTATGATTTGATACATGACGCCCTCGGAGCGCGGCCAAAGGATCCTTTATTTATAAGAGCTTTCGATCATCAGCGACAAACGACGATCAGCCTCAGCTGGAATTCAGCGGGTTCGGGATTCGAGTCCCTGGCGGCGCACAAACACCCAGGTCACAGCGCAGGCCTGGGTTTCTTCATGCCTGCAGGTCACCTTTTACTCACCTCTTTGCCTCGTCAGCGGCCGACGGCGGCCCACAGTCACGCCTCGGCCCAGGTCTCCGAGGCGCTCGCCTGATCGTGACTGTGTGTCACATCACAACGCTTCGCATCGTTACCGACTTGTCGGTTCTGCCCGACCCGAGAGCGTTGAGCAGCCAACCATCACACCGGTTGGAGGCATGACATGTCGAGGCCACCACTGCCGATCGGGGCCCGGGGGAGCATTTCCACCAAGGTCATCGAGGCCGACAAGAACGGCAAACCCATCAAGCAGCAGCCGTGGCGAGTTGTTCACCCGCACGATCGATCGCCGCATCGAGCAACTCGATCGCACGCCGGATCGACCAGCCCATACCCGTCAGAACCCGCCCGTCCGCGGATCGATCCGATGGCGTGTTGGTCCGAGTCCGCTGCTCTTCCTCGATATGATTCCGAGCCTCGCGAACGTCTCCGCCACGCAGAACCTTGTCTGCTGTCTCCAGGAGTCCGGGAAGAGTCGCCGGACCTGGATCGGCTGACCCCGAGTCCGGCGCGGCCACTAGTTCCGTCGACCTACGCCAGCCGGCCGCGCCGGCGTCCGCCATGCCATGCAACGCGCCCTTCCCGCCCCGGGACGATCACCCAAACCGGTGGCCGCCGGGCCGTAGGCGATGGGCATACCAATGGAGCGTTACGACCTCAGCGAGGATCGGGCCTTCGAAATGCTGTGGCGCTACTCGCAGCAGCGCAACCGCAAGCTGCGCGACGTCGCTCAGGAATTGGTCGACACCCGCCACCTGCCGCATTGATGCCGCCGGGTCACGAAGAGTTCATACGCAGCGAAAAGCCGGCGTCTATTCCCGCTGAAAGAGGCGTGCCCGCAGTGCGGCGCGGCCACGGTCACGCACGGCCGGATCGATCGTCGTCCGTAGACCGCGGCTCGGCGCGCTGGGACCGGATGACAGCTTGCGCACTCATGACGACCACCGCCACTCCCATCAGAAACCAGAGGACGAAGTCAACTGCTCCGACCGACATCACGCTCACCTTCCTGGATGATCGAATTTACGCTACATAGTATGTAGCGTAAATAGAGATAGATCTATTCCCGGCAGACGGACCCCGTGCCCCACAACCCAACCAGTCGCGGCCGGGCGTCGCTCGTACGACGATCTACCGCCGCTGCCGGAGCCGCCTTCCGTACCTTGGACTCGAGGAGGAGCTGATGGCAGACGTAACGAACGCCTCGCGGCCCTCCGTCGTCGTGGGAGTTGACGGGTCCGAGCACAGCCGTCGTGCCTTGGAGTGGGCAGCAGGAGAGGCCCGCCTCCGCGGCGCTGTGCTGCGGATCGTGCCTGCGCTGCCTGTCGGACTGACCCGCAGTGGCGGTCCGGATCCGCATGTCGATGCCGCGGCACGCGGACTCGCGGACCTGGCCGCACTTGCCCGGCGGCTCGATCGCAGACCGGTCGCGGTGACCAGCGACATTGTCAACGGCCTACCCGTCAAGGTGCTGACCGAGGAGTCGCGGCACTGCGCGCTCCTGGTCCTGGGCAGCCGTGGACATGGTGGCTTCGCGAACTTGGTGCTGGGCTCCACAGCCGTCGAGGTGACTGCGCGAACCGCCTGCCCTGTCGTGGTCGTCCCTCCAGGTGCCGATGTCCGGAATCGATCAGGCGCCGTGGTGGTCGGCGTCGACGATTCCACCGGAAGCGAGTCGGCCCTGGAGTTCGCCTTCGCTCGCGCCGAACAGCGCCGTGCCCACCTCGTCGCCGTACAGGTATGGAATCCTCCGAAGCAGTTCAGCGGCCATTCAGCAGCAGACATCGAACGGGTTCGCCGCGACTCAGAGGAGTTGCTGGCCAACACTGTCGCCCGATGGCAGATCCGGTTCCCCGACGTGATCGTGGAAACCCGATCGATCGAGGGGCACGTCGTCGCCGAGCTCGCAGCGGCGTCGGTAGGCGGCGAGGTTGTCGTCGTGGGGAGACGCGGACGATCCGTCGTGGCCGGGGCGTTCCTGGGATCAGTGGGCCAAGGTCTTCTTCGCCACGCGGTGGTCCCGGTCGTGATCGCGCGCTGAATGCCGGCGGGTCGCCGTACCGGCTGTTCGGCTGCCTGATCTGGACTCACTTTCCGGAACCGTGGATCAAGCCGTCCCAATCGATCGGAGAACGGCCTGCTCCGCTTTCCCCTTGAAGATATGGCCTGGGGTCTCCTGCCGCCCTGGCACCTGATGCCAGCCAGGCAGCCAGACCGCGAGGGCTTCGGCGCTCGAGCTCGTCGAGGTACTCCTGGCGTTCCGCGACGATCCGCAGGCGCTGCGCCGGTGACGTTGCTCTCTGCAGGGCGGGAAAACTGGCGCGCCATGCCAGAGACAACTCCTCGTCGCTCAGGTCAGCCGGCGCAGGACGGGCGGCAGCTACCTGCTCGGGATCGGGCTCGGTGGGAGCGCTGGGCTCTGGCACAGAATCCGGGTAGGTCCCGTCGTACCCTCGCGGGCCGGCCGCCCGCGGCGACGTGAACACGTGGCCGTGCCGCCCGAACCGGCGCAGGCCGATCCGGACGACGTGCGGCGATCCACCGATCACGAACACCAGCAACAGCACCGCCATCGCTGCGCCCAGGAGCATCCCCACACCGACCAAAGCCAGGCAGCCTGCCCCGCTGAGGACCGTGCTGGTCGCCACTACTCGGCGTCCGCCCGGCGGGAGCCTGGGGTTGTCGCCCTCAGGGATCAGCACGAGCCACGAGACGACCCCGCCGGTGATGGCTGCCATCACGAACACCGTGATGATCGTCCCCAACGACAAGGTCGATGCGGCCATCCCGCCGATCACGCCGAGCAGCCCACACACGAGCAGCCAGACGACGCGGTAGACGCTCTGCGCGCCTTGCACGACACACCTCCCGCAGTACTCTTCGCTTTCCTTCTTCACCTGCCACCCTGCCTCGATGCGGTGCCGACCAGTAGGACCTCAATCGGCGAACGTCTCCGGGGCTGTTTTCCGGTCCCCGGCAACGGCGGGTGCCGGTCGGGCGCTCTTGCCGGGCGTCGGCCATGAGGCGGGTCACAGGTTCGCCGGTCGTCGACATACCTTTTCGCCCACTTCATCGGCACAGTCGGCACCGCAGGCGTCCAGAGCTGAAGGTGAGCGGCGGTATGAGGACATCAAGTGCGGCGAGGTTTCGTGGTCGACGACCGGTCCTGGTCGGTGTCGACGGCTCGGTGTCCGCTCAGGGAGCACTGGCCTGGGCCACCGCGGAAGCGTCCTACCGGCACTGCCCACTGCACATCGTTCATGCCGTCACCTGGCCGGCCCTCGGCGATCCCATCGACATCACGGGCGCGACGACCGTCGGCGACGGCGTCGTGGAGGCGGCCCGGTGGATTCTCGACGAGGCGGAGAACCACGCGCGCCATCTGGCTCCTGGCCTCATGGTCAAGGCCGAGCTGTTCGTCGCCGGCGCCGCGCCGACGTTGCTGAGCCAGGCAGAGGACGCTGAGCTGGTCGTCGTGGGCAGCCGGGGCCTTGGCGGCTTCCGCGGCCTGCTGGTCGGATCGGTGAGCGCTACCCTAGCCGCGCACGCACCCTGCCCGGTCATCGTCGTCCGCCCGCAGCGAGACGGTACGGCGTTTCCTGCCTACCCGACCGGCCGGATCGTGGTCGGCGTCGACGGATCGGAGCTCTCGACCGCCGCGCTCCGGTTCGCGTTCAAGGAGGCGGCCCGCCGCCATGTCGGAGTCACCGCCGTCCACGTGACCACGCCGCCACGCAGACACCGCTCGCGCAGCACGCCCAGCCTCATCGGCGAGCAGGTCGAACAGCAACGGTTCGACGAATCGCTTGATCAGCTACGGGTCCCTGGCATCGACCTGCAGGCGAGGATCGTGCCCGGCCACCCGGCGCAGGTGCTGATCGACGAGTCGCTCGGCGCCGAACTCGTCGTCGTCGGTTCGCACGGCGGGGGAGGGTTCGCCGGCATGCTGCTCGGATCGGTCAGCCACGCGGTCCTCCAGCACGCCCACAGTCCGGTGGCGGTCGTTCACGTCCGCCGCACTGCAGCCAATGGGACCACCCATCGGGCCACTCGCCAGCTGACCGGACCGCGTCCCCTCCCCGAACTGGAGGAGCTGTCATGACGTCAGTGTCGTGAGGCCTGCCTGGCAGCGCCGGACAGGTCGGTCAGCACGTCGTCGTACGCCGCGTCGAAGGCCGCAATGCCGTTCACCTCCAGGGCGCGGCCAACGTCGTCCAGGTCGATGCCCAAGGCCACCAATCGCGACATCACCTCCGAGGCCCGCGGAAGCTCGGTGTCGACCGTCCGTGCCAGTACGCCGTGATCCTCGAAGGCGGCGACAGTGGCCTCCGGCAAAGTGGTGACGCTGTCGGCGCCGATGAGCTCCTCAACATACCGGGTGTCGCGCGTCCTCGGGCTCTTACTGGACGTCGAGGCCCACAGTGGTCGCTGGACGTCTGCGCCCAGGCGACCAAGCCGCTGCCAACGATCGGTGGAAAACCGGTCTGTGAACAGTTTGTAGGCCAGCTTGGCCTGGGCCACCGCAGCTTCGCCGCGCAGCGCCAGCGCCTCGTCGGTTCCGATCGCCTCGAGGCGCCGGTCAACCTCGGTATCGACCCTGCTGACGAAGAACGACGCGACGCTGTTGACGGTGCTCGGGTCGCCGCCGTTCAGGACGAACCTCTCCAGCCCGGACTGGTAGGCCTCGATGATCTGGGCGTAGCGGGACAGGGAGAACAACAGTGTCACGTTGATGCTGCTGCCCTCGGCGGTCAGGGTTTCGACGGCGGCGACACCGGCGCTGGTCGCCGGGATCTTGACGAGCAGGTTGGGCTGGTTGATCCGCCGACTGAGCCACCGGGCTGCGGCGACCGTCGCCGGAGCGTCGTGAGCCAGCTCAGGAGACACCTCCACGGACACGAACCCGTCAGCGGAGTTGCTCGCGTCGAACAACGGCCGCAGGACGGCGAGGGCCTGCCTGACGTCTTCGACGACGAGTTCCCAGTACGCCTCGGCCACCGAGCTGCCGGCCGCGATCAGCTCGGCGAACTGCTCGTCGTACTCGCTCGAGCCGGTGATACTCCTGGCGAAGATCGTCGGGTTCGCGGTGACACCTCGGATCCCGTTGCCGACCATTCGCGCCAGACTGCCGTCGTGCAGCTGTGCGCGGGTGAGGTTGTCCAGCCAGGGGCTCTGGCCATAGTCGGCGTAGAGGCTTTGCAGCTTGGTCGCTCGGGCGACGGCAGTTCGATCCACGGCACCTCCCATTTTGTGCAGCTACTACTGTGCTGCCACTGCTCCTCGAGAGGTACGGCGTCGACCGGCGAACTGGCGCCGTCCTGATCGCCGGGGCCCGGCAACGACCCGGCCCTCAACCGCTGCACGGTCAGTAGGCGTCCGCGATGCGGGGGAAATCGCGCGCGGGCCAGTCGAGAAGTCGCGCGCCCAGAACGGCGATGTGCAAAGTGAATCGCTGATCGGGATCGCCCGCGTCGTGGCCCGTGAGCTCCTTGACCTTGGCCAGCCGGTAGGTGACGGTGCGGACCGACACATGCAGGCGACGCGCTGCGTCGGTGGCGACTTCGCCGGTGGCGAAATATGCCTCGAGGGTCTGCAGCAACGGCTCAGCACCCCCGCGAGCCTCGGTCAACGGGGTGAGCACGGTCTGGATGAGATCGACGATGGCGGCCTGGTCGCGGACCAGAACCCGGTACACGAGCATGTCCTTGGCGTCGACGACCGAGGTGTCAAGGCTCAACCGGTCGGTCAGAGTCAGCGCTTCCCGCGCCTCTTCGTAGGAGCGGGCGATACCGTACGAGCCGGGGTAGGGCCGCCCCGTCGCGACCCGCCATTCACGGCCGGAGCGGTGCCGGGTCAACGCGTCGTGGATCGCGGTCCCCACGCCCTGCGTGATGGTGCGTGGAGCGGTGCTGGGGACGGTCGCCGGAATCAGCACGACGAGCAGTCCCTCCTTGGTTGCCACCAGCACTTCACGGTCCCCGAACCGGTCGAGGATGAAGGCTTCCAGCATGCTCACGCTGGTATCGCCCTCCGGAAGACCGTCGGCCGGCCGGGCCAGGACGACCTGGTGCGGCCGGCCGAGGTCGAGTCCGAACGGCTCGGCGCGCTCCACGATTCGGGCGACATCGGGGTCCCCGCGCAGCAGGTCGTCGACCAGTTCGCGGCGCAGCGCCTCCTCTTGCCGGACCAGCTGCTGGGTAGCGGCCTGGTAGCTGTCGACGAGTACGGCGATCGCCTCACCGACAGCGCGAAGTACGGCCTGCGCCGAGGCACGCACGGTGTCGCGGTCGCGATACGGCACGACGTCGGGCAGATCCCGCCACATCCGCCAGGCCGCGGACAGGTAGAGGTCGACAACTCGGCCGGCAGGGATGCCCTGTTCGGCAGCGCGACGGCCGAGTTCACGCACGATCGCCAGTTCGTGTTCACGGGGTCGTCTCCCGGAGATCGCGGCGTCTGCCAGGAGAGTGAGATACTCGACCAGCAACTCCAGCGGCGCCTGGGAGTCTCCCGCAGCCGCTTGCGCGATCGCCGTCAGCCACGCCTCGTCCGCGCTGTTCGCGGCGCCGGATCCCGGCCACTGAAGCTCCCCGGACCCGCTCATCCACTCCCCCTAACGCTGGATCGACGCCGCTGGTGGGCCAATTCCCAGTAGAGCATCATTGCCGGGCGTCGGCCATGAGCCTTGCCACAGGTTCGCCGATGGCCGCCGTACTGGACTTGCCGCCGGAACGGCACAGTGGGAGCTGTTGGGGCATCCAGGGCTGAAGCGGACACCTGACGGGCTCTCGAATCCGAAGGAGCGAGCATGACACCGACGCCGCAAGGCCTGCCGGAGAGCCTCGGGCTGCACAGCCAACTGCTCGACCTGGATCCCTCGGAGACCCGCGAGTGGCTCGAGTCGATCGACCAGGTGGTCGACCATGCCGGGCAGAACAGGGCGCGGTACCTGCTGCTCAGCATCCTGCAGCGGGCCCGCGACCGGCACGTCGGCGTCGCGAACCTGCGCAACACCGACTATCTCAACACCATCGCTCCCGATGCAGAACCGGAGTTCCCCGGAGACGAGCATGTCGAGCGGCGGATCCGTGCCTACAACCGCTGGAACGCTGCGGTCATGGTGCACCGGGCCCAGCGGCCCGGCGTCGGCGTCGGCGGACACATCTCCACCTATGCTTCCGCGGCAGCTCTGTTCGAGGTCGGGTTCAACCACTTCTTCCGCGGCCGCGACGCCCCTGGCGGCGGCGATCAGGTCTATTTCCAGGGTCACGCCTCCCCCGGCATCTACGCGCGCGCGTTCCTGGAGGGCCGACTCACCGAGAGCCAACTGGACGGGTTCCGGCAGGAGCTGTCACACGCCGGGCTTAGCGGCGGACTGCCGCCGTACCCGCACCCACGGCTGATGCCGGACTTCTGGGAGTTTCCGACGGTCTCGATGGGCCTCGGGCCGATCAACGCGATCTACCAGGCGCGCTTCAACCGCTACCTGCACAATCGTGGCCTCAAGGACACCAGCCGGCAACGGGTGTGGACGTTCCTCGGCGATGGCGAGATGGACGAGCCCGAGTCCCTCGGTGCGATCGGCGTAGCAGCGCGCGAAGAGCTCGACAACCTTGTCTTCGTTGTCAACTGCAACTTGCAGCGCCTCGACGGTCCGGTCCGCGGCAACGGCAAGATCATTCAGGAACTGGAGTCGTACTTCCGCGGCGCCGGCTGGAACGTCATCAAGGTGATCTGGGGCCGCGAGTGGGACCCGCTGCTGGCCGCCGACACCGACGGCGCGTTGCTCAACCTGATGAACACCACTCCCGACGGCGACTTCCAGACCTACAAGGCCGAGTCCGGCGCGTTCGTGCGCGAACACTTCTTCGGTCGCGATCCCCGTACCGCGGCCATGGTGGAGCACCTGTCCGACAGCGAGATCTGGAACCTCAAACGGGGCGGACACGACTACCGCAAGCTCTACGCCGCCTACCGGGCCGCGACCGAGCACACGGGCCAGCCGACGGTCATCCTGGCCAAAACCATCAAGGGCTGGACGCTCGGCTCACACTTCGAGGGCCGCAACTCGACCCACCAGATGAAGAAGCTGACCGTCGACGATCTCCGGAGCTTCCGAGACCGGCTCTTCCTGGACCTCCCCGACGCCGCGCTCGACGCCGTCAAGCCTCCGTACTACCTTCCCCCGCCGGACTCTCCGGAACTGGAGTACCTGCACGAGCGCCGTCGATCACTCGGCGGCTACCTGCCCGCCCGGAGAGTCACCAGCGCACCACTCCAGCTGCCGGGCGAGGCGGCGTACGAGATCGCCCGGCGCGGCTCGGGCCGGCAACAGGTCGCCACCACGATGGCGTTCGTCCGGCTGCTCAAGGACCTCATGAAGGACCCGCGGATCGGTCACCGCTTCGTGCCGATCATCCCCGACGAGGCACGCACCTTCGGTCTGGATTCGCTGTTCCCGTCCAAGAAGATCTACTCCCCCCACGGACAACGCTACCTGTCGGTGGACCGCGAGCAGATGCTCAGCTACCAGGAGGACCCGCGGGGTGTGCTCCTGCACGAGGGCATCACCGAGGCCGGCTCCGCCGCGTCCTGGACCGCCGCTGGCACGTCGTACGCCACGCACGGCGAACCGATGATCCCGCTGTACATCTTCTACTCGATGTTCGGGTTCCAGCGCACCGGGGACCAACTGTGGGCGGCCGGGGATCAGCTGACCAGGGGATTCCTGCTCGGGGCCACGGCCGGCCGCACCACCCTGAACGGGGAAGGCCTGCAGCACCAGGACGGTCATTCGTTGCTACTGGCATCAACCAATCCCGCGTGCATCGCGTACGACGCCGCCTACGCCTTCGAGCTCGCGCACATCACCGCCGACGCCCTCCGGCGCATGTACGGCGAACCGCACCCCGGCGAGGACCAGAACGTCTTCTACTACCTCACGCTCTACAACGAGCCGATCACACAGCCGGCCGAGCCCGCCGACGTCGACGTCGACGTCGACGTCGGCGGGCTCGGCCGG
>NZ_JBFAHB010000116.1:0-20216 GCF_040653975.1 Kribbella sp. NPDC050820
CTCCTGCGGCTGGTACTCGGCCTGCGGCTGCGGCTGGTATTCGGCGGCTGGCTGCTGGTACTCCGCGACCGGCTGCTGACCCGGACCACCTGGTCCGGGCGCCCCTGCTGTTTTCAGCGCAGGAAGCCGGCGATCACCGGTGCGATGGCCGACGCCTTGATGACGTGGTTCTGACCGGGCACTTCCTCATGCTTCGCACCCGGTACGGCGGCCGCGAGCGCCCGCACCGAGGTCTTCATCCAGCCCGGGCTCTTGCCGCCGTTGACGACCAGGACCGGCTGGTCGATGCTCGCCCACTGCGATGCGTCCAGCGGCTGCCCGAAGCAGTTCTCGCCGAGCATCGCCGCGTCGTACGGTAGGGTGTTTGCGACCGCCTTCATGCCTTTCCAGCCCGGCATCAGCTTCATCAGCGCGACCACGAACCCGGGCAGCCCGATGCCCTTGGTCATGAAGTACTTCACCGCGTCGCCCGGACCGAGCGCCCCCAGGTCGGACACCCAGGTCCGCGGGATCGGCTTGCGGCTGTCGTCCACGACGTACGGCGGCTCGAACGCGACCAACCGCGTGATCGGCAGCCCGGCCTCGGCAGCCCGGAGCGCCAGTGCCGCGCCCGACGACGTGCCGTAGACGTACGCCGATCCGCCGGCCGCCTCGATCACGGCAGCCAGGTCCTCGATCTCGCGCTCGATGTCGTACTCGGCCTGGTCGCCGCTGTCGCCGCGGCCACGCCGGTCGTAGTTGTAGACGGTGAACCCGGACGCCAGTTGCTCGGCCAGCTCCGGCATCGGGCCCTGAGCTCGGCTGCACAGCGCGCCGTCGACCAGTACCAGTGCGGGGCCGTCGCCACGCCGGTCGTAGGCGATCGTCGTACCGTCCTTCGAGACAACAGTGTTCATAGTCGAATCCTCCCGCGTCGTGGCTTGGCCTCACCAACGCGTCGAACATCGGTGGCGAAAATCGACCGCTGTGTAGGAAGACCCGTGCCGAGTGTGACTTAGGCCACAATAAGGTCGCGCAGCGCGTCTGTCAGATGACAGTCTGCAGTCAGTACAAGCGTCCGCCCCCGCTTGTCGCCTCGCATGGGCGGACGTTCCGGCTGGGGACGGGCTTGGGGCCCTCGTGACGTTCCCGGCGCCTGACGGAACTGGGAGGAACCCCGTGAAAGTACGCACCTGGCTGGCCGGCCTTGCCGCCGGCGCAGTCGCACTGACGCTCACCTCACCCGGGCTCGCGAACAGCGCCCCGCCGGATCCGGTGGCCCAGAGCCCCGAGGTCCGCAAGCTCGACGGCCCGGCGGGCGGTGGCGCCGGCCTGGTCGCCAAGCGCGACTCGCTCGGCCGCGCGCACTCGATCCGGCCCGCGACCCCGCTGAAGGCGCCGGCGTCGGTGGCGTCGAAGGCCGCCCGGTCGGCGACCAGCAAGCCCGACTCGCTGGCGGTCGCCAAGGCCCAGGTCGCCACGGTCGCGCCGTACTTCGGCGCCCGCCCCGCGGACCTGGTCGCCGCCACCAGCACGCTGACCGAGTACGGCTCGCAGACCCGCTTCCAGCAGACCGTCGACGGCGTCCCGGTGTACGGCGGCGAGATCGTCACCAACCTCGACAAGGCCGGCTCGCTCGAGTCCGCCAACGGCGAGGTCACCCTGGCCACGTACGGCACTTTCCCCGCCGCCGACAAGGTGGACGCGGCCAAGGCGGCCGCCACGGGTTCCGCCGTACAGGCTGTGGCGCAGCGGGCGAAAGTCGACGCCGGCAAGCTGTCGTCCGAGTTGATCGGTCCGCGCTGGTTCGACCTCGGCCTGATGTCCCGCCAGCCCGGTTCGGTCGCCATCCCGGTCTACATGTTCGAGGTCCACGGCCCTGGTGACGTGCGTTGGCAGGCGATGGTGCACGCCTCGGCCGGCAAGGCGCTGCTCGCCTGGAACCTGAACGAGAACATCAACCGCGTCGTCTGCGACGCGAACCGGGCGATCATCGAGACCGGTTACGAGGACGTTCGCTGCGGCACGGTGTTCCAGCCGACCCGGGTCGAGGGCGGTCCGCCGTCGACCGTCACCGACGTCAACCAGGTGTTCGAGTTCTTCGGCGACACCTCGGACACCTACGCCGCGCTCGGCACCGACCTGACCGAGCTGATCGGCGTGGACTACGGCGACGGCCTCGGCAAGGCGCTGCGCGGCACCGTCCGGGTGTGCGTCGAGGGCGGCTGCCCGTTCGCGAACGCGTTCTGGAACGGCGAGCAGATGGCCTTCGGCGAGGGCGTGAGCACCGCCGACGTGACCGGCCACGAGCTGACCCACGGCGTCACCCAGCACACCTCCGGCCTGGCCTACCTGTGGGAGGCGGGCGCGATCAACGAGGCGTTCTCCGACATCCTGGGCGAGTTCGTCGACCTGACCAACGGGTCGGCCGACGACATCCCGGCGAACCGCTGGCAGATCGGCGAGGGCTCCAGCCTGGGCGTGATCCGGAGCATGTCCGACCCGACCCGGTACAACGATCCGGACCGGATGCGCAGCGCGAAGTGGTTCGACGACACGTTCTTCCAGGACAACGGTGGCGTGCACAGCAACTCCGGAGTGGCGAACAAGGCGGCGTACCTGATCGCGGACGGCGGCGCGTTCAACGGCCAGAAGCTGCTCGGCATCGGCCTGGCCCGCTCCGAGGTGCTGTGGCACGAGACCCAGAAGGTGCTCACCACCGGCGCCGACTACGGCGACCTGGCCGAGGGGCTGCGGGCGACCTGCGCCAAGCTCGCCAAGAAGAGGAAGTCGGGTATGACCAAGGCCGACTGCGCCGAGGTCGAACTGGCCGTCAAGGCCACCGAGATGGACTTCGAGCCGACGATCGGCAAGCCGGCTCAGGCGCCGGTCTGTGACACCAACGGTGCGAAGGCCAAGAACCTGTTCAGGACCAGCTTCGCCGAGTACCCCGACGGCAAGGTGGTCCGGGACGAGGGCTGGGTGCTGGGCAAGGCCGAGGGCCTGGACGGTTCGCTGGTCGACACGTCGTACTCCCTCGACGGCGACGACTCGATGCTCGGCGTGGCGACCGACCCGGAGGGCTCGATCAGCCTGCAGACCGCGAACGGGACGAAGATCAAGAAGGCGAAGACGTACCTGCGCTTCACGCACGCGTACAACTTCTACAACGTGTTCGTCATCTTCGGCGTCCGCACCGGCGCCGCCACCCTGGAGTACTCCGACAACGGTGGCGCGACCTGGAAGGACAGCGCGGGGCTGAGCTGGGTCAACGGCCCGACCGTCGACGAGAACTTCGCCGACGAGCCGGCTGCCTGGCACGGCAACTCGGGCGGCTGGGAGACCAGCCGGCTGGACCTGACCGAGTTCCAGGGCAAGCAGCTCAAGTTCCGCTGGACCGAGCACGGCAAGGACTTCGCCGACCTGATCCCGGCGAACTGGTGGCTCGACAACGCCGCCGTCTACACCTGCTCCAAGTAGTCAGCAGGCCGCGGCGCGTTCCAGCAGGAGCGTGCGTTCGCGTTCGTTGCGAGTGAGTGCGGCGGCCTTCTCGAACTCGGCTCGGGCCTCGTCGAGCCGGCCGAGTTTGAAGAGGAGGTCGCCGCGCACACTCGGCAGCAGGTGGTAGTCCTTCAGTGACGGCTCGTCCGCGAGCGCGTCGACGGCCTCGAGCCCGCGCTCGGGGCCGAACGCCATCGAGATCGCGACCGCCTGGTTCAGCTCGACCACCGGTGACGGAGTGACCTGCGCGAGTACGGCGTACAGGCCGGCGATCCGTGCCCAGTCGGTGTCGTCGGGGTCGGCCGCGCGGGCGTGGCAGGCGGCGATTGCGGCCTGCAGCAGGTACGGCCCGGGCGGTTTGTCCAGCGCCCAGGCCCGGTCGAGTCCTTCGAGACCGCGGCGGATCAGCAGGCGGTCCCAGCGCCGGCGGTCCTGGTCGAGCAGCAGGACGGGTTCGCCGTCCGGGCCGATCCGGGCGTTGGCGCGCGAGGACTGGAGCTCCATCAGCGCGAGCAGGCCGTGGACCTCGGGCTCCTGCGGCATCAGCTCGGCCAGCAGCCGCCCGAGGCGCATCGCCTCGTTGCAGAGCGCCGGCCGCATCCAGTCGTCACCCGCGGTCGCCGAGTAGCCCTCGTTGTAGATCAGGTAGACGACCTCGAGCACGGACGTGAGCCGCTCGAGCAGGTCGTCACCGGACGGCACCTCGAACTCGACGCCCGCCTTGGCCAGGTTGCGCTTGGCCCGGACGATCCGCTGGGCGATCGTCGCCTCCGGCGCGAGGAACGCGCGGGCGATCTCGTCGGTCTTCAGGCCGCCGAGCAGCTTCAGCGTCAGCGTCACCCGGGCGTCCATGGTCAGCACCGGGTGGCAGGCGGTGAACACCAGCCGGAGCAGGTCGTCTTCGATGTGGTCCTCGAGGATCGCCTCGACCTGGTCTTCGACGCTGTCCTCCACTCCATTGCTGTCGATCTCGAGCTCGTGGCCCATCTCGGCGAGCTTGCGCTGGTAGGTCTCCTTGCGCCGGATCAGGTCGATCGCGCGCCGCTTGGCGATCGCCATCAGCCAGGCGCCGGGGTTGTTCGGCACACCGGACTCCGGCCACTGCTCCAGCGCCGCCACCAGCGCGTCCTGGGCCAGCTCCTCGGCCAGGCCGACGTCCCGCACGATCCGGGCCACCCCGGCGATGATCCGGGCCGACTCGATCCGCCAGACCGCGTCAACGGCCCCATGAGCCTCCACAACCGTCACGCGCCGATAGTAGTCCGGCCACTCGCCGTCGGCGGGGGCCGAATAGACTTCCTCCCGATACCCCTCGGAAGAACGCTTGAGGTTTGTTGTGCTCACCATGCAGGACGCGCTGCTGGCGCTGACGAAGTACTGGACCGACCGCGGGTGCATGGTCGTGCAGCCGTTCAACACCGAGGTCGGCGCCGGAACGCTGAACCCGGCGACGATCCTGCGGGTGCTCGGTCCCGAGCCGTGGCGGGTCGCCTACGTCGAGCCGAGTGTCCGGCCCGACGACAGCCGGTACGGCGAGAACCCGAACCGCCTGCAGACGCACACCCAGTTCCAGGTGGTGCTCAAGCCGGACCCGGGCAACCCGCAGGAGCTGTTCCTGAACAGCCTGACCGCGCTCGGGATCGACATCGACGCGCACGACGTCCGGTTCGTCGAGGACAACTGGGCCAACCCGGCGACCGGCTCCTGGGGGCTGGGCTGGGAGGTCTGGCTGGACGGCCTGGAGATCACCCAGTTCACCTACTTCCAGCAGGCCGGCGGGATGACGCTGGACCCGGTGTCGGTGGAGATCACCTACGGCATCGAGCGGATCATGATGGCGCTGCAGGGCGTCTCGCACTTCAAGGACATCGACTACGCCCCCGGCATCTCGTACGGCGAGGCGTTCGGCCAGGCCGAGTACGAGATGAGCCGGTACTACCTCGACGACGCCGACGTCGAGAGCCAGAAGCGGCTGTTCGAGGAGTACGCGAGCGAGGCCCGCCGGATGCTCGACGCGCGGCTGCCGGTGCCCGCGCACGTGATGGTGCTGCGCTGCTCGCACACCTTCAACGTGCTCGACGCCCGCGGCGCGGTGAGTACGACGGAGCGCGCCAAGGCCTTCGGCCGGATGCGTGGGCTGGCCCGTGAGGTGGCTCAGCTGTGGGCCGAGCGCCGTACCGAGCTCGAGCACCCGCTGGGGATCGCCGAGCTGCCCGCGGCGGCGCCGGAGCCGACCGAGTTCCCGGTCAGCACCGGGACGCGTCAGCTGACGTTCGAGATCGGCACCGAGGAGATGCCGCCGTCGGAGGTCACCAAGACCGCCGAGGCGGTCCGGACCGCGCTGACCGAGAAGCTGGCCGCGACCCGGCTGCGCCACGGCGACATCACGGCGTACGCGACGCCTCGCCGGGTGGTTGCGTTCGTGACGAGCGTCCAGTCCGGTGAGCCGGACGCGGAGCGGGTGGTCCGCGGCCCGCGGAAGTCGGCTGCGTACGACGCCGACGGCAACGTCACCAAGGCCGCCGAAGGATTCGCCCGCGGCCAGGGTGTCGACGTCAGCGAGCTGCACGACCTGGACGTCGACGGCGTCGAGTACGTCGCGGTGACCAAGCCCGACCCGGGTCGCGGCGCGGCCGAGGTGCTGAGTGGCGTGCTGAGCGAGATCGTCAGCGGCCTGCGCTCGGACAAGAACATGCGGTGGAACGACGCCAAGCTGTCGTTCACCCGGCCGGTCCGCTGGCTGGTCGCGTTGCTCGGCGACCAGGTGGTGCCCGTCTCGGTGTCGTCGCTGGCCGCCGGCCGGACGACGCGAGTGCACCGGACCGCGGCGCAGCCGCAGGTGGAGATCGCGGCCGCCGAGGGGTACCTGGACCTGCTCCGGATCCACGGCATCGAGGCCGACCCGGCTCGTCGCCGGTCCCAGATCGTCGAGGCCGCGCAGGAGCTGGCCAAGGGCGTCGGCGGCGTGATCGACGTCGAGGGTGAGTCCGCGCTGATCGACCAGATCGTCAACCTGGTCGAGGAGCCGACCGCGATCCTGGGCGGATTCTCCGCCGACTACCTGACCCTGCCGGGCGAGATCCTGACCACCGTGATGCGCAAGCACCAGCGGTACCTGCCGGTGCGGGACGGCGACGGCAAGCTGCTGCCGTACTTCGTTGCCGTCGCCAACGGTTCGGTCGACGAGGACGTCGTCCGCGGTGGCAATGAGGCGGTGCTGCGGGCGCGCTACGAGGACGCCGCGTTCTTCTGGCGGGCCGACCTGGAGACGCCGCTGGAGACGATGAAGGGCGAGCTGGAGAAGCTGGCCTTCGAGGAGCGGCTCGGCTCGATGGCCGACCGCGCGTCCCGGATCGGCCGGATCGCGACCTCGCTGGCCGCGGTCGTGGGGCTGGACGGCGACGACCTGACCACGCTGCAGCGGGCAGCCGAGCTGGCGAAGTTCGACCTCGGCTCGCAGATGGTCGTGGAGCTGACCAGCCTGGCCGGCACGATGGCCCGCGAGTACGCGCAGCGCGCTGGTGAGACCGAGGCCGTGGCGCAGGCGCTCTACGACATGGAGCTGCCGCGCTCCGCCGGTGACCCGGTGCCGTCGACCACGCCGGGTGCGCTGCTCGCGCTGGCCGACCGGTTCGACCTGCTGGCCGGCCTGTTCGGCATCGGCGCGAAGCCGACCGGTAGCTCCGACCCGTTCGCGCTGCGGCGTGCGGCCGCCGGTGTGGTCGCGATCCTGCGCGAGCACCCGGAGCTGAAGGCGATCACCCTCGCCACCGGTCTGCAGGCCGCCGCCGCGGAGATCGGTGCCCAGGGCATCGACGTGCCGGCGGACTCGCTCGACGAGGTCGCCGAGTTCACCGTGCGGCGGTACGAGCAGCAGCTGATCGATCGCGGCGACGACCACCACCAGGTGGCCGCGGTGTTGCCGCTGGCAACGGCTCCGGCGGTCGCGGACGAGACATTGGCCGCGCTGCAGGAGTTGGTCACCAGCACGGACTTCGCCGACCTGGTCGCCGTCCTGCAGCGGGTGCGCCGGATCGTCCCGGAGGGCACGGAGGCGTCGTACGACGCGGGCAAGCTCACGGAGCCGGCTGAGGTCGTCCTGCACGAGGCAGTGCAGAAGGTCGGCCAGGCGCCGACCGCGCTGGCCGACTTCGCCACCGCAGCGTCGGTCCTGGTCGAGCCGGTCACCACGTTCTTCGACGAGATCCTGGTGATGGCCGAGGACCCGGACCTGCGGGCCGCGCGGCTCGGGCTGCTGGCGACGATCAGCTCGCTGGCCGCTCCGGTGCTCGACTGGCAGGCGCTGGGCACCAGCCTCAGCCCCGCTGAGTGAGTGCGCTGACCGCGCGGTGAATCCGGTCGGGTCGAGGACGTCGTTCGAGCCGACCGAGCCTGAAGCTTCCTGAAGTGTTCTTCAGGGTGGCCTGAGTCGCGTGCAACCCTCGTGCCGTGCGACTACTGATGGTGGAGGACGAGCGGCGACTCGCGGCGGCGGTGAGGTGGGGGCTGGAGTCTCACGGCTTCGTCGTCGACGTCGTCCACAGCGGACCCGAGGCGCTCTGGGCGGCCGAGGAGAACGAGTACGCCGCGATCATTCTCGACGTGATGCTGCCCGGCCTGAACGGCTACAAGGTGTGCGAGACGCTCCGGCAGACCGGCAACACCACCCCGATCATGATGCTGACCGCGAAGGACGGCGAGTACGACGAAGCCGAAGGACTCGACACCGGCGCGGACGACTACCTCACCAAGCCGTTCTCGTACGTCGTTCTGGTCGCGCGACTGCGAGCGTTGCTCCGCCGGGGTGGTGCGCCGGCGACTCCGCTCGAGATCGGCGACCTGGTGATCGACCCGGCGGCCCGGTCCTGCCGGCGGGGTGACCGGTCGATCGAGCTGACCGCGCGCGAGTTCGCCGTACTGGAGTGCCTGGCCCGGCGGCGGGACGTGGTGGTGACGAAGCGGGAGATCCTCGAACAGGTCTGGGACGCCAACTACGACGGCGAGGTCAATGTGGTCGAGGTCCACGTCAGCGCCCTGCGCCGCAAGATCGACCACCCCTTCGGCCGCCGCTCCCTGCAAACCGTCCGAGGCATGGGCTACCGCCTGACCGGCCGCCATGCGTAACCGCCTCTCGACAGCAGCCCGCGTCACCGTGGTCGCCGGCCTGATCGGCACCTTGCTCGCCGCCGGCTTCGCCTTCTGGCTCCGGCACGAGGTCTACGAGTCGCGGTACCGCGTGACCGAGCGCGTCGCGGAGGAGGCCAGGTTCCGGATCTTCAACAACGCGTGGACGAATCGGACCCTGACGGATCAGGCCAACGGCTTCATGCTCCACCCGACCTACGAGATCGTCGACAGTTCGGGCCGGATCATCGAGTCGACCGGTGAGCTGCGCGCCTATCAACAGACCGGCTCGGTCGCACCGGTTCCGCCGCGCCGGGACACCTTCGAGATGGACAGCCTGGAGGTCACTTTCGGCGAGTACGACCCGAGCCGGGACGGCTGCGTCGGGCTCCGGCTCGAGGACCACAAACGCTGTGAGTACGCGAAACGGCTGGCGGGCCGGCGCATCAAGGTCTTCCGCAGGTACGACCCGACGGCCTTCCTGCTGCAGCATGCCAGGCGGGTCGAAGGCGACGCACCGACCACGTCGATCGCGGTGTTCGTGCTGCCGTTCGAGGCTGAGGATGCGGTGGGGGAGGTCGACCGGGTGTTGCGGTGGGCGTTGCCGGCGGGGGTGTTGCTGATCATGGTCGGGGCGTACGTCGCGACGCGGGCGGCGTTGCGGCCGGTGGAGCGGATGCGGGGGAGGGCGGCGGCGATCAGTGAGCGGAACCTGCACGAGCGGGTGCCGGTGCCGGGGACGCGGGACGTGGTGGCCCGGTTGGCGTCGACGTTGAACGACACGTTGGGGAGGTTGGAGTCCGCGGCGGACCGGCAGCGCGGGTTCGTCGCGGACGCCGCCCACGAGTTGCGCAGCCCGATCGCCAGTCTGCGGGCGACGCTCGAAGTGGCCGCCGAGCACCCGGATCGCGCGGACTGGCAGCAGGTGGTGCGGACCGCCGCCGACGAGACGCGCCGCCTGCAGGAGCTGGCCGACGACCTCCTGCTGGTCGCCCGCCTGGACGCGCAAGCAGACGTACCCAAAACGACCGTCGACCTGGCTGAGCTAGTACGTCGGCACCTGGCCAGGCGGCTCGACGACGAGGGTCCGGCACTCGTGCTTGAGTCCATCGAGGAGGCACCGGTGCTGGGCAACGAACAGCATTTGGATCGCCTGGTACGCAACCTGGTCGACAATGCGACCCAGCATGCGGCCGGGCAGGTCGTCGTACGCATCCTCGGAGCGCCTACCGAGGCCGTGCTGCAGGTCGACGACGATGGGCCAGGGATTCCGGAGGCCGACCGGGAGTGGGTGTTCGAGCGGTTCACCCGGCTGGACGAGTCGCGCAGCCGGGACGCGGGCGGCGTCGGGCTGGGACTCGCGATCGCGCGCGAGATCGCCGTACGCCACGGCGGCACGCTGACCCTCGGCGAGTCACCGGCCGGCGGCGTCCGCGCGACGCTGGTGCTCAGGCGTCCAGCGTGAGCAACGCAGCGAGCCGCTGGCCGATCAGGCGGTAGCCCTCCGGACCCGGGTGTACGTCGTCGACGTACAACGCCAGCGCTTCGTCCGCGGTGAGGATCGTGCGCCCGTCGATGATCTGAACCGCCGGATCCGTCTGGGCGCCGAGCTCCACACAAGCGCGTACGTCGTCCAGCGTGAGCCCGACCGCATTGGGTTTGCCTTCGAGGTGTGGGGCGACGAGCGGCGTGATCACGACGATCGGCGTCTTCGGATGGCCGTCGCGGACGGTCGCCACGAAGGCCTGGACCTGGCCGGGCAATGTGCGGCCGCTGTAGGTCTCGCCGCCGTAGATGTTGATGCCGAGGCACAGCGAGATCAGCCGTGCAGGGATGTCCCGGATCGTCCGCGCCGCGATCGGATCGAGATGGCACTCGCCGGCGAACCCGAGCGCGACCAGGTCCCAGCCGTGCTTGCGCGCGACCACCGCGGGCCAGGTCTCCGACGGTCCGAAGGCGCCCGTGCACTGCGTGATCGAGCTGCCGTAGGTGACCCACCGCGGTCCGGTCGGCGCGAGGGGCTCGGCCGCGCTGTCGAAGGTGAGGCCTCGGACCGCGATCACACCTGAGTGCGGGAGCCAGAGCTCGACCTCGACCGGACGGCCCGGCAGGTCGGCCACCAGGCGCTGCTCGCCGTCCCGGACCTCGAGGCGCTGGTGCAGTTCGCCGTCGACCAGCACGTCGAGCGGGCCGAGCACCGAGTAGATGCCGAGGCTCGCGCGGATCTCCAGGCTGACCGAGGAGGCCGCCGTACGCCAGGAGGCCCGGACGCCGGCGGGTGTCGCGGCGCGCTCCCACAGCCGGTGACCGGGGCGATCCGGGGACCCGGTCCAGTCGATCATCCGGAAGTCGCGACCGCGCGGGTCCAGCCGCCAGTACGTCGTCCAGCCGTCCGCGTCGGCCTCGCGGTGCTGGTACCCGGACCACAAGGCGTCACTCATGTTCGTCCTCCTCGGATGCCCCGGAGTGACCGGGCGACGGGTTGTGCGGCGGCGGACGTGAGGCGGGCGACCGCGCGCGCACCGAGGCTGGCGTCGACGTGGGCGAGCATGACCGCGGCGGCCGTCTTGGCGTCCCCGGCCGCGATCGCGCCGACCAGTGCGAGGTGCTCGGCGTGGGTGCGGTCCAGGTCCTCCTCGGTCCGGCCGTCCTCGAGAGCAAGCCTGCGGTACCGGTCCGCCTTGTCCCACAACCCGTCCAGGGTCTGGACCAGCAACTGGTTGTGCGACGCGGTGTAGATCGCGACGTGGAAGCGCCGATGGGTCGCCAGCTCGGCCGGCCCGGGGTCGCTGTGCAACGGCAGCAGCTCGTCCGCCGTCTGCCGGATCAGCTCGAGATCCTGCCGGGTACGGCGCTCCGCCGCGAGGCCGGCCGCCAGCGGGTCCAGCGAACGCCGGATCTCGATCAGGTCGCGCGCCTCCTCCGCGGTCAGCCGGGTGACGCGGGCGTCCCGATGTGCGTCCAGCTCGACGAGGCCCTCGGTCATCAACCGGCGCAGTGCTTCGCGTAGAGGCGTGGTGCTGATGCCGAGCTCACGGGCGAGCGCGGCCTGCTGGATGACGGCGCCCGGGACGAGGTCGCCACGCAGGAGTTGCGCGCGGACGAGCTCGTACGCGGTCTCGGCCTTGGTCGCCAGCTTCGCCTCGGTCACGGGCGCGCACCTCCACGGTTATAACAGCGTCACGGCAGAGATTACCTCAAGACCAGGCTTCGAGACGATCTCGGCGGGAGGTTGACGCAGAAGGTTATAACGACTCACACTCGTGGCCATGGCAGACGAGTACAGGCTGGGAGTGTTGTCCGGTGACGGCATCGGGCCGGAGATCGTGCCCGCGACCGTCCAGGTCCTCGACGCCGCCGTGGCTGCTGCCGGTGGTGCGCCGATCGAGTGGGTCCCGCTCCCGGTCGGCGCCGAGGCGATCGAGACGCACGGCAGCGCGCTGCCGCCGATCACGCTGGAGACACTCGAGCGGCTCGACGGCTGGCTCCTCGGTCCGCACGACAGCGCGTCGTACCCGGAGGAGCACCGCGTTCAGCTGAACCCGAGCGGGTTCCTGCGCAAGCACTACGACCTGTTCGCGAACATCCGCCCGGCGGAGGCCTTCGAGGGGACGCCGGCGCTGGTGCCGGGGCTCGACCTGGTCGTCGTCCGGGAGAACACCGAGGGCTTCTACGCCGACCGCAGCACGTACCGCGGCACCGGTGAGTACATGCCGACCGCCGACGTGGCGATCGCGATGGGAATCTTCACGCGGCCCGCGATCGAGCGGATCGCACGGCAGGCCTTCGAGCTCGCGATGCGGCGCCGCAAACACCTGACGATCGTGCACAAGGCGAACGTGTTGCGGCTGACCACCGGCTTCTTCCGCGACATCTGCCGCGAGATCGCTGCCGACTATCCCGAGGTGCGGGTCGACGACTTCCACATCGACGCGATGACCGTTCACCTCGTCCGGCACGGCGCCGACTTCGACGTGCTCGTCACCGAGAACATGTTCGGCGACATCCTGTCCGACCTGGCCGGCGAGCTGGCTGGGTCGCTCGGGATCGCGCCGTCGATCAACGCGTCCCACCAGCGCGCGATGGCGCAGGCCGCGCACGGCTCGGCGCCCGACATCGCCGGCCGCAACCTGGCCAACCCGACTGCGATGATCGCGTCCGGCGCGATGCTGCTCGACTGGCTCGGCTCCCGGCGGGCCGCCGTACTGGTTGATGAAGGTCTCCGCGCGGCCGTCGCGAGTGGCGTCCGTACGGCGGACCTCGGCGGCACGGCGGGAACAGCCGAGTTCACCGACGCGGTCGTCGCGTCGATCAACGAGCTGACGTGAACGGGCACCGCATCCAGCCGCTGCGAGGGATCGCGCCGGACCACCTGCCGCGCACCTTGCGCATCATGCTCGAGAACGCGCTCCGGCATGGCACGGCGAGCGACGTACTGCGGGACTGGATGCCCGGCGCGGCCGGCGAGCTGGAGGTGCACCCGTCGCGGGTGTTCCTGCACGACACGAACGGCGTACCCGTGCTCGTCGACCTGGCCGCGATGCGCGAGGCGATGGTGGCCCAGGGCAAGAATCCGGCGCTGGTCGACCCGGTGATCCCGGCCGAGCTGGTGGTCGACCACTCGGTGATCGCGGACGTCTTCGGACGGCCGGACGCGATGCAGGTGAACGTGGCGCTGGAGTACGAGCGCAACGCCGAGCGGTTCCGGTTCCTGCGCTGGGGACAGCAGACGTTCCGGCAGCTGAAGGTGGTGCCGCCGGGCGCCGGGATCATGCATCAGATCAACCTGGAGCACCTGGCCCGAGTGGTCGAGGAACGCGACGGCTGGCTGTTCCCGGATCTGTGCCTGGGCACGGACTCGCACACCACGATGGTCAACGGGCTCGGCGTGCTCGGCTGGGGGATCGGCGGGATCGAGGCCGAGGCGGCAATGCTCGGGCAGTCGGTGTCGATGGTGCTGCCGAAGGTGGTCGGCGTACGGCTGAGTGGTTCGCTTCCGGTCGGGACGACGGCGACCGACCTGGTGCTGACGATCACCGAGACGTTGCGGGCGCACGGTGTGGTCGGGAAGCTGGTCGAGTTCGGTGGGCCGGCGCTGGCCGAGCTTCCGGTGCCGGATCGGGCGACGATCGCGAACATGAGCCCGGAGTTCGGCTCGACTGCGGCGTACTTCCCGATCGACCAGCGCACGCTGGACTATCTGCTCTTCACGGGACGGACCGCTGAGAAGGTCGGCCTGGTCGAGGAGTACGCGCGGGAGCAGGGGTTGTGGCACGAGCCGTCGGCGGAGCTCTTGTACGACGAGTACGTCGACGTCGACCTGAGTCGTGTGGTCCCGTCGATCGCCGGGCCCCGCCGACCGCAGCAGCGCACGTCGCTTGCTGAGGCGAAGCGGTCCGTCGAGGAAGAGCTGCCGCCAGGTCCGCGAACCCCCAGCGCCCCGGCGGCCGCCGGGGGATGGGCGGTCGGGCACGGCGCTGTGGTTGTTGCTGCGATCACCTCCTGCACGAACACGTCCAATCCGGCGGTGATGGTCGCGGCCGGACTGCTTGCCCGCAACGCGGTCGAGCGTGGTCTCACCAGCAAGCCGTGGGTGAAGACGACGCTGTCCCCGGGGTCGCGGGTGGTGATGGACTACCTCGGCGATGCGGGACTCACGCCGCACCTGGAGAAGCTCGGGTTCCACCTGGCCGGCTTCGGCTGCATGACGTGTATCGGCGCGTCAGGTGCACTGATTGACGAAGTGGGACAGGCGGTCCGCGAGCAGGATCTGACCGTCGCGGCCGTGCTCTCCGGCAACCGGAACTTCGAGGGGCGGATCCAGCCGGACGTGCGGCTCAACTACCTCGCGTCACCGCCACTCGTGATCGCTTACGCGCTGGCCGGCCGGATGGACATCGACCTGCTCACCGAACCACTCGGGGTCGACGACCGCGGTCAGCCGATCTACCTGGCCGACCTCTGGCCGAGCCCGGCCGACATCGACGAGGTGATCGGTCAGACGCTCAAGCCTGAGCTGTTCAACACTGTGTACGACGACTTGTTCGCCGGTGACGAGCGGTGGCGGCGGCTCGCTGCGCCCGCAGGGGAGACGTTTGCTTGGGGCGACTCGACGTACCTGCAGCGACCGCCGTACTTCGACCAGCCGCCCGCGCCAGGCCCGTTGACCGGAGCGCGCGCGTTGGTGCGGCTGGGGGACTCGGTGACGACGGATCACATCTCGCCTGCGGGTGCGATCCCGCCGGACAGCGTGGCCGGGCGCTACCTCCAGGGGCTCGGGGTGACGCAGCTGAACACCTATGCGTCGCGACGAGGCAACCACCTGGTGATGATGCGCGGTGCCTTCGGCAACGTTCGGCTGCGCAACCAGCTTGCCCAGGGCGCCGAAGGACCTGTGACGCCCGGGCCGGACGGCGTACTGACGTCGATCTTCGCTGCCGCCGAGGCGTACCGCGCGGCCGGGGTGCCGATCGTGGTTGTCGCAGGCAAGGAGTACGGGACGGGATCGTCGCGGGACTGGGCTGCGAAGGGGCCGGCGCTGCTCGGGGTGCGGGCGGTGCTCGCGCAGTCCTTCGAGCGGATCCACCGGTCGAACCTGGTCGGGCTCGGCATCCTGCCGCTCGAGTTCCTGCCGGGCGAGGGCGACGACCTCACCGGCGCGGAGCCGATCGACATCTCGCTCGGCGCGGAGGGGTTCGCGACCGCGACGTCGGCCGGCAAGTCGTACCGGTTGAAGATCCGGCTCGACACCCCGCGGGAGGCCGACTACTACCGCCACGGCGGAGTTCTGCCCTACGTGCTGCAGCGCCTGACCGTTGCCGGGTCAGGAAAGTAACGGGTAGACTGATGTAACAGGTGATGCATTTTAACGAAGGTTACGCTCACCTAACCCGCGGAAGGAACTTCTGAATGACCGCGTCAGTAGCGGAAGTAGAGCCCCCCGAGATCCACCACTCCCACCGCGACGTCACCGGAGGCTGGCTGCGGCCGGCGACCTTCGGCGTGATGGACGGCCTGGTGTCGAACTTCGCCCTCGTCGCCGGTGTCGTCGGCGGTGGCGCGTCCGGCAAGGTCGTGATCATCACCGGACTCGCCGGCCTGGTCGCCGGCGCCTGCTCGATGGCGTCCGGTGAGTTCACCTCGGTCTCGTCGCAGACCGAACTGATGAAGGCCGAGATCGAGGTGGAGCGGCGCGAGCTGCGGATCCACCCCGAGGAGGAAGAGCGCGAGCTCGCCATGATGTACGAGGCGAAGGGCCTGCGTCCCGAGCTCGCCGCGGAGGTGGCTCGTGAGCTGACCAGCGATCCGTTGGTCGCGCTCGACGTCCACGTCCGCGAAGAGCTCGGCGTCGACCCCAACGACCTGCCGTCCCCGTGGCTGGCCGCCGGCTCGTCGCTCGCCGCGTTCGCGGTCGGCGCCGTGATCCCCTTGCTCCCGTTCATCTTCGGCGCCATCAGCGTCTGGCCGGCGCTGCTCCTCAGCGCACTCGGCCTGGTCGTCACCGGCGGCATCGTCGGCAAGATCACCGCCCGCCCCTTCTGGTACGGCGGCGGCCGCCAACTACTCCTGGGCGGCCTGTCAGCCGCAGTCACCTTCGTGATCGGCCTGGCAGTAGGTACCGGATTGTCTTGACGTCCTCCCCGCCCGAAGGGGCGGGGATTCCAACTACTACCCGGAGGCAGTGTGTTGAGGTTCACGCTTCGGCGAGACCCGTGCCGGCGTCTCTCTGCGTGCGCTGACGGCCCGTCCGGCCGCGATATTGACCGCCGCGTTCACGTCGGCGTTCGCATGATGTCCGCAGGCTGTGCACCGGAAGACCGCTTGGCTCTCGCGGTTGTCCGGCGCGCAGTGCCCGCAAACGCTGCAGGTCTGCGACGTGTACGCAGGTCTGACCTTTTCTACTCGCCCCACGGCCTTCTCTTCGAGACGTCTGACGAGCAGGCCCCAGCCGTTGGCCAGAACGCCGCGGTTGAGTCCGGCCTTGGCGCGCCGACGGTTGGGCAGGTAGCCACCTGGTCGGTTCGGATCAGGCTTCGCCTTGGGTCGTCTGGTCATCTGGGCGATCCGCAGGTCCTCCACGCGAATGGTCTCGAAGCGACGAGCAAGGTCCGTGCTGGTCTTCTCCACGCAGTCTCTGCGCCGGTCGCCGGCACGGGCCTGCAGCTTCGCGATCGCAGCCTTCAATCGCCGGCCACGGCTGGAACCGCGACGGCACCTGGACAGGCGGCGTTGCAGGTCTTTCATGCGGGAGTATTCGGTCCCGGACAGACCGGGACAGGTCAGGAGCTCTCCGGTGGAGAGGGCGGCCGAGACGGTGACGCCGCGATCCACACCGACGACCTCAGTGGTGCCGGGCGCGGGAATCGGTGGCGGGATCGCGGCGAACGCGAGGTGCCATCGGCCTACCCGATCGCGGGTCACCCGGTAGGACCTCGCGTCGGGAACAGGGCGCGACAGCCGGAAACGCACCCAGCCGACCTTGGGCACGTTGACCTTGGCCCACTTCCGGTTCAGCTTCATCACCCGGCACGCCTGGCGGCCGACGATGCGGAAGCCTTCGTGCAGCCCGGATTTGCGCCATGTCGGGCGCTGGTGGGTTCTGCCGTGGAAGTTCCTGACGGCCTGGTCGAAGTCCCGCAGCGCCTGCTGCTGCACGGTTTGCGACCCTCTCCGCAGCCAGCCGAACGAGGCCCGTGCGTCGGTGAGTTGCCGAGCCTGCTCGACGTACCGAGGCGTTGGCCCTTTGTCGCGGGTCCACATCGACCACTGCTCAAGGGCCAGGTTCCACACGTACCGAGCATGGCGGCACTGCTCCAGCAACGCAGTTTCCTGCGTGGGAGTCGGGGACAGTCGGAACCGAGCCATGGAAGCCATCCAAACAGCCGGGACGGACAGTCCCAGTTTCCGAAGGGAGGGAGTCGTGGCATCTCCCCGTCCTGAAGACCCTGGATTCCCCGCGACGAGTCCGCTGACAGGTGGGAGTTGGCCGGTGCGTGTCGCGGCTTTGATCAAGCAGGTGCCCAAGGGTGATCACAGTGGGCGCCTGGATGCGGATGGGCGGCTCGAGCGGGCCGGGGCGGTCACGGAGATGAATCCGTGGTGCCGCCGGGCGGTTGCTCAGGCTGTTCGGCTGGCGCGGGAGTCGGGTGGTCGCAGCACGGCGATCACGATGGGGCCTCCGGTGGCGGCTGACGTGCTGCGTGAGGCGCTGGCGTGGGGTGTCGATGACGCCGTACACCTCAGTGATCCGGCGCTGGCCGGGTCGGACTGCCTGGTCACGGCTCGCGCGCTGGCTGCCACCATCGCGGTGCTCGACGAACGTCCCGACCTGATCCTGGTTGGGGCCAGCTCCGTCGACGGCAGCACTGGCGCAGTTGGCGCGATGCTCGCCGAGCTGCTCGGCCTGCCCTTCACCGGCCCCGTCCTCACTCTCGAACCCTCCGGCACCACGCTCCACACCACCGTCCAGCACGACACCGGCACGGAGATGGTCGCCGTACAACTGCCCGCCGTAGTAGCCATCGCCGAGCGCTCCTGCGATCCCTGCAAGGCGCCCCCGGAAACCTGGTCCACCGACCACAGCATCCGCGGTGTGAAGGTCGCAGACCTGGGCCCCGGCAGCTGGGGCCTCGCCGGCAGCCCCACCAAGGTCGCCAACGTCCACCCAGCGCCCCTCACCCGAGACCCCATCATCTTCCGAGGCCGCCCCCAAACCCAGGTAACCCGAGCCATAACAGAACTCCTGTCCCGCGGCTGCTTCGAACCCCAGCCGCCCCGCCCCGCCGAGCCAGTCCCGGACCCGGCAGCCGAGCCAGTTCAGGACGCGGTCGCCGAGGTGGTCCCGGTCGGGGTGGCGCCCCGCGCCCAGCACCGGCCGGCGCCCACCGGCGCGTCTACATCCGCCACCACTTGTACCTCCGCCACCACCGGTGGCGCCTCCGTGACTTCCCCCGGCGAGCGGCCCGCAGGGCCGCGAGGCTGCTGTGAGGTGGTCGTGTTGGTGGGGTCTGGGCCCGAGGCTGGGACCCAGGCGTTGCTGGGGGCTGCGGCGGCGTTGGCGGCTGAGGTTGGTGGGTTTGTGACTGCGGTGCGGACGGCGGAGAGCACCGGGGAGCTTGTGCGGTGGGGTGCGGACTGTGTTGTGACGCTCAGCGGGGATGAGCCTCGGCCGGTGGTGGAGGGCCTGGCGAAGTGGATGGCTGGGCGCGACACGTGGGCCGTGCTGGGGGCCGCGCTGCCTTGGGACCGGGAGGTACTGGCCCGGTTGGCGGTGGCTACGGGTGCCGGATTGATGTCTGACTTGGTGAGTCTCAGGGTGAGCGGCGGCCGGCTGTCCGGGTTGAAGCCGTCGGGTGGCGGCACCCTGGCTGAGATCGTCAGCCACGGCTCCCCGCAGATTGCAACGATCCGGACCGGCTTGCTGCCACTGCGGACCCCACGAGCCGCCCGCCGGATCGACGAGCACACCCTCCACGTCGCCGACGATCCAGGAGTACGACGGGCCGAGCGTCGTACTGGAAACGAAGGGGACGCGCTGGATCGGGCCGACGTGGTGATCGGGGTCGGGCGGGGAGTTTCGCCGGACGCCTACCCCGAGCTCGAACCCATGCGCCTGCTGCTGAACGCCGAGCTCGCCGCGACCCGCAAGGTGACCGACCAGGGCTGGCTGCCACACGGCCGCCAGCTCGGGATCACCGGGCGGAGCGTCGCGCCGCGGATGTACTTCGCCGTCGGCCTGTCCGGCAACCTGAACCACCTGGCCGGCGCGAGCCGGGCCGGGACCGTGCTGGCCATCAACACCGACCCGGCCGCGGAGGTCTTCGCGCACTGTGACGTCGGGCTGGTCGCGGACTGGCGGGAGGTGATACCGCAACTGGTGGAAGGTCTGCGCGCTCGGGGGAGCGGATAACCTGTGCGGCATGGCGACGACCCGACGGACCAAGGCTGCGGTGAACGGCTCCGAAGCCTGGCTGCTGCTGATCTACAAGGTGCCCAGCGACTCGTCGCGGGCGCGGGTGGCGGTCTGGCGGGAGCTGAAGCGGCTCGGCGGGTTCTACGTCCAGCAGGCGGTGTGCGTGCTGCCGGACCGCGACGAGTTGCGGGCCGGGATGGAGAAGGTGCGGGAGCGGGTCGCCGAGCTCGGCGGGTCGAGTGTGTTCCTCACCCTCACCGACGTCGACGAGGACGCGCGGACGCAGTTCGTGGAGGGCTTCCGGAGCCAGTCCGCGAAGGAGTACGCCGAGATCGTCGAGGAGTGCGACACCAAGTTCGTCAAGGAGATCGAGTTCGAGCGGTTCCGGGAGAACTACACGTTCGAGGAGGCCGAGGAGATCCGCCAGGACCTGGAGAAGCTGCGCCGCTGGCTGGCGAAGGTCGAGGGTCGCGACTGGATGGATGCCGACGGCAAGGAACTGGCCCGCACCAAGGTCGCCGACTGCGAACGCCTGCTGGAGGAGTTCGAGGCCGACGTCTACGAACGCACCGAGGGAAAGGTGTAGGTCGTGTCTGGCAATTCCCCGCCTACTGCGCGGCACTCGGCACGGCACCTCGCCGCACTGGCCCGAAGGCCACGATGCTCCGCATCGAGACCTCCGTTCCAGCACGCCGATGCA
>NZ_JBFAHB010000117.1:0-19121 GCF_040653975.1 Kribbella sp. NPDC050820
CGCCCCCCCCCCCCCCCCCGGGGGGCGCCGCCGGCCGCGCCCGCCCCCGCCCCGGGCGACGTCGACGTCGACGTCGACGGAATCCTCGCCGGGATGCACCGCTACTCCGCCGCCCCGGACGTCGATGGACCGAAAGCACAGATCCTTGCCTCTGGCATCGCGTTGCCCTGGGCCCTGGAGGCGCAACGCCTGCTCGCGGCGGATTGGGGGACCCAGGCGGACGTGTGGTCGGTGACCTCGTGGACCCAGCTACGCCGCGACGCACTCGACGTCGAAGCGTGGAACCTCGCGCACCCCGGCGCCCCGGCCCGAATCCCCTACGTCACCAACCGGCTGAGCGGCGCGCCCGGTCCAGTGGTCGCCGTGTCGGACTGGATGCGCGCTGTCCCCGATCAGATCGCACCGTTCGTCCCCGGTGCCTGGACCTCGCTGGGAACCGACGGATTCGGCCGGTCCGACACCCGCGCCGCTCTCCGTCGACATCTCGGTGTCGACGCGCCGGCCATCGCTGTTCGGGTGCTGCAGCAGCTCGCCGACAGCGGCGGGCTGGACTCCTCTGTGCCGCGTGCGGCGCAGCAGGCATATCAACTGAACAACCGTCCCGACCCGGCGCCTTGATCGCCGGCCCGGGACTCCAGGAGGAATCATGCGTGTGTTCGTCGCCGGAGCAACTGGCGTCATCGGTCGCCGTCTGGTGCCTCAGCTCCTCTCGACCGGCCACGAGGTCATCGGTTTGGCACGGTCGCAGGCCGCCACCGTCGCCCTCGAGCGCCTGGGCGCCGACGTCGTACAAGCCGACGCTTTGGACCACGCCGCCATGCGCCGCGCCGTGCGGGTGGCCGCGCCCGACGCCGTAGTACACCTGCTCACAACCATCCCGGCGCGGATCAACCCGAGGCGGCTGGCCCGTGAATTCGCCCAGACCAACCGATTGCGCACTCAGGGCACCATCAACCTCGTGGATGCGGCGGCCCAAGCCGGCGCCAAGCGGGTGATCACCCAGGGCTCCGCCGTGGTCTACGAACCCAACGGAGCCGGCCCGGCCACTGAGGACGTGCCCTTCTGGCATCGCCCGCCGAGAGAATTCGGTCCCGTGCTCGAAGCCCTCCGGCGCCTGGAGGCCCTGACGGCGGAAGCAGGCGGACTCGTCCTGCGCTTCGGTCACCTGTACGGCCCCGGCACGATCTACGCGCCCGGTGGGTCGTTCGTCGACCAGGTTCAGAACCGCACTGTGCCGATCGTCGGGCAGGGCACCGGAACCTTCTCCTTCACCCACACCGATGACGCCGCGAGCGCGATCATCGCCGCACTCGAAACCACCGTCGACGGTGCACTGAACGTGGTGGACGACCAGCCCGCGCAGATCCGCGAGTGGCTTCCGGTGCTGGCCGAACTGGTCGGTGCGCCTCCGCCTCTGCATCTTCCGCTGCCGATGGCCCGCTTGGCCATCGGCAGTTGGGGCATCGCCCTCATGACACAGCTGCGCGGTGCCGACAACACCAACGTCAAACGCGTCCTCGACTGGAACCCGACGTACCGCTCGTGGTGGCAAGGGTTCGTCGCCGAACTGGCTCATGCCGGCGGTCCGTAGGCGCAGCCACGACGAAACCCATCCAGGAGGAACCATGCGCGTCTTCGTCGCCGGAGCGACTGGAGTCATCGGTCGACGGTTGCTGCCACTGCTCAGCCTCAAGGGCCACGAAGTCGTCGGCCTCGCCCGCTCGGCCAGTACCGCGATCGCGGTCCAAGATCTCGGCGCCGACGTCGCTCGAGCCGATGCGCTGGACTCCGGGATGCTGGCGCGCGTAGGAGCCAACCGCGTCGTCACCCAGGGCCTGGCCTGCGTCTACGACCCGCACAGGTGGGTGCCTGCCACGGAGGCTTCGCCGTGGTGGCGAAACCCGCCAAGTCAGTTCGCGCCCGTGCTCGGCGCTTTGCGAGAGCTCGAGGAGCGCACCAAGCGAGCCGGCGGCCTTGTGTTGCGACTGGGCCAGCTCTACGGCCCGGGCACGATGTTCGCACCCGACGGGTCGTTGGTACGCCAGGTCCAGGCAGGAAAGCTACCCATCGTCGGGTCCGGTTTCGGGACCTTCTCCTTCCTCCACGTCGACGACGCGGCCGCGGCCGTCGCCGCGGCGCTCGACAGTTCCGCCACCGGCGCGCTGAACATCGTCGACGACGAGCCGGCCCCGGTGCGCGAGTGGCTGCCCTTTCTGGCCGAGCTGCTGGATGCGCCCGCCCCAAGACAGGTTCCCGTGGCCCTGGCCCGACTGGCCGCCGGCGGCTGGGGAGTCGCTTGGATGACCCAGCTGCGCGGCGCGTACAACATGCCCGCCCGATACACCCTCGACTGGCGCCCCCAGCATGTGACGTGGCGACAGGGATTCGCCACGGAACTGGCCCGCGCGACCCAACGCTGAGGCGAGCGGCGCCGCCCGAGCCGATTCAGCAGCGTCCACAGCCGACTGTTGCTTCGAGCAACACCACCTCGCACCTCTTGCCGGTTCCCGGCAAGCAAGGCGTTCCGACCTTCGCCGAAGGTGTCACTACCCGGCGAGGCGGTTTGGCGGCAAGGTCAGAGGTGCCCGTTCAAGCATCCGGGAGTGTCATGGAGTCCCTCATCGCCACCCGAAGTGAGTTGCTCGACCGCCGGCGGCGGGCGGTCTTCGTTGCTCAGGGCCGCGATCTGCTGAAGGACAAGCGAACAGCGCTGGTGCGGGAGTTCCGGCAGCACCGCACCGAGCTCCTGGACGGTCTGGAGCAGCTGCGGAGTCTCGCGGTCCAGGCCCGGCAGCGTGTCGATCAGGCGACCGCGATCTGCGGCCCGGAGGCTCTCGGATCGGGTGCTCTGGTCGCGGCGACCGGGATCGGCGCGGACCTGCAGTCCCGGGCCGTGGCAGGGGTCCAAGTGTTCGAGCTGCGCCACGATCCCGTCCGCCGCAATCCCGCGACCCGCGGCTGGGCTCCTGCCCTGGTCTCCGCCCAGCTGGACGCAGTGGCGGCGGTCTACGAGGAGCAGCTCGAATGGCAGCTCGACCTGTGCGCGGTCGAGCTGAGCGTACGCCGGCTGGCCACCGAGCTCGCCCGGACCACCAAACAGGTCAATGCCTTGGACATCACCCTCACGGACTCTCCTCCTAGCGAACGACGTCCCGGTGACGTGGATGTGGCGATCTCTGATACAGGTAGTGGGCCCTACGAGGCCGGGTGGCGGTCCACGGCGAGCCTGGCCGCGCAGGCGCCGCGTACGGCGGCGGTGTGCGGCGCCGGAGCTGTTCGGATCGGAGCGGACAGTCGTTTGGCGATTCGGTAGGTGACGGCCGGGCGCAGAGCGCCGCCGCCGGTGAGGAGTGGACCTCGGTCAAGTGCGTCGACCACCTGGGGGCCGCAATCCCGGCGCAGAAGATCGGTCACCATGTCGCCGACGGACGTGGCGAGGTCGTCGCCCGTACTGCCCCTGCCAAAGTCGCTGATGCCGAGTGGAGCGCGACGTGCTTCGATCAGCGAGCCGTTGCTCAGGACTGCCACCTCGGTCAGGTCGGCTCCGAGATCGACGACGAGGAGAGGTTCGACGAGGTCGGCGCCGGCTCCGAAAGCAGCGGCCTTGACACTCTCGATGGTCAGTACGGCGCCCGGCTGGAGTACGTCGATCGCCGTGAGCGCGGCAAGTCGGTCGGCGACGGTCGCCAGGACTGGCATGGTCATGACGACGAGCGCCGGGCGGTCACCGGGAGCCCCGCGGCTGTTGATCAGGCGAGCGAGAATGCGGCTCGCGCCGACGGTATCGACGATGCTGCCTCGACGAACGGGGTAGCCGAGTTCGGCGGGCGTGATGGTGGGCGTGTCCAGGACCAGGCCGCGGTCGGGCATCCAGGCATGGGTCTGCGCACTACCGAGATCGAGTGCGAGGCATCGGCGGCTGGACGAGCCGCGACTGCGTCGCCCTGCTCCGAGCTGCGAGAGCGCGGTCATTGCGTTCCTCTCATGACCCGGTGGCAGGGGGTGCAGTAAGGAGCCTGCGGGTAGCTCCACAGGAGTTGGAGGCTGATGGCACGACCGCATCGACTGCACCTGCCGTACCGCCCTGCGTCCATTTTGGCCAGCGCTACCTCGATTTCCTCAAGCGCCGCACGTGCTGCCACTGCGAGTTTGCGACTGACCTCGATGTGCGGCGTGGAGCCTGCCCCGGAGGCGCCCAGGCTGCTTCCTCCGGCGATCTCGCCCAGCTGCTGCAGCCGGAACCGCCGGTGCTCTTGCAGGGTCGCACGGAGCTTGCGAAGGTCGGCGTCGCCGAGCAGTTGGTTGCCGACCGCCGCCAAGTGTGAAGCGCGCCGGATCCGTGCGGCGTGCCCGGTGAGGTGCTGGGTCCTGCCCGTGGTCATCTGGATCGAAGTCCTTTCGAACTGCCCCGGGATGATGACAGCCGGCGTGCGCCAAGGAGGCATCGCACACGCCGGCTGAGTGGACGCTGGTCGGGTTGGTGACTGCGTCGTACCACCACCATGGCCCAAGCCCTCGCCGCAGACCATCGGGCCTGACACCCATTTGTGCCGGGCGCGCCGTGTCACCTCGGCCTCGAACCTTGCCGGACGGCGCATCGGCGAGACCCAGCCCTCCTACCCAGCCGCATTCGACCGGTGCGCCGTCACAGCAACGCTCAGTCCCAAAATATGTCGTAGCACGACAGAAGCCAGGGTTCGCCGCGAGGTTGCCGATACCCGGCAACCACGGCATCCGACCTTCGCCGACCGGACCCGTACCGTGTCCGCGCGCCCGGCGCGATGGTGGCTTTGTGCGAATCGGAAGCCGGCCGTAGGTGTCCGCGGCTGAGTGATCTGTCGTGCAGAGGAGGTTTCGATGAGTCATCTGGATGAGGCCGCGCCGCCCAGCAGACCACGTGGCCGAGCTGCCCTCGACCTGCAGTGGTTTCGCAGCGAGCTCGAGTTGCAGCGTCGATTTCGTCTCGACCAGCTCACCGACCTGTCGTTTGAAGCGGCAGGCGTCGCCGACGACGGCCAGGCCGAGGTGACCGCCGCGCTGATGACCGGCGCCAGAGCCGTTCTGGCCGAGATCGACGCCGCTCTCTTCCGCCTCACGATCGGCTCGTTCGGCGTGTGTCAATGTTGTCGTCGCGCAATCCCCGTCGACCGGCTGCAGGCTATCCCGATGGCCGGCCTTTGCCTGACATGTCAGTACGCCAAGGAATCACAACGGCCGGACATCGTGGACATCTGGGGCGCAGATTCGTTCCCGGCCAGCGATCCGCCGGCGAACTGGTGAGCCGACGCCTGGCGGCCACAGACGACCTGTTGAGTCCTTCCCTACGGAGCAGAAATGATTGTCCTAGATGTGGTGCTTGTCGCCTTGGTCGTCGGCGTGATCGGAATCGCGGCGAGTATGCGGGTGGTCAGGCAGTTCGAGCGGGGAGTGGTGTACCGGTTCGGCCGGGTCCTTCCGACGGTCCGCCGGCCCGGCTTGGTGCTCCTGGTGCCGATCGTGGACCGGCTGCAGAAGGTCAACATGCAGATCATCACGATGCCGGTCCCCGCGCAGGACGGCATCACTCGCGACAACGTCACGGTCCGGGTGGATGCCGTCGTGTACTTCAAGGTGATCGATCCGGTGCGCGCGGGCGTCGATGTCCAGGACTACATGTCCGCGGTCGGTCAGGTCGCGCAGACCTCGCTGCGATCGATCATCGGCAAGAGCGAGCTCGATGATCTGCTCTCCAACCGGGAGCGCCTCAACGAGGGCATGGAGCTGATGATCGACAGCCCTGCCGTGGACTGGGGTGTCCACATCGAGCGCGTGGAGATCAAGGACGTCGCACTGCCGGAGGCGATGAAGCGGTCGATGTCGCGTCAGGCCGAGGCGGAGCGCGAGCGTCGTGCACGCATCATCACCGCGGACGGCGAGTTGCAGGCGTCGGAGAAGCTGGGGCAGGCGGCCGAGGTGATGTCGAACCATCCGGCGGCGCTGCAGTTGCGGCTGCTGCAGACGGTCGTCGAGGTCGCAGCCGAGAAGAACTCGACGCTGGTGCTCCCGTTCCCGGTCGAACTACTCCGCTTCCTCGAACGGTCGACTCCTCCCGAGGCCGCCAAGTCGAGTGGCGCCCGCGTGCCGGAGAACACCGAGCCGGCGGCCGACGACGCCGTACCGGCCCTGACGACCAGAGCATCGGGATCGGCGTTGGCTGGAACGCCGGAGACCGCCGGGTTGGCACAACCACAGTGGGGCGGACTACCCACAGGTTGTGCCGACCCGGCGTGGCAACCCTGAGGGCATCGTCGGCCTGGCTTTGCGTGGCCTGCGATGCCGGCGTAACGACAGGTGCTCGAGATCCGGTAGGCCGTGAGGTGCGGCGCGGCTGCACTGGGCGACGACGCGTTGTGCCTGGCCTGGCGGGCCAGCTTTTCCGCCCTGCAGAAGGCCGGCTCGGCGGCAGAACGGCGCCACCGGTCGTTCGTCCAGGATTCGATCCGCGAGCACCTGCGTTGGAAGGGTGTGGAGTGGTCAACTGGCGCGTTGCTGGCAGGCGACGCAGAAGCGTACGTAGGGCAGGATCTCGAGGCGTTCGACGGGAATGGCGGATTGGCAGTCTACGCAGGTGCCGTAGGAGCCGTCCGCCAGCCGGCTTCCGGCAGCGTCGATCTCTTCGAGCACGCGCCGGATCGCGGCGGTCTGGGCGTCCTGCAGGCCGCTGTCCGGGTGCGGCGCGGACTCCTCGATCGCCCTGAGTTGGGTGAGGCGGGAGTTGCGCTCGTGCGCCAGCCGCTGGCGTGCTTCGTGCTTGGTGAGTTGCTGGGTGCGGCCCGTGTCGGTGGTCATCTACATCGGATCCTTTCAAGGGGACGGCAACGGGAGGCCGGCGTACGCCCTGGAGGTCCACCCGCGTACGCCGGCTGCCTGCGTCGCCCGTCTTGAGGCTCGTGACTTGGTTCTGTCACCACCATCGGCGATGCTGCGACCGTTGACCATCGAGCCTGACACCCATTTCGCGGGCGGTGAGAGCTGTACGCAGCGGTCGGCAGATGAGGGTCAGGCCGGATCGACCCGCGGCGACCCAGGAGGCAAGCTGGACTGCGTGCCACGTCGACTGCCTTCGAGCCCACCACCTGCTGCCCGTCGGCCGAGTCAATCTCCGGCGACGAAGGAAGGGGTGCCTGCGGTGCCTTTGTTCTGGCGCATTTTCGCGCTGAACGCGTTAGTGCTTGCCGCCGCCACAGCTTTGTTGCTGTGGGCCCCGGTGACAGTGTCTGTTCCGGTGCTGTTCACCGAGGCGCTGGTGCTCCTGGGAGGCTTGGCCGTGATGTTGGTCGCCAACGCCGTACTGCTCCATGTGGGGCTGGCTCCGTTGGACCGGCTGAGCCGCCGGATGGCCACGGTTGACCTGCTACGACCCGGGCAGCGCCTGCCGGTCGCCGGGCGGGGTGGTGTCTCGCAGTTGATCACCGCCTTCAACGACATGCTCGCGCGGTTGGAGGCTGAACGTGCCATGAGCAACACTCGAGCGCTGTCCGCCCAGGAGGCGGAGCGCCGGCGGATCGCGCAGGAGCTCCACGACGAGGTCGGCCAGAGCCTCACCGCAGTCCTGCTGGAACTGATCCGCGCAGCAGAACGCGTGGACGATGACGAGCTGCGTGCGGACCTGCGCCATGCTGAGGAGACGACCCGCGACAGCCTCGACGAAGTACGGCGGCTGGCGCGCAGGCTGCGGCCCGGTGTGCTTGAAGATCTGGGGCTGGTCAGTGCGTTGACAGCGCTGGTCACCGACCTGTCCACGCACACCGGTCTCGCGATCCTGCATCAGTTTCAGCCTGGTCTGCCGGCGCTCGACGAGCAGGCCGAACTGGTCATCTACCGGGTTGCGCAGGAGGGACTGACCAATGTCGCCCGGCACGCCGAGGCCGCTCGCGTCGAGATCTCTCTGCGCCACAGTGCGGACGTTGTGAGCCTGCGGATTCGTGACGACGGCCGCGGCATCGGCCTGGCCCACGAGGGAGCCGGAATCCGTGGCATGCGTGAGCGTGCCCTGCTGGTCGGCGCCACACTCGAGGTCGGCGTCTCGCCGACAGGTGGTGTCGAGGTGAACCTGTCGGTGCCGCTCGACCGGAACGGAGCCTGAACATGGCCGCACCGGAAGCGATCCGCATCCTGCTCGCCGATGATCATGTCCTGGTACGACGCGGCATCCGGCTGATCCTGGACGGCACACCGGGCCTCCAGGTGGTCGCCGAAGCCGGCGATGGCAAGGAGGCCGTGGACCTGGTCCGGACCACCGAGATCGACCTGGCGATCCTCGATATCGCGATGCCGCGCATGACCGGCCTGCAGGCCGCCCGTGAACTGTCGTCGCGCCATCCCGACCTGCGGATTCTCATGCTGACGATGTACGACAACGAGCAGTACTTCTTCCAGGCGCTGCGGGCCGGCGCGGCGGGTTACGTGCTGAAGTCCGTGGCCGACCGTGATCTGGTGGAGGCCTGCCATGCCGCGATGCGTGGGGAGCCGTTCCTCTACCCGGGGGCGGTGAACGCGCTGATCCGCAACTACCTGAACCGGGTCCGGCTCGGTCAGGCGATCCCGGAGCAGATCCTGACCGCCCGTGAGGAGGAGGTCCTCAAGCTCGTCGCCGAGGGGCATTCCTCCAAGGAGATCGCCGAGATCCTGTTCATCAGTATCAAGACGGTCGAGCGGCACCGGGCGAACATGCTCCAGAAACTCGGTCTCCGCGACCGTTTGGAGCTTGCCCGCTACGCAATCCGGGCCGGCCTCATCGAGCCCTGACCACGGACCGGCCGCGAATGGTCGCCCAGGGCCTGAGCAGCTTGCCGATGTCCGGCAACAACGGAGGGTGACCTTCGCCGGGGGAACACCTACCTGGCACTGACACGGGAGCGGCATCGTTGGCTCGTGTGGCCGCGCCGACGGGCGATCGCGCCGCCGCCATTCGTTGTGACGAGGAGGTGAGCCGGCCCGTGGGAACGACCCAGACCGGCGACGATTCCCTGAACGAGCAGTTGACGCATGTCGGCGCCCATCAGGACCGGCCGTGGTCAGTGGCGGGCAGAGCCGGCCCCTCCGAATCCGCCTTTCCGCGGCGCCGTCTTGGCACGGCAGTTGTGCGGTGGCTGACCAGCACCGATCACAAGCTGATCGGGCACCTGTATCTGATCACGTCGTTCGGCTTCTTCCTGATCGGCGGTGTGATGGCGCTGGTCATCCGCGCCGAGCTCGCCGAACCGGGCCTGCAGATCGTGAACGAGGAGGTTTACAACCAGCTCTTCACCATGCACGGCACGATCATGCTGCTGCTGTTCGCGACCCCGCTGTTCGTCGGCTTCGCGAACGTGATCATGCCGGTCCAGATCGGCGCCCCGGACGTCGCGTTCCCGCGGCTGAACATGTTCAGCTATTGGCTGTTCCTGTTCGGCGGGCTCATTGCCTTCAGTGGGTTTCTGACCCCTGGAGGGGCAGCGGACTTTGGCTGGACCGGTTACGCGCCGCTGTCCGACGCCGTGCGCTCGCCGGGTATCGGCGGTGATCTGTGGATCATGGGCCTGTGGATGGCCGGTCTGGGCACCATCCTGGGTGCGGTCAACTTCGTCACGACGATCATCACCATGCGGGCGCCGGGTATGACGATGTTCCGGATGCCGATCTTCTGCTGGAACATCCTGGTGACGTCGATCCTGGTGCTGATCGCCTTCCCGATCCTGGCCGGCGCGCTGCTGATGCTCGCCGCAGACCGGATGCTCGGAGCGCACGTCTTCGATGCCGCGAACGGTGGGCCATTGCTGTGGCAGCACCTGTTCTGGTTCTTCGGGCATCCCGAGGTGTACATCATCGCGCTGCCGTTCTTCGGCATCGTGACCGAGATCCTGCCGGTGTTCAGCCGCAAGCCGGTCTTCGGCTACATGGGTCTGGTCGGGGCAACCCTCGCGATCGCGGCGTTGTCAGCCACCGTGTGGGCGCACCACATGTTCGTCACCGGCGCGGTCAGCTTGCCGTTCTTCTCGTTCATGTCGTTCCTGATCGCGGTGCCGACCGGGGTGAAGTTCTTCAACTGGATCGGCACGATCTGGGGTGGTTCGGTGTCGTTGGAGACGCCGATGCTCTGGTCGATCGGCTTTATGACGACCTTCCTGTTCGGCGGTCTGACGGGGGTCATCCTGGCCTCGCCGGTCCTGGACTATCAGGTCACAGACACCTATTTCGTGGTCGCGCACTTCCACTACGTCGTGTTCGGCACCGTTGTGTTCGCGATGTTCGCCGGGTTCTACTTCTGGTGGCCGAAGTTCACCGGCCGGATGCTGGATGAGCGCTTGGGGAAGCTGCACTTCTGGCTGCTGTTCATCGGTTTCCACACCACGTTCCTGGTGCAGCACTGGCTCGGTGTCGAGGGCATGCCGCGGCGCTACGCGTCGTACGGCGCCAACGAGGGCTTCACCACGCTGAATCAGGTGTCCAGCGTCGGCGCCTTCCTCCTCGGTGCCTCGACGCTGCCGTTCCTTTACAACGTCTGGAAGTCGCGCAAGGCGCCGCTGGTGGGCGTGGATGACCCCTGGGGCTGGGGTCGCTCGCTGGAGTGGGCGACCAGCTCGCCGCCGCCGCGGCACAACTTCGACCGGCTGCCGCGGATCCGGTCCGAGAGCCCGGCGTTCGACCTGCACCACGCGGACCTCGCGCTGGCCGAGTATCCGGACAACCGGGCGCCGAAGGACAACCTGCTCGACGCCGGTGAGGACCGGGGTCGAGCAGAGCACCTCGAGCAACAAAAAGGCTTCCACGACAGATGACGTCGACGATTGACGCGCTGCTCCTCCAGGCCACCCAGATCTGATTCCTTGGTCGGCAGCGGCGTCAGGCGCGGCGGCTCGGGGGCGTCAGGAACAGTGCGCGATCGCGCCAGATCACGACGATGGACAGGACGAGCAGTACGCCGGTCTGGATCACTTTGGTGTCCGGATGCGTATTGAAGAGCTCGTTGCCGAAGTTGGCGGCGAGGTGGAAGACGATCGCGACCAGGACGCTGCGGCCACCGCGGTAGTACAGCCAGTTCATCAGGATGAGGAACGGGATCAGCGATACGGCGTAGTTGAGGCTGTGGATCCAGCCCTCGTCCACGACCTCTGCCTGGTAGTAGCCCTTGATGAAGCCGAGCGGCACATGCCACAAGACCCACACGACACCGAACACCAGGGATGTCCACAGGACGTTCATCCGGGACGCGAGCGAGTCCGTGCCGTAGGTCTTCCAGGCAAGCTCCTCCAGGACGGGCGCCAGGAGGAGGACTATCCAGGCCGGCATCAGGCCCGCGGTGAACGAGAAGCTGTCCCGGAGCCGGAACTGGGAGATGTCGTAGCCGAACGGGATGGAGATCGCGGTGGCGACGAGGAGGGAGACGGGGAGCAGGAACAGGGCCGCGCCCCAGATCCAGGTCGGCGCGCCTGGCGGCGACACCAGACGCGTGCGGACGTCGCGGGTGAGCCCGTCCTTGCGGATGAACCAGATCGCCACGAGCACGGGCGCGACCAGACCGGCCAAGGCGAGGCCGGTCATGGTGCCGAGGGTGAGCCGGCTGGTGTCGGGCCGGTGCGAGAGCCAGGCGGTGGTGAACCACAGAGCCCACGGGATGGCCGTGGCGAGGACATAGAACGCCACGGGGTGCCGGTATCGGCTGACGTTCAACAGCGCATTGGATGACGTGGCAGCCTGGTGATCGACTGAGCGAGCATTCATCGGTTCTACCTTCCAGAGTGCGGCGGTGACGGCTTCGCGTCGTCCACCCAGGGACTAGACGCTGAAGCCCGATGATTTACGAAACACCATCTGTAGCGTTTCTATTCCCCTGAGGGAACTCCGCTCGGGCGGCGATCCGAATCTGAGCACCTCAGCCAGGTACCGGCTCAGGCCGCGGCCGGCTACGCCCGTCCTCGGCAGTGGCCTGCGAGACCTGGGCGCCGCGACGTAAGTCGCCACGCCGCGCGTGCGAGGATACTTAACCGCTCCCATGAGGCTGTCAATTCGCAGCACCAGGGCGAAACTGTGTGCGCGCCACATAAACAGGGCGCGCACTGTGGCCAGCTAGGACATAGGACGGTCTGCGTTGCGGCCCTAGGTTCCCCCCATGAATCGAAGTGACGCGGGCGGACGGGCCGGGGCGGTGATCACGACCGCGGGGTTGAGTAAGTCCTTCCGCGGCTTCACTGCCGTGGACAACGTCGACTTGGCCATCGCCGAGGGAGATGTGCATGCGCTGGTTGGGCCGAATGGTGCCGGCAAGACGACGCTGTTCAACCTGCTGACCGGGTTCCTCAAGCCGACCGGGGGCCAGATCAGATTGGGCGGGCAGGAGGTCACCGGGTCGTCGCCGGAACGGATCGCGCGATTGGGTGTGGCCCGCTCGTTCCAGATCACCAATCTGTTCGAGCAACTGACCCTGCAGCAGCATGTGGAGTTGGCGTTGCTGAGCACAACAAAGCTGAGCCACAGGTTCTGGGTGTCGGATCGGGTGCTGACCAGGTTCCACGATCGCGCCGGCGATCTGCTCGACCAGGTGGGTCTCATCACGCATCGCGACGTACCGGCCGGAACGCTTGCCTATGGGCAGAAGCGAGCGCTCGAGCTCGCGCTCGCGCTCGCTCTCGATCCAGCCGTGCTGCTCCTCGACGAACCGACGGCCGGTATGGGGCTGGAGGACGTCGAGCGGACGGTCGAACTCATCAGGCGGATCCGCGCAGATCGCACTGTCGTTCTCGTGGAGCACAACATGAGTGTCGTGGCAGGCCTCGCCGACCGCGTCACAGTCCTGCAGTTCGGCCGGATCCTGACCGAGGGGACGTACGACGAGGTCCGCAACGACTCGCGGGTGATCGAGGCGTACCTGGGCGGTGAGTCCGCTGCTTGAGGTGCAGGGGATCAACGCGTCGTACGGCGAGGCGCAGGTGCTGCGCGAGGTGTCGCTGGATGTTCAGACAGGCGAGGTGGTCACGCTGGTCGGCCGCAACGGCGCCGGCAAGACGACGCTACTGCGCTGCCTGATGGGGCTCCATCAGCCAACGGCGGGGGTGGTGACCCTGGACGGCACCGACATCACCGGACTGGCGGCCCACCACCGTGCGCGTCGAGGTCTGGGTCTGGTGCCGGACGACCGCGGAATCTTCGCCAGCCTGACCGTCGAGGAGAATCTGAGGCTGCCACCGGCCGTCGGTGACGGCGCCTGGTCCGCGGACCGGGTGTACGAGTCGTTCCCGGTGCTGAAGCAACGCCGCCGGTTCCCGGGAACCAGGCTCTCGGGTGGCGAGCAGCAGATGCTCGCCATCGCCCGCGTACTCCGGATGGGCGCCCGGCTGCTGTTGTGCGACGAGCCGACGGAAGGACTGTCGCCCGTGCTGGTGCGCCAGATCGGCGACATCTTGCGGGATGTCAAGGCATCCGGGGTGACCGTGTTGCTCGTCGAGCAGAACGTCCGGTTCGCCTCGACCGTTGCCGATCGCCACTATCTGCTCGCCCAGGGCCGGGTCGTGCAGACGTTGGACAACACCGAGGTCAAGGAACGAGAGCACGAGTTGCTCGAGTACCTCGGTATCTGACCCCACCTTCGGAGGAGATCCTGATGCGACAAAACCTCATTCCGGCGATCTCGACCCTTGCGGTCGTCTCGCTGCTGGCAGCCTGCGGTGGCGGGGCGGGCGGCCCATCGGGTGGTGGCGGGAAGATCAGCGACGACAAGATCGTGCTCGGCGTCATCAACGACCAGACCGGCATCTACAGCGAACTGTCCGGCCCGAACGCCGTCAAGGCGATCGAGATGGCCGTCGAGGACTTCAAGGCCAAACACGGCGACGACGCGGTCAGCAAGAACATCGAGGTCGTGGTCGCCGACCACCAGAACAAGCCCGAGGTGGCGAACACCAAGGCGCAGGAGATGTACGACCGGCAGAAGGCCGACGCCATCTTCGATGTCCCCACCTCGTCGGCCGCGCTCGCGGTCGCCGGACAGGCCCAGGCGAAGGAGAAGCTGTACTTCAACATCACCGCCGCGACGACCGCGCTGACCGGTGACAAGTGCAACAAGTACACCTTCCACTACGCCTACGACACCTACATGCTGGCCAACGGCACCGGTACGACGGTGACCGAAGCCGGGGCCAAGAACTGGTACATCGTCTATCCCGACTACGCGTTCGGCCAGGACATGGAGAAGAGCTTCTCCAAGGCCGTCGAGACCGCGGGCGGCAAGGTGGTTGGCAAGAAGTCGTCCGAGTTCCCGAACACCAGCGGTGACTTCTCATCCCAGCTCCTGCAGGCGCCGGCGGCGAAGCCCGACGTACTGGGGACCATGCACGCCGGCGGTGAACTGGTGAACTTGGTGAAGCAGTACAACCAGTTCAAGCTCAAGGACAAGGGCGTCGGCCTGTCGGTGGGCCTGATGTTCATCACCGACATCCACTCGCTCGGGCCGGACGCACTGGCGGGCACCCGGTTCACCGACGCCTGGTACTGGAACTTCGACCAGCAGAACCGCGAGTGGGCCGACAAGTTCAAGGAGAAGACCGGAGTCCGGCCGTCGTTCGCCCACGCCGGGAACTACTCGGCGGCGATGAACTACCTGGAGGCTGTGCAGGCCGCCGGCACCGACGCGTCGAACGACGTGGTGAAGAACCTGGAAGGCAAGGAGATCAACGACTTCTTCCTGCGCAACGGCAAGATCCGGGCCGAGGACCATCGCGTCGTCCACGACGCCTATCTGGCCGAGGTGAAGCCGAAGAGCGACGTCATGGAGGAGTACGACTACGAGAAGATCGTGACCACCATTCCCGCGGACAAGGCGTTCAAGCCGGTGTCCGAGAGCACCTGCAAGATGGACCAGGGATGACCGACCTGCTCCAGCACGCGTTCAACGGACTCGTCAACGGCAGCTTCTACGCACTGCTGGCACTGGGGCTCGCGGTGATCTTCGGGATGCTCGGGGTGGTCAACTTCGCCCATGGCGCGTTCTACATGCTCGGCGCGTTCGGCGCTTTCGTCCTCCTCAACGAAGCCGGCGTCAACTTCTGGGTGGCTCTGGTCGTGGTCCCCTTCGTGCTCGGCGGAGTTGGGATGGTGCTGGAGCGCTTGCTCGTACGCCGTCTGGTCGCGTTGGACCCGCTGTACAACTTCCTGCTGACCTTCGGCCTGACCCTGATCTTCCAGGACCTGCTGCGGATGAAGTACGGCTCGCAGCCCCAGCCGTATCCGCAGCCGGACGGATTGCAGGGCTCCGTCGACCTCGGGCTGTTCGGCTTCCCGGCGTACCAGGTCTTCGTGCTGGTGTTCTCCGTGCTCGTCTCGCTGGGCGCCTGGTTGCTCCTGGCCCGGACTCGCGTGGGCATGATCATCCGCGCCGCGACCGAACGGAGCGAGCTGACCAGGGCGATGGGCATCGACGTCGGACGGTGGATCTCACCGGTGTTCGGGTTCGGCATCGCTCTGGCCGCCCTGTCCGGCGTACTGGCCGCTCCGATGCGGGCCGTCAGCCCGTTGATGGGCGCCGACCTGATCATCCTCGTGTTCGCGGTCGTCGTCATCGGAGGCCTCGGGTCGATCTTCGGATCGGTCGCCGCCGGATTCCTGATCGGCATGCTGCAGGCTCTCGGCAACGTGTACGTCCCCGGACTGGCGACCACGTCGGTCTTCATCCTGATGGCCATCGTGCTGCTGTGGCGGCCGGCCGGTCTGTTCGGCCGTGAGGAGGCTGCCCTGTGACGGTATTGACGATCCGCAAACTGGCCACGATGCCCCGGTTCTGGAGACTGGCCGCAGTACTCGGCGGGCTGGTGCTGGCGCTCGCGCTGCCATGGCTCATCTATCCGCCAGTGGCGATGGACATCATTGCCTGGGCTCTGTTCGCGGTGGCGCTCGACCTGCTGCTCGGTTTCACGGGCCTGCTCTCGTTCGGACATGCGGCGTTCTGGGGCAGTGCGGCGTACACCGCGGGCACGATCGCGATCGAGACCGGCATGCCCTTCCCGATCGCCGTACTCGGAGGCTCGGTCGTCGCGATGGTGCTGGCGGTGCCGATCGCGGTGCTCGCCGTACGCCGTACCGGTATCTACTTCGCGATGGTGACCCTGGCCTTTGCCCAGATGGTGTACTTCCTGGCGAACCAGTGGAGCTCGGCGACCGGTGGCGAGAACGGCCTGCAGGGCATCCCGAAGAACTTCTTCGGGCTGGACCTGTCCGACCCGTTCTACTTCTACTACGCCGGGCTGCCTATCGCGCTGATCGGCCTGGCGATCGCCTGGAGGGTCGTGCACTCGCCCTTCGGCCGCGTCCTCGTCGCGATCCGTGAGAACCCGGCGCGGTCGAGGTCACTCGGGTACCCGGTGGACCGATACAAGGTGATGATCTTCGTCATCTCGGCCGGATTGTCAGGGATCGCCGGCGGCCTGTACGCGATCAGTCACGGCTTCGCCTCGCTCCAGGAGGTGTACTGGACGACGTCCGGCAAGGTCGTGATCATGACAGTTCTCGGTGGTATCGGAACTCTGTGGGGCAGTGTGATCGGCGCCGCCCTGATCGTCCAAGTCGAGGACTACGTCGCTACCTCGGGGATCAGCGTCGGTCCACTGCACGTCACCGGACCTGGATTGATCACCGGTCTGATCTTCGTCGGCGTCGTACTTCTCTTCCGCCGGGGAGTGTGGGGATCCGTCGCGCACCTGCTGCGCAACCGCCGCGGTGTCTCCGACACACGCACACTCCTCAGCGGTGCGACGGCGCCGGCCGTCGCCGAGCACGAACCAGTCACCGCACCGAAGCAGTGAGTCCACAAGTTCAGTACCGAACCTCCTATCGGTTGGCCCGAGACGAAGCGGGCGTCGATCATTTGATCGGCCGTCCACGCTGCAGAGGGAGACTGCCAACAGCACATGCCGCGCCGCTGACATTCTGCGACCGTCAGCGGTAGATCATCCGCCGAGCGGGTAGGGAATCAGTTGTCGGCGTCGCGCGGCTTTCGCGCTCCCGCGCGATGACTCGGAGCGCGATGATGAACATCGTCAGACCGGTCAGCATCAGCAGGATCATGTCCCTTCCGTCGAATCCTCCTTGGGGTGAGGCTGCTTTATCGCTACAATTCTTGTAGCGTAAATCGTGACAGATTACTCCCGGAGGACTGGACCCATGCCCCGCAGCTCCACCGGCCGCGGCCGACCCCGGCTCGAGTCGACCGACCAGCGCATCATCCAAGCGGCACTCGAGCTACTGCGTCTGAAGGGCCCAGCCGCAATGAACATCGATTCGGTCGCGGCCCGATCCGGCGTGGCACGTACGACGATCTACCGCCGCTACCGCAGCCGCGACGAACTGATGCGCACGACCATGGAGCACCTCGTCGACCCCGCTCCACTGCCACCCGAACTCCCGGTCAGGGAAAAGCTGCGATGGGTTCTCGACCGGATCAGCGACATCCTGGAGAACCGAATCGGACCGGGCGGCACCGCCGCTGTCATCGCCAACAGCGATCCCGACTTCACCTCGGCCCTCCGGGCACGCTTCGCATCCCGGCTGGGTACGCTCACCGACCTGGTGAACGCCGACGTCGCGGAGGGTCGACTCGAGGCAGACGTCGACGCCGACACGTTGCTCGGCCTCCTGATCGGTGCCTACCTGGCCGAGGTCCTCAGATTCGGATCGCCGCGACACGGCTGGGCGGACCGCGTCCTCGAACTGCTGACTCCCGCTGTGACCCCACCCTGACACGGCCACCCGCCGCTGCCACTCGCCCAAGCCACCTGGTGGACCGAGCATCGTTCTGCCTGGACGACTGCTGTGTCCGTCGGTGTCGATGAGCGTATCGTCGAGTGTTGACGAGTCGGAGGTTGAACAGGGAGGCGGCTGTGACCGGACAGCGGATGCCCGCCGCGTTCCTCGGTCACGGCAACCCGATGAACGCGTTGACGCGCAACCGCTACACGGAAGCGTGGCGAACGTTCGGCGAGTCGGTACCGCGCCCTCGTGCCATCTTGGTGGTCTCTGCCCACTGGTACACCAACGCGACCGCCGTCACGGCGATGCCTCGACCGCGCACGATCCACGACTTCTACGGCTTCCCCCAGGAGCTGTTCGACGTCGAGTACCCGGCGCCCGGCTCGCCGGAACTGGCCGAGCAGGTGGCTGACGTGTGCAAGCCGACTTGGGTAGGCCAGGACATCGACAGCTGGGGCATCGACCATGGCACCTGGTCGGTCTTGCTGCACGCCTTCCCGGATGCCCAGATACCAGTTGTCCAGCTGTCGCTCAACGCATTCAAGGACTTCGACCACCATCTGGAGCTCGGGCGCAAGCTCGCACCCCTGCGAGACGAAGGCATCCTGATCGTCGGCAGCGGCAACGTCGTACACAATCTTCGCGCGGTCGACTATCGCCAACCCGAGTCCGGCTACGACTGGGCGCTTCGATTCGACGACGTCGCACGAGAGACCCTGGAGAACTCCCCGAACGAAGTCGCTGCCCTCGACGGTCACCCGGACTTCGCCCGGGCAGTGCCGACCCCCGACCACTATCTGCCGTTGCTGTACATCGCCGGACTCGCCGACGGCGAACCGCTCGAGCAGCTTGTCGACGGCCACGCGGCCGGCTCGATCTCCATGGCGGCGTACACCTTGGGCCTCAAGTGTGACACCAGCGCCACCACCGGTGCAGGTCCGGCCGCAGAGCTACCCGAGGACTTGCAGGCCATCGACAGCAATCTCTGACCACTTACGCGAGTCCCGGTGCCGGACACTTCGTGGACCCCGCTACGGAGTGACGATCTTCAGTGGCCTGCCACAGCCACTGGCCGCCACAGCCCGTTGGCCACTGCCACTCGCGGAGATGTTCCAGTACTACGCCGAGAACCACGAACAGTTCACCGGCGACCGCGACCTCACAAAAAGGTCCGCGAGCTCAACCCAACCCTCCAGTCCTTCGCCGACTGGCTCGCTAAGCACAAGGGCGCGCTCAAATCACTGCAAAGCTGACCGACAGCACGTTCCACCCTGGCGGCTTGGGGACACCCCCAATACGCACGCGGGGTGGCTCGCGTGGCCGGGGGAGAGGGGGGCCGGCCGGTGCAGGTTGGCTCCGGGTAACAC
>NZ_JBFAHB010000118.1:0-19033 GCF_040653975.1 Kribbella sp. NPDC050820
GGCCACCCGGCCGGGGCGGGCTGCTGCTGTCTAGGTCCACTCGCTGCTGCCGGTGAAGGGGAAGTGGCGGCCCTCGACGTACCGGGGCCGGGGCTGATAGCTGTTCACGCCCGGCTCGCCGCGGAGGTGGAACGCGCTCGGGTACGGCGTCTCCGGGTCGGTGATCCGGGTCGAGGTCGGGATGTAGCGGATGGTCAGCCCGCAACGCCGGTTCGGCGAGGTGTTCGCGTTGCTGCCGTGCACGATGTTCGGGTGGTGCACCTCGACGTCGCCGGGCGCCAGCACCATGTCGACGGCCGCCGACTCGTCCACCTCGACCGCGATCTCCTTGCCCAGCACGCTCTCGACCTCGGTGTTGTCGCGCATCCCGGCCACCTCGGACCGGTGGCTGCCGGGGATGACCCGCACACAGCCGTTCTCCGGGGTGGAGTGGTCGACGGCCAGCCACAGCGTCACCACCTGCATCGGATCCAGCGGCCAGAACGCCGCGTCCTGGTGCCACAGCACCGGCTGCCCGGAGTACGGCGGCTTGGAAATGTAGTGCGACGCGAACAACGCGAGGTCCGGCCCGACGAACTCCGCGGCGATGTCGAGCAGCCGCTCGTCACTCACCAGCCGGACCCAGAACGGGTCGTCGCGCAGGTAGACGTGCCCGAGCTGCTCGGGCCGTACGTCGGGATGCCGCGCCTGCAGCCACTCGACATGGTCGTTCACTTCCTTGATCAGTTCCTGGTCGATGACGTCACGGAAGATGACATAGCCCTCGGTCTCGTACATGCCTCAATGCTGCGGTTGCCGGGAGGCGTCGTACTAGCAGCGAGCTGACGAGAACTTGTAGCGTGTTGATGTGGACCAGGTGCTGCGGTTCGAGTCGCACGCGTTCGGCCGGCCGTACCACGCGGCGCGGGTGCGGATCCCGGCGCGCGCCCGCGACACCGAGTTGCACACCCATGCGGACTTCCACGAGTTCATGGGCGTGGTCTCGGGTGAGGGCGAGCACCTGCTGACGACTGGCGTCGAGCGACTTCGCGCCGGTGACGTCGTTCTGGTCCGGCCAATGGATCGGCATGCCGTCCGCGGCTCGGCGCCGAGCGGCCTGGAGTTCATCAACGTGGCGTTCCCGAGCTCGGCCTGGCAGGGCTTCCTCGCCCTCACCAGGACCGATCCGGGCAGCGCACACCTGGCAGTTCATGCACCCGCCGCCATCGCGGTGTTCGAGCGCGCCCTCGAACGTTTCCAGGACAACCCCGGCCCGTACGACCTGATGCGGTTCTGGATCGACCTGCTCACCCTGGTCTCGCCGCACGACCCGTCGACCCGCCTGGGGACACCGGACTGGCTGGCCAAGGCCTGTACGGCGATGCGCGCCGAGGACAACCTCCGGGGCGGCGTGCCCAGACTGCTCGAGCTGGCCGGTGTCAGCCCGGCCCACTTGTCCCGATCGATGCGGGCGGCGTACGGCGTGACCCCGACGGACTTCGTCACCGACCTCCGCCTCGAGCACGCCTCATCGTTGCTGGCAGCAACAAACGACCCGGTCGCGGCGATCGCCGCCCGCTGCGGTTTCGCGAGCCAGTCGTACTTCAGCCGCTGCTTCGCCGCCGCCCACCGGCTCTCGCCGCGGGAGTTCCGCCGCCGCTCCCAGCGAGCCTTCGTCCCCTGAACCATCCACGGCCTGCCAGGCCGATCTGCTGCGGCGTTGAACCGCTGGGCGGGGTGATCCGTTGGTCTGGGTGACGACGGGAGGGGGCCCAGGTGCGGTTCAAGGTGCTCGGACCGCTGGAGATAAGGGATGGCCGGGGCGAGCCGGTGAGGCTGGGCTCGCCGAAGTTGCGTGCCGTCCTCGCGATCCTGCTCGTGAGCGCCAACCGTCCACTGACCGCGGGCCGACTGGTCGAGACGGTCTGGCCCGAGCGGCCGCCGCCGACCGCGATCGGAGCACTGCGCACCTACGTGTCGGCCCTGCGCCGCGACCTGCAGCTCAGCACCGGGCCAGGTGTCGTCGACGGCCGGCTGCCGCGGCTGGTGACTGATGCGGCCGGTTATCGGATGGACGTGACCGCCGCCGACCTCGACTTGTTGGCCTTCGAGGAGCTGACCAGCGGCGGCGAGCAGGCACTACGCGATGGGGACCCGCTGGCCGCCAGCCAGCAGCTGAGCAAAGGCCTGGCACTCTGGCGCGGCCGCCCGCTCGAGGACGTGCCCGTCGACGCCGACCCCGACGGCCGCCTTGTCGTGGCGGAGGAACGACGACTGGCCGCCAGCGAGACCCTGGTCGAAGCTCGGCTCGCTCTGGGCCAGCACACCGAGCTCACCACAGAGCTACGCGCCCTCGTAGAGGACAACCCGCTCCGAGAGCGCCTGTGGCAGCAGTGGATGCTCGCGCTCTACCGGTCCGGTCGGCAGGCCGATGCGCTCGCGGCCTACCGCCGTCTCCGCGACCGGCTGGCCAACGAACTCGGCACCGAGCCCGGCCGCGCCGTACGGGACCTGCACGAGCAGATGCTCGCCGCCGACCCGGTGCTCGACCTCCCCGATCACCTGTCGCTGGCAACGCGCACTGTGGTTCCGCGCCAGCTCCCGGCGGACGTGACCACCTTCACTGGCCGCCGTACCGAGCTGGCCGAGCTGACCGGTCTGCTGAAAGGCGACGCGGCCGTTGGGGCGGTCGACGGGGTGGCGGGGATCGGCAAGTCCGCCTTGGCCGTTCATGCCGCGCACCTCGTCGCGGCGAGCTTCCCGGACGGGCAGTTGTACGCCGACCTGTCCTCGGACGGTACGCCGATCGGGGTGCTCGGCCGGTTCCTGCGTGCGCTCGACGTACCTGATGCCGGGCGGTACGACCTGGACGAGGCCGCTGGCCGGTTCCGTGCGGAGACGGCGACGCGGCGCGTGCTCGTCGTACTGGACAACGCGGCTGACGCGGCGCAGGTGCGGCCGTTGCTGCCTGCTGGGCCGGCCTGCGCCGTACTGCTGACCAGTCGGCGGGTGCTGGCGACGTTGGACGGCGTACGACATCTGCATCTGCGTCCGCTGGCAGCCAGCGAGTCGCTGACGCTGCTGGGGCAGTTGGCTGGGTCTGACCGGATCGCGGCCGACCCAGCGGCCGCGCGGAAGCTGGTCGCGTTGTGCGGAGGCCTGCCGTTGGCAGTGCGGATCGCCGGTGCTCGGCTGGCGGCACGTCCCGCGTGGCCGGTCCGGACGCTGACTGATCGGCTCGCTGATACCCGCAGTCGCCTGGACGAGCTACTTGCGGGCGACCTCGACGTTCGCGCGTCGCTCCAGCTGAGCCATCGGTTGCTGGCCGCCGGGTCGGCCGCAGAACGCGAGGCTGCGGCGGCCTTTGGTCTGCTGGGCCTGCCCGACGCTGCCGACCTCAGTCCGCCGTTTGCGGAACGCCTGTTGGGCTCAGCGGACCCGACACCGGTGCTGGAGCTGCTGGTCGACGCACAGCTGCTGGAGAGCCCAGCGCCCGGTCGCTACCGACTGCACGAGCTGCTGCGCTTGCTGGCTCGTGAGGTCGCTGCAGGGCAGGACCTCGGTGCTGTGCTGACTAAAGCCATGCGCTGGCAGGTCGCGACCGTGTGGAACGGGTACGCGATGCTCCGCCCGGGCGACCCGCGCCTGCGCACCGCGGGGGAGTGGGCGGCGGGCGCTACGGCGTTCAGCGATGTGCGGGCGGCGTTGGACTGGTTCGAGACCGAGCGGGCGAACCTGCTGGCGACGGTCGAGCAGGCGGCGGCGACTGACGGCGTACCGGACGACATCCCGCTGCAGTTGGCGCGTGGGCTGTTCGCGTTCTTCCACATCAGAGGTCATCGGGCGGACTGGATCCGGCTCAACCAAACTGCGCTGGCGGTGGCACGCCGTACGCGGGACTCGTATGCCGAGGGCTTGGCGCATCGGGACCTGGGTGCGGCCTATGAGTTGCAGGGGGAGTACGACCAGGCTGTGGACCACCTGCGGGCCGCACTCCGGTTGTTCACCGAGGCTGTAGACCGCGCCTCGTGCCTGAACGGCCTAGGGACCGTCTACGACAGCCTCGGACGCTACGACCAGGCCGCAACGTGCCTGACCGAGGCCCTGTCCCTCGCTGGTGACCCGCACAGCAGAGGCATCTACCTGAACAACCTGGGTCCGGTGCTCGGACGACTCGGCCGGTACGACGAAGCACTCCGCTGTCTCGCGGAGTCCAGCACGATCTGGGCCGAGCTCGGCAACCGCCGCGGCCGCGCTGCGGCGTGGACGAACGTCGGCGAGGTGTATGAGGCCGCCGGCTCGCCAAGCGAGGCACTCGCCGGTTTCACACGGGGGTTGGCGATGTTCCGTGAGCTGGCCGACGAGGCGGGTCAGGCGCACTGCCTGACCCACCTCGGCATGACCCACCGCGACCTGGGCCACGTCGACCGGGCGCTCGAATGCCTGCGGTCCGCGCTGGCGATCTGCGAACGCACCGACGACCGGCGCGGTGCTGCGCAGTGCCTGCGGTTGCTCAGCGAGGCGCTGCAGCAGCCTGGACCGCATGGCAACGGTCAGCGTCTGAGCGCGAACGAATAGACGTTGCCGCCGCCGTTGTCGCCGTACGTCCCGGCGTAGACCTTGCCCTGCGCGACCACCGGGCCGGAGTCGACCGCACCGGACACCCGGCCGGACCACAGTCGTTGTCCGTTCGTGGCGCGTAGTGCATAGACGCTGCGGTCGTCCGACCCGACGTACACGACGCCGTTCGCGACCGCCGGCGAGGACATCACCACGCCACCGGTGCGGAAGCTCCACCGGATTGCGCCGGTCGCCGCGTCGAGCGCGAGCACTCGGCGGTCGTTGTTCGTGCCGATGTAGACCGTCCCGTTGGACACAGCCGGGGAGGACTGGAACGACGCGAGAATGTTCGTGCCGTACTGCGTCTTCCACCGCTGCACGCCGGTTGCTGCGTCCACGGCGTACACATGCCCGTCCCGCGAACCGAAGTACACCGTCCCGTCGACCACTGCCGGCGTCGACGAGTTGTGCCCACCGGTCGGGAACGACCACAGCACCGCGCCGGTCGCCTGGTCCAGGGCGTACAGCCGCTGGTTCAGCGACGCGGCGAAGACTTTGCCTTCAGCAACGGTCGGCGACGAGTAGAAGCCGGATCCGCGACCCCCGTTGGGTTCCGCGTCCCAGATCCGGGCGCCGGTGGCGGCGTCGAGCGCCAGCACCTGGTCCTCGGTCGTCGCGGCGTACAGGACCGATCCGGCCAGCGTCGGCGACCCGTTGATGTTGCTGATCGAGGCGCCGGTCCGCCACCGGGTCGCCCCGGTCACCGCGTCGAACGCCCAGATCTCGGCCGAGGGCCGGTTGATCCCCAGGTACACCACGCCGTCGCCGACCGCCGGCGAGGTGAACGTCCAGTCGCCGGTCAGCGCGCTGTCCGGCTTCGCCCACAGCGTCTGGCCCGTCGCCGCGTCGAGCGCGTGCAGCCGGCCGTCGAGCCCACCGACGTACAGCCTGCCGTCCGCCGTCGCAGGCGAGGACCAGACACTGCCCCCGATCTTCGTCACCCACTGTTGCCGTAACCCGCTGACGGTCGACACCGACAGCGCGGTCTCGGCCGGGTTGACCCCCTGGTGCGCCGGCCCGTTCCGGAACTGGGTCCAGTCACCGACCGCCACGGCGCTCGCCGGGCCCGAAGCAACCAGCGGCGTCATCACAAGCGCAGCGAGCGCACACACCGCCCGCACCCTCACCAATCGTCCAGTCATACCCCGACGATGCCCGCCGGGCATCAACGATCGATCAAGCCGCCGCGAGCGCCTTCCGGATCCGCTTCTCCGACACCGGGTACGGCGTGCCGAGGGTTTGCGCGAAGAGGCTGATCCGCAGTTCCTCGAGCATCCAGCGGACCTCGAGGAGCTCCGGGCTCGGGTACTTCCCGGTCGGTACGGCGGCCAGCCGGGCGCGGTACTCGTCATCGAGCGTTTGGATGATCGCCATCCCCGAGCGGTCCCGCATCGCGTTGGCGCCGATCTTGTCCAGCCGCTGCTCCATCCCGCGCAGGTAGCGGACCAGATCCGGCAGCCGTTTCGCGCCGGTCTCGGTGATGAACCCGGGGTGGACCAGCCCTTCCAGTTGCCCGCGGACATCCGACAACGCCGCGATCAGCGCCGGGCTCGACGCCCGCGAGATCAGCTTGTCCACGGCCCGCGCATGCGACAGCACCTGCTCGACCTGCTTGAGGATCGTCAGCACAGTGTCCGCAAGGTCCGACCGTACGGCGTCGCGCAGGATGGAGAATGCGGTCAGGTTCCACGCCGGTCCGTTCGCCGCGGCCATCAGTTGGTCGACGGCCGCCGAGATCGCGTCGTCCAGCAGCTCCCCGACGTTGCGGTGCGGGCCGGCCATCAGCGTCATCTTCTGCTGGTTGGTCAGGTTCCGCTGGACGACGTCGATCACCGACGGCATCGTGAGCAGCAGGAGCCGGCGAGTGCCGTTCCACATCGCGGCAGCCTGGTCGCGTTCGGTCTCCTGCAGCCGGATCGCGACCGTCTTGCCCTCGTCGACCAGCGCCGGGTAGCCGGCCACCGTGAGCCCGTTGCGGTGCTCGGAGAAGCTGCGCGGCAGGTCGCCGAAGGTCCAGTCGGTCAGGCCGGACCGCTCCAGCCCGCTCACCGCCTTCGACGCGACCTTCGAGATCGCGGCCTTGGTCCTCGGCCTCAGCCGCTCCTTCAGCTTGGCCAGGTCCTTGCCCTCGGCCACGGTCTTGCCCTGGTCGTCGACCACCCGGAACGTCATCCGCAGATGCTCGGGCACCCGGCTCCAGTCCCAGTCGGCCGGCTCGATGACCACGTCGCGGAGGTTGCGCAGCTCGCGGGCGAGCGCGTCGGTCAACGGGCCGGACGCCGGGTCCAGCCGGGGGAGGACCTGGCGGGCGTGGTCCGGGGCCGGCACGATGTTCTTCCGGATTGCCTTCGGCAACGACTTGATCAGGGTGGTGACCAGCTCCTCGCGGAACCCGGGCACGCTCCACTCGAACCCGTCGGCGGTGACCTGGTTCAGCACCAGCAGCGGGAGGTGCACGGTCACGCCGTCGGCGTCGGTGCCCGGCTCGAACGCGTAGGTCAGGTCGAAGGTCATCCCGTTCCGCGTCCAGGTCAGCGGGAACTCGTCCTCCCTGACCTCCGCGCCCTCGCGGACCACCAGCGACCGCTCGAAGTCGAGCAGGTCGGCGTCGCGCTGCCGGGCCTTCTTCCACCAGGTGTCGAAGTGCCGGCCGGTGACCACCTCACTGCCGATCCGCTCGTCGTAGAAGGCGAACAGCGTCTCGTCGTCGACCAGCAGGTCGCGCCGGCGGGTCCGCTCCTCGAGCTCCTCGACCTCCTCGATCAGCTTGCGGTTCTCGTGGAAGAACTTGTGGTGGGTGTCCCAGTCGCCCTCGACCAGCGCGTGCCGGATGAACAGCTCGCGCGACACCTCCGGGTCGACCTTGCCGTAGTTCACCTTGCGCCGGGCCACGATCGGCACCCCGTACAGCGTGACCTTCTCGTAGGCCATCACCGCGCCGGCCTTGCGCTCCCAGTGCGGCTCGGAGTACGAGCGCTTGATCAGGTGCTGGGCGATGTCCTCGGCCCACTCGGGCTCGATCTTGGCGTTGACCCGCGCCCACAGCCTCGACGTCTCGACCAGCTCGGCGGCCATCACGAACTGCGGCGGCTTCTTGAACAGGCCGGAGCCGGGGAAGATCGCGAACTTGGTGCCGCGGGCGCCGAGGTACTGGTGCTGGTTCGACGGGTCCTTCATGCCCAGGTGGGACAGCAGGCCGGACATCAGCGAGACGTGCACGCTCTGCGGGTCGGCCGGCTCACCGCTGTTCAGCGTGACACCGATCTGGGAGGCGACCTGGCGGAGCTGGGCGAAGATGTCCTGCCACTCGCGGACCCGGAGGTAGTTCAGGTACTCGCTGCGGCACATCCGGCGGAACTGGTTGCCGGACAGCTCCTTCTGCTGCTTCTTCAGGTAGTTCCACAGGTTCAGGTACCCGAGGAAGTCGCTGTTCGGGTCGCGGAACCGGGCGTGCGCCTGCTGCGCCTGCGCCTCGGCGTCGGTCGGGCGTTCGCGCGGGTCCTGGATCGACAGCGCGGCCGCGATCACCATCACCTCGCGCACGCACGCGTGCTTGTCCGCCTCGACGATCATCCGGGCGAGCCGCGGGTCGAGCGGGATCTGGGCGAGCTGGCGGCCGACCGGGGTCAGGCGGCCGGCCTTCTCGATCGCGCCGAGCTCGGTCAGCAGCTGCAGGCCGTCGGTGATGCTGCGCTTGTCCGGCTCGTCGATGAACGGGAACGCGGCGATGTCGCCGAGCCCGATCGCGGTCATCTGCAGGATGACCGAGGCCAGGTTCGTGCGCAGGATCTCCGGGTCGGTGAACTCGGGCCGGCCCTCGAAGTGCTCCTCCGAGTACAGCCGGATGCAGATACCGTCGCTGGTCCGGCCGCACCGGCCCTTGCGCTGGTTGGCGCTCGCCTGCGAGACCGGCTCGATCGGCAGGTGCTGGACCTTGGTGCGATGGCTGTAGCGCGAGATCCGCGCCGTACCGGGGTCGATCACGTACTTGATGCCGGGGACGGTCAGCGAGGTCTCGGCCACGTTGGTCGCGAGCACGATCCGGCGGCCGGAGTGCGGCTGGAAGACGCGGTGCTGCTCGGCGTTGGACAGCCGGGCGTAGAGCGGGAGCACCTCGACGGCGCCGGGCCGGCCGCGCTGGGCGGCGTACTTGTCGTTGAGCGCGTCCGCGGTGTCGCGGATCTCGCGCTCGCCGCTGAGGAACACCAGTACGTCGCCGGACGCCTCGTACTCGAGCTCGTCGACGGCGTCCAGGATCGCCTGGGTCTGGTCGCGCTCGATCGTGCTCGGGTCGTCCGGGTCGTTGATCGGCCGGTAGCGGACCTCCACCGGGTACGTCCGGCCGGAGACCTCGACGATCGGCGCCGGGGTGCCCTGGCTGTCCGCGAAGTGCTCGGCGAACCGCTCGGGATCGATGGTGGCCGAGGTGATGATGACCTTGAGGTCGGGGCGGCGGGGGAGGAGCTGCTTGAGGTAGCCGAGGATGAAGTCGATGTTCAGGCTGCGCTCGTGCGCCTCGTCGATGATGAGCGTGTCGTACCGGGTCAGGTCGCGGTCGCGCTGCAGCTCGTTGAGCAGGATGCCGTCGGTCATCAGCTTCACCAGCGAGCGTTCGCTCACCTTGTCGGTGAACCGCACCGCGAAGCCGATCGTCTCGCCCAGCTCGGTGCCGAGCTCCTCGGCGATCCGCTCCGCGACCGTCCGCGCCGCCAGTCGGCGCGGCTGCGTGTGGCCGATCATGCCGTGCACCCCGCGGCCGAGCTCGAGGCAGATCTTCGGGATCTGGGTGGTCTTCCCGGACCCGGTCTCACCCGCGATCACCACGACCTGGTGCGCCCGGATCGCGTCCGCGATCTCGTCCTTCAGCTGGCTGACCGGCAGCTCTTCCGGGTACGAGATCTCCGGTACGGCGCCCCGCCGTACCTCCACCCGCCGCTCGGCCTGCTCGACCGCGCCGAGCACACCCCGCAGCTCCTGCTCGCGCTTCGGGCCCTCACCCGTCCGTCGAACCCGCTCCAACCGCCGCCCCAACTGCTCGCGGTCGGACGCAGTCAGCCCTTCCAGCCGCGCCACTAGCTCAGCAAGCGTCGGCACCCCGCCTTCGGCGGGTCCGGTGGAGGCGGAGCGCCGTCCGCCGGAGCGACGGCGAGAACCGCGGGAGTCGTCGGAGCCGCCGCTCGTCCCGGCGGTGTCCACGGGGCGGCCTGTGCCGGAACCGCCTGCGGCGGAGCCGCCTGCGGCGGGGTTGCGGCGCGGCGGGCGCGCGGCGGGGTCCTGGGCGGGACCGGTGGCTGGGTTTGGACTAGACGACTCGGTCCGGGCATCAGGCATAACCAGACCAGTTTAGGCGGCCCGGTCCAGGAGCTCACCTGGTTTGGCGAACCGCCAGGCCATCACAATCTCGCCCCGAGCCGACGCTCCCCGCGGGCGCAGGCCGGGACGTGCGGATTGTGATGGCCTGGGCGTCCGCCTCAGTCGCGGGCGGGGGCTTTGACGGCGAGGACCGGGACGGGGGACTCGAGGAGGACTCGTTGGGCGGTGCTGCCGAGGATGAGTTTGCCCACGGGGCTGCGGCGGCGGAGGCCGAGGACGATGAGGATGACGTCCTCGGCGGCGGCTGCCTTGAGGAGCTCGCCGGCGACGTCGCCGGAGGAGAGGGCCTGCTGGATCGTGACCTCGACGCCACGCTCGCGCAGACCTGCCTCGGCGGCGGCCAGCTCCTCGGCGTTGGCGTAGCGGGCGTCGATGTAGGCGTCGCCGCGGCTGGTGTTGAGCAGCAGCACGGACGCCCCGCGCAGTTCCGCCTCGGCAGCCGCGGCCGCCAGCGCGGCCTCGCCCTCGGGAGTTGGCACGTAGCCGACCAGGATCTTCACAGCCCCTACTCTCCCATCAGTCGTCCTCGCCGAAGGCCAGGCGGTCGCGGGCGGGTTGGGCGCCGCGGATCCGCGCCACGATCCGGGGCAAGTACGGGACGAACAGCGCGAGCACGGTCAGCTACACCGGACACCCGCCGCGTTCAGTGCAGGCGGAGCAGCCGCGCTGAGTTGAGCGGCAGGCCGATCTCGACACTGTCCGGGTCGAGGTTGATCACCTCGCCACCCCACCGCGGGTAGAGGACCTCGACATCGTCGACCTCGATCGGCAGCGTGATCTTGGCCTCGCCGTCCCGCCGCCAGACCGCTAGCAGCGACCCTGCTCGGGTACGCCGGCCGACCGCAATCCAGTCGTCCCGCCACCCCGGCAGTCCCAACGGCCAGTACGGCGTACCGTCAGCCATCGTCCCGCGGATGGCGCGATAGGTGCGTAAGGCATCGCGAACGATCGTGCGCTGCGCGGGGGAGAGGGTGTCGATCCGACCGGCCAGGTGGATGCGGAACAGCAGGCTCGTGATGAGCGAGAAGGCCAGGTCCTCGTCCGTCATCGATCCGTCGACGGATGCCCAGACACCGGCCTGCTCAGGAGTGATCGAGAGCGGTGACGCGGCCGCGATCGGCGGCATCAGCCGGAAGTTCTGCTGGTCGGTGAGCGACTGGATCGGGAACACCGCGCCGGACGCCCCGTCGGTCCGGCTGCCACCCGCCGAGCAGCCCTCGATCGTGAGGTTCGGGTACCGGTCCATCAGCTCACGGACCCACGCGAGGTACGCCCGGTTGTGCGCGAGCAGCCCAGCGCCAACACTCCCGCTCACGTCGGTGCCGGGACCGATGTCGATGTTGTAGTCCAGCTTGAGATAGGCCAGGTCGTACGCCGACATCAGCCGGTCGACCACCTCGTCGACGTGCGCCTTCGCGGCCGGATGACGGAGATCCAATTGATGCCGGCCCCACTCCGTCAGCCGCTGTCCGTCGCGCTGGAAGAAGGCTTCGTCCGGCAGGGACCGTGCGATCGGACTGCGTACGCCGACCACCTCCGGCTCGAGCCACAACCCCGGCCGCATCCCGGCGCCGCGAATCCGCTTGATCACGCCGCCGAGCCCGCCGTTCGGGAACCGGTTGACCGACGGCTTCCACGCGCCGACCGCGTCCCACCAGCCGCCGCCCTCGTCGTCATACCAGCCCGCGTCGATGCAGAGGATCTCCGCGCCGAGGTCCGCGGCCGCCTCGATCAGCGGCAGCTCCCGCTCGGTGGTCGGGTCGGCCATCAGGCCGTTGAGGAAGTCGTTGTAGACAATCGGAACGTCGACAGTGTCCGGGTGCGGCCGGCGGATCCGGCGACGATGAGCGGTCAACGCGTCCGCGACCGTCTGCAGGTCGTTGCCGATCGCAAGCGCCGCCGGGACGGTCCGGAAGCTCTCGCCGGGCTCGAGCCGCGCAGACCACTGGTGTTCGGCGGCGGTCGGACCGGAGGCGGTCAGGTAGATCGCGCCGTACCGGTCGCCGAGCTCGTAGTGCCATGCGCCGTTGTGCTCGACCTGCCAGCCGATGACGCGACCGGGCTGCTCGAGTATTCCCATCGGTAGCCGCTCGGATGTCGACCAACTGCCGGTGCTCGTCATCGCGATCCGATTCTTCGACCCGGTCTGGCCGTACTCGACCATCCCGACGTCGTACAGCCCCAGCTCGCCGAGCGTCGCACGCCGCCACCGGAACTCACCACTCCACGGATTCGCTGCCGACCACAACGAGAGCTCGTCCTCCCACTGCAGTCCGCGACCGAGCCCGGACAGCGTCAGGCTCGACACGTAGTCCAGTACGACGGGCTGCGCCGACGTACTCACCTCGGCGCAGGAGTGGAGGACCGGGATGCCGTCGGCGATCGCGTAGTGGACTTTGACCTCCAGGCCGCTGTCGGGATCAGTCAGGTCCAGGCGCAGACGGTGCGCGCCGTCGTCGAAGTACTCCTGCCAGGTCTGCAGCCGGAGGCGCTGAGCCGCGAGCCCGTCGACATGCCGCTTGCCCGACGTACCGTGGCGTCCGGTGCCGGCGAGGGACAGCTCGACCACCGGCAGGGCGGAACGCAGGCACTCCTCGGGATCCGGAGCAGGATCGCCGGGAAGCGTCAACGCCAGCAGGCTTGGTGGTAGTTGTTCGCCATGGGCGATGTGCAGGCGCAGAGCGTCGTTGCCCCACTGAAAGACCGGAACACTCACGTGGCAACCGCCTCAGCAGAGGAAAGTGGGACGACGCTAACACCCCTTGTTTCCAACGAACCTGGATCGCGGCACGCCGAAAATTTCGCTTGACTCTGACATCGGTGTGAGGGGCTACTGTCGGTCGCATGGTTGAGCTGCAGGTCGTCCTGCCCGATGAGTCCGCGACGATGCCGCCGGAGCGGTTGAGCGAGCTCGCCGTCGCCGCGGAGGAGCTCGGTTACGGGACGGCGTGGTTGCCCGACCACCTGCTGCCACCCGGCGAGTTCGGCTCGACGTACGGCGGGGTCTACGAACCGCTGGTGACGATCGGCTACCTCGCCGCGCGGACGACACGGATCCGGCTCGGCACGTCGGTGCTGGTGCTGCCGATGCGCAGCCCGTACGTCGTCGCGAAGCAAGCGGCCACGTTGCACCGGCTGTCCGGCGAACGCGTCATCCTCGGGATCGGAGCGGGGTGGGAAGAGACCGAGTTTGCGGCGGTCGGCGCGTCGTTCTCCGAGCGGGGGCGGCGGACGGATGAAGGGCTGGAGATCATCCGCGGGCTGTTCGAGGGCGAGGATCGCGGCGGTGTCTTCGAGCCGAAGCTGCGGGCGCCGCTGCCGATCATGATCGGTGGGACGACGGGTCCGGCGCTGCGCCGGGTCGCGCGGTTCGCGGACGAGTGGCAGGGGCTGAACCTGGACGGCGCGGGCTTCGCGGCTGCGGTCGCCCGGATTCGGAGTCAGGCCGTTCGGTCTGTGAAGGTCGGGACACGACTGCACTGGCCGGGCGGACCTGTCGCGCCGATCATCGACAGCGCGCAGGGACTGGCCGACGCGGGCGCCGAGACGCTGGCCTTCTCGGTCGGCGACCACGAAGGTGCCCTGGAACGGATGACCAAGCTCGCGCGGCTCCTGCCCCAAAGGATTTGGTGGTGACCAGACCCCGGCTGCTGCTCGTCCACGGGTGGGGCGCAGACCACCAGTCGTGGGAGGAGATCACGAAGCTCGTCTCGCCCTGGGCCGACGCGGTCACCCCCGACCTCCTCGGCCACGGCTCCCGGACGTCCACGCGCTCTCTGACGGTCTCGCTGCTGGTGGACGATCTCGCTGCCGGGCTGACCGAGCCGGTCGTTGCCGTCGGCCACTCGATGGGCGGCCAGCTGGTCGCGTGGCTCGCCGTACGCTATCCCGCCTTGGTCGACCGGATCGTCGTCATCGACCCGGCGTACGGCGCAGACGACGCGGAGATGCAGCGCTGCCCCGCCGTACTGGAGGACCTGCGTACCCGCGGCGCCGAGTCGGGAGTCGAGTTCGTCGATCAGGCGTTCGCGACCACACCTGGAAGCCCGCTGCACCTCGACGCCCGGGCACAGATGGCCGCCACACCCGGGAAGGCCCTGGCAGACCTGTACGAGTCCATGTACCTGGCACCGGACAGCGTCGGCTCCAGGCCGGCCGCCCGCGCATTCCTCCCGTCAATCAGCAAACCATGCCTGAGCCTCTACTCAACCGAGTACGCCGCCACCTTCGCCCGCTCGATCCCGTGGCCCCCCGACTCCACAATCGAAGTCTGGCCCGGAACAACCCACTACCTGCACCAGCAACACCCAGAACGCTTCGCGAACCTCCTCAGGACCTGGATCTGAGATAGGCGTGATAAGCGGCGGTAGTGCCCTCGAAGAACGGCACGAACTCGATCCCCTCGGCCTCGAAGTGCAGCGGCTTGTCCGGGATCGGGGAGAGGTCGCCGAGCTCGAGGAACTCCTGGCGGTCGTCGAGCGCAACCAGGTTGATCGGCCCGTAGAAGACCGACTGCAGCGTCGGATCGTCGAGGGCAGCCTCGGTGCGGAGCTCGAACGGGAGCTCGACGCGAATCGTGTCACCAGAGGTCCAGTCCCGGGTGATGGACACGTAGCGGCTGGTCGTCTCCTGCAGCTCCCCGTTCACCTTCATCTTCGTCCACGGCGGCACGTGAAGGTTGAGGGTGAACCGCGCCGAGCCCTCGACTGTCAGCGTCGCGCCTTGTTCGTAAGGGAAATCGGTTGTCTGAGTCAGCGTGATCCCGTTCCAGCTGACCGATGACGCGGCGTACAGGTTGACGTAGAGCTCGTCGTCGCTGTGGAAGTAGATCGAGTCCTGGTACTTGGTCGCGCTCTCCAGGCCGGTGCCCTCGCAGCACGTCGCGCCGTCCTTCGGCAGGTAGTTGCGGACCGACCCCGGCGTGAGACCGATGAAGTACGTCGTCAGCGGGCGATCCGCGGAGACCACGTCCTGCTTCGAACCGAGGATCTGGTTGTACAGCGTCCGCTCGTAGTAATCGACGTACTTCGGATTCCGAAGCAGGGTGAAGAGGAGCCGGCTGAGCTTGAGCAGGTTGTGGGCGCAGCAGGTCTCGGCGTTGGTGTCGCTCAGTGTGCCGGTGATCGCCCCCGCCGGACCCCAGAACTCGAGCGAGCTCGTCCCGCCGATGCTGTACATCCGGCCCGGCAGGACCTGGTCCCAGAAGTTCACCGCCGCGTTCAGGTAGCGCTCCTCGCCGGTGACCTCGAACATCCTGACCAGCCCGGTGAAGATCGGGATGTGCTGGTTGGCGTGCACCCCGTCCAGGACGTCCCGGCCCGCTGCACAGGCGTCGATCAGTACGTCGAAGTCGAGCAGCCGGCCGAACTCCACCCAGTCCGGATCCCGCGTCACGGCGTACAGATCGCAGACCGCTTCCGCGAGGCCGCCGTACTCGCCGCTGCCGTGCAACGACCACATCCGCTGCAGCACGTCGGACGGGAGCCGCCGGAGGCGCTCGAACATCCAGCGGCACAGGCCTTCGGCGAGCCCGAGCGCGCGGAGGTCGCCGGTGCTCAGATACGCGTCGAGCAGGCCTTTGAGGAGTTTGTGCGCGGTGTAGTACGGCGCCCAGACGACGGTGTAGTCGGCCTCGGTCATCGTCTCGAGCGCGATGAACTGCGTCTCCGGGGACGCCGCCAAGTACCCGTCCGGCTGCTGACACTCGGCAAGCCCTTCGACGAGATGCCGCAGTTTGTCAGCGAATATCTGCTCGCCGGTGCTTGCGTAGGCCTGCGCGAGGGCGGACAGGAAGTGGCCGGTGTAGTGACCGCGGAGGTTCCCATGCGCCTCGCCTGCGGTGTCCTCCCAACCGCCGGGCCTGCGTACGTCGGGCGTCGGCAGGCCGGCGTTCTCCCGGAAGGCGCGGAGCAGGCGGTCGGGGTCGTACGACCGCAGGTGGTCGAGCATGCGGCCTGCCTTGGTCGCGAGCAGGCCCGGACCGAGTTTCACCTCACCGAGGGCGAAGGGCTGCAACGACGGACTCCTCGGCTCGGCAAACGGGGTTGATCCGTCAAGTCTGTGCGGCTGATCGGAATGCGCCAACGGCTGTGCCGGCCTCGAAATTTTCCGTCACGGGGGAGGGAGCTTGCTCCGCAGCACCTTGCCCGTGGCGTTGCGAGGGAACTCGTCGAGTACGACGATCTGCCGGGGAGTCTTGTAGCGGGCCAGGTTGGCCTTGACGTGGTCGACAAGCTCGTCCTCGGTCGCCGGTGCCCGGAGTACGACGTACCCGACCAGGCGCTGGCCGAACTCGTCGTCCGGCACGCCGACGACCGCCGCCTCGGCGACCGCGGGGTGGCTCGCCAGACAGCTCTCGACCTCGACTGGGTACACGTTCTCGCCACCGGACACGATCATGTCGTCCTCGCGGCCGTCGACGAACAGCCGCCCGGACCGGTCGAGGTGGCCGAGATCGCCGGTGCTCATCCGGCCGTCCACCACCGTCTTCGACGAGCCGTCGGAGTACCCGCCGAACACCAGCCCGCCGCCTGCGAAGATCCGCCCGGTCACGCCGATCCGCACCGGCCGGTCGTTGTCGTCGAGGATCCGCACCGTGCTGCCGAGACACGGCCGGCCGACCGTCCCGGGCGCCGCGGTCAGGTCGGCGGACGTCGCGATCGTGGCGATGCCGACCTCGCTGGAGCCGTACGCGTCGCACAGCACCGGACCGAACTGCGCGATGAACCGCTCGGCCAGCGGCGCGCCGAGCGCCGATGCACCGGAGATCACCGCCCGGAGCGACCGCAGATCGTGCTGCGCGATCTCCGCCGGGCCCAGGTCGAGCATCCGGCGAAGCATCACCGGTACGGCGACGATCGAGCCGGCGCGGGTCTGTTCGACCAGGGTCAGCACGGTGCGGGCGTCGTACTTGCGGGTGAGGACGAGCGGCGAACCAAGGAAGAGCGCGAGCATCGAGGTGAGCAGGCCGAGGCCGTGGAACAACGGCGGGCAGATCAGCATCGGCTCGCCGGAGCGCAGTCCGAAGCGGTTGAGCGCGCTGGCCGTCAGCCCGGCGAGGCCGAGCGCGGTCGGCGCTCGGGGGGCTGCCTTCGGCGTTCCCGTCGTACCCGACGTCAGGATCGTGATGTGACCGGGCGACTCCGGTTTGGGGGCCTCGGCGGCCTTCGAGTCAGCGAGGTCGTGGTCGCTGAGGATTGTGGGGACCTGGGTGCGCGGGCTGAACTCGGCGTCGTGGATCAGCAGCTCCGGCTGGTGCCGCTCGAGGACCGCAGTGAGCTGTGGGGGAGCGAACTCGGTGTTGACGAACAACACGTCCGCGCCGATCCGTGACGCCGACAGGGTCGCCTCCAGGAAGCCGCGATGGTTGCGGCACAACACCGCGACCTTGCTCCCGGCAACGATCCCGTGGTCGGCGTGCAGGGCGGCGGCGATCCGCTCGCACCGGCGATCCAGCTCGGCGTACGTCGCACTGCCGTCGTCGTCGATCACCGCAAGCCGGTCCGGGAACCTGATCGCGGCGATCGCGCCGAGCGCGGCCATCGACTGGCCCCAGTGCCGCAACGCCCGCTCGATTCCGACCAGGTGCGAGGGCCGGGCCGGTTTCCAGACGCCGGACTTGAGTACGGCGACGGACACGCCGCCGACCTCGGCCGCGGCCTGCACCAGCCAGTCCGGTGGTCGGATCGGAGCGATCGGTCGCGGTGTTCTCACTCTGGAGCTCCCGGTGGTTGCCGGCGTTTGGATCCGCCGCCGCTGAGGTGGAAGTACTGTTCCAATAGCCGATCGGTGGGGATGCGAAACAGGTTGCCGAGCAGCTCAGCGGGCCGGACGAACGGCGGAGTGATGTTGTGCGTGCGGCCGGCGATCGCCGTACACACCTGGTCGGCGGCCTGCTCCGGGGTCAGCCCGGGCATCTTGTTGAGCAGCGGCGTCGGCTCGCTCATCCGCGTGTGGACCAGACCCATGTAGACCGTCGACACCGTGACCCCGTCGCCGCGGATCTCCTGCGCGACGCAGCGCAGCCAGACGTCGAACGCGCTCTTCGACGCCAGGTACGCCGACCAGCGCGCCATCGGCGGCGTCCGCACGCCGGCCGTCGACACGTTGACGATGTGGCCGGATCTGCGCTCCCGCATCGAGGGCAACAGCTCGAGGACCAGCTTGGCCGGGCCGAGGTAGTTGATCGCGTTGGTCCGCTCGATGTCGTGGAAGCGCTGGTAGGTGTCCGCGATCGCCCGCCGGATCGACCGGCCCGCGTTGCTCACCAGCACGTCGACGTGGCCGTGCTCCTCCAGCACGGTGCGCACGAGCGCTTCGACGGCTGCGGGATCAGCCAGGTTGACGGCGTACGCGTCGGCCTCGCCGCCGGTCGCGCGGATGTCCGCGGCAACTTCCTCCAGGCGGTCCGCCGTACGCGCCACCAGCAGGACCTTCGCCCCAGCCTGCCCGAGCCGGCGCGCCGTCGCCTCGCCGATCCCGTACGACGCGCCCGTCACCAGCACGACCCGCCCACCCACGGCGGCCGTCAGCGCTTCGTCCGTGACCCGGCGCCGGCCCTGCGCCAGGGCAACCAGCAACCCCCACCCGACTGCCCGCTTGCCACTCACCATGCCCCGACATTACCCGCAGGTAGCCATCCTTGGCAGCCTGTGACTACGCGGGTTTCTCGACGAGGCTGCGTACGGTGGCCTCGAGAGCGACCCGGTGTTGGCGCAGGCGCTCGGGCGCTAGCGGGTCCTCACTGCCGGCCGCTTGGAGCGCGGGCGGGGCGCTGAGCCAGCTCTCGGTGATGCGCAGCACAAAGGCGAACAGGTCCGCGGCCGAGATCTCCACGGCGGCGAGCAACCCCCGCCGTCAGCGGACCGCGGCGAGCAAGTCGCGCCGGTCAGCCGGCCGCGGCGGGCAACTCGCGCCAGTCAGCCGACAGCGGCGGCCAACCACGGAGCCGAGCGAAGCGACGGCGCAGGGGGTGCGGGTGGCGGAGCCCCCGCTCGCGGCAAGCGAAGCGCAGCCGCACAAATGACGAAGGCGAGGCGGTCAGCGCAGGACCTGCGCGACA
>NZ_JBFAHB010000119.1:0-18841 GCF_040653975.1 Kribbella sp. NPDC050820
GCCCAGTCCTCCACTGACATCACCCTCCACAGGATCAGCCCAGGGGGTCCGTTTTCATCCGTCGATCAGGGGTCAGTCTTCACCCGTCGTCGACAGGATTGACGCTCGGATCAGGAAACCACTGCTCTATCCCCTGAGCTACGAGGGCCGAACGGCGCGACCTTAGCGCATCCGACGCCAGGCCATCGCTCGTTATCCGACCATGCCAGAGCTGCAAAGGGTCTTCATCTCGCGAGCGTGAGCCTGCGCATGCCCGGCGGCCTTGCTGCTCACCCAGGCGAACACCTTCTCGTTGAGCGCCTTCGAGTGGGCTCGGTGGCTGACAGGTCGTACCCGTCCGACTCCACGATCTGCGCGATCATCTCGCTGAGCGGGGGAACCCAGCAGCACCCCTAGTGACCACGGGCGACGTTTGGCTGATTGACCGTGAACGGCCTTCCCTCGATTGACGCTGCGACGGCGTGCGCGTGGGAGTGGGTCAATGTGGAGCACGCGCAGCGTAGCGAGCCTGTACGACGTTGACGCCGACAAGCGCAGGCTGATGATGGGTCATCGAGGGGATGGCGGCGCTCACCCAGGTCGGCGCGAGCGAGATCAGCATGTCCTCGACGGCTACGTCATCGCGACCAGCGTACGACCCGACCAATGATGGGGACGGCGGCCAGGTCCTGCACGATGGGCCTTCGGCACGGCCCGGCGCGGCCGGCGGGTGCGATCCCCGTCGTCAACCGGTCGGTGACCTGGGGAGACTCACACTGTCGGGCCGTCGCCTTGGCCGGCGGGGAGTGTCAGGCTGTCTGTCATGAGCACGACGCCCATCGCCGACTACGCGCTGCTCTCCGACCGGCACTCGGCAGCCCTGGTGGCTCGCGACGGCTCGGTCGACTGGCTGTGCTTCCCGAGGTTTGACAGCCCGGCTGTCTTTGCCCGGGTGCTCGACGACGAGGCGGGTCATTGGTCGATCCGGCCATCAAGTCCATTCAGCGTGACGCGCCGCTATGTTGATCAAACGCTGGTCCTCGAGACGCGGTTCCAAACCGACACGGGAATGGCGGTGGTCACCGACGCCCTGATCGTTGGCCCGGAAAAGAACGATCACCGGCTGGGGGCGGGGGCTCCGCACGTACTCGTCCGACGGGTCGCCTGCAAAACCGGAAGCGTCGAGCTGGAGATCGCCTACCGGCCGCGTCCAGAATACGGCCTGATTTCCCCAATCCTGACCTCGGTTGACGGAGGCGTGACGTCGCGCGACGGAGCCGATTCGCTGGTGCTCACCACACCCGCTCCGCTGAACCTCGAGAGTGGAGGCATGCAAGGTCGGATGAAGATGGTCGCGGGCGAGACCGTGCACTTCGGCATGCACAGCTCGACGCTGGAGGAGACCCCGGCGCGCGTGTGGCAGCAGCATGACCTGCGTGACCGGCTCGACGAGACAGTTAAGGCATGGCAATTGTGGTCGGCCCACCATCAGGCGTACGAGGGGCCCTGGAAGGACCTCGTCCACCACAGCGGACGGGTTCTTGGCGCTCTGTCATACCAACCGAGCGGAGCCATCGTTGCTGCACCCACGACGTCACTTCCCGAGGCAGTCGGTGGTGAGCGCAACTGGGACTACCGCTATGCCTGGGTCCGCGACGCGAGCCTGACCATGGAGGCGCTCTGGGTGGCCGCGTGTCCGTACGAGGCGGCGGACTTCTTCGCCTTCCTGGCCTCGGCCGCCACACTCAGCAGAGACGAGCCGCTGCAGATTATGTTCGGTATCGGCGGTGAGCGCGATCTGACCGAGCGCACCCTGCCCCACCTGCGGGGGTGGCGAGGCAGTCGACCCGTGCGGGTGGGGAACGGGGCGTGGAATCAACAGCAGATCGATGTCTACGGAGAGCTGTGGAGTGCCGCTTCCCGGCTCGTCGAACTGCTCGGCAACATTGACGACACCACCCAGCGTTTCCTCGCGGGTTGCGCCGACCTCGCGGCTCGGCGTTGGGCTGAGAAGGACAACGGGATCTGGGAGGTGCGCGGCGATCCGCAGCATTTTCTCTACTCGAAGGTGATGTGCTGGGCCGCGCTCGATCGCGCGGTCAGCATGTGCGATCGTCTTGGGGTTGCGGGCCGGGTCGACTCGTGGGCGCGGACCCGCGACGAGATTCATGTGGCCGTACTGCGGGAGGGATGGAGCGACGAGGCCGGCGCCTTCACGCAGTACTTCGGATCGCACGAGCTCGACGCATCGAACCTGATGATCCCCATCGTCGGGTTCCTTCCGGCTGACGACCCGCGCGTCCTTGCCACGATCGACGCGACCGAGCGGCACCTTACCGACGAGCACGGCCTGGTCTATCGATACCGCACCGAGACTGGTGTCGACGGGCTCGCCGGAGAGGAGGGCAGCTTCCTGCTCTGCACGTTCTGGCTCGCTCAAGCGCAGGCGATGGCCGGACAGGTTGATCGCGCGCGGGCCACCTTCGAACGTGCAGCCGCCTTCGTCAACGACGTGGGTCTGCTGGCTGAGGAGGTCGACCCCAAGACCGGCGAGCTGCTCGGCAACTTTCCGCAGGCGTTCAGCCACATCGGCCTGGTCAACGCGGCCTGGGAGATCAGCGAAGCGGAACGGAGGCGCGCCGGCAAGCCAGCACTGCAGCTGTGGATAGGGCCGCCATGAACGCGTGGCCGTCGTCCGCCGTTAGCTACTTCGACCTGAAATGCATCCCGAAGTCAGAGGGGAGTCCGCTGTCGCGGCCGTGTGCGTATCGAGTGGCGGCCCAGGTTTGGATGAGGAGCGCCGCGGCCCTCGGTCGCAAGCTGTGCCCGGGCCCCCGGCCAGCCGTTGTCTGTTCTGGTTCATCGCGGCGGTGTGGCGACGACGCTGTTGAGCAGGGCCAGTACCTGTTGTTCGACCTCTGTGGGGCGTGTTCGGGCCTTGGTGAGGAACTCGGTAGTGCCCAGCCGCAGGCGCTATTTGTCGTCGTCGAGGTCCAGGGCGGTGTAGAGATCATCGGGACGCGGCGCGGCCGGGGGTCTTCGCGCAGCGAGCTGAACAGTGCGAAGACGAGGGCGTTCTCTTCCGAGCTGCTCTGCAGCCACCGAAGGGTCTCGGCGTCGTTGTCGGCCTACTAGACCGTCGGACATAAGCCGAGGAAATCTGTCGCGGATCTGTTGGCGGATCACAGCTTGGGCGGGTCTGCGCGGTATCCCAAGAGCGGCGAGGTTGAAACCGGCTACACGGCGGAGGGAGTGTTCCCCCGGGGGACTTCGGTGAGGCTACCTGTCGAAGTCGGACTGACGACCTTCTCATTACGAGGAAGAACTACACCGTCGCATCTTCTCTCTACCAGCGCTTTAGCAACACGGCCGCCCCCAACGAGCGCGAGATTCCCCATGCGTATCCGTCATTTGGTGCCACGAGTCATGCCATGCACCTCGACCACCCCAGGTCGCGGCTCACGCCTGGTCTCGCCCGACCAGACGCACCGGACGCCCTTCTGATCTGTCGGTCCCGGCAGGCTTCATGCCTGACCGGGGTGACCCCAAGAGCTGGGATATAGGCGGCCTCCGAGGATCTGGAAGCGACCAAGCGCTCCAAGCCGAAGGCCTCGGTGTCGCAGCCAGCGGCGTGTGATCGCGCGCGGCCTGCTCCTTACCAGTGCTCGCGGTGTGGACGGCTCGAAGGTGTCCACGTCCTCGACGTCTCCGAGTACGACGCCAGGCGTGGTCCGTTCCTGCGGGTGGTAATCGAGTCCCCGGCACGGGTCGAGGCCTACTGTTGGTGCCGCGTGGTCGCTCACAGCCACGGCTGCCGCACCGTCAGGCTGTTCGACGTCCTGCGCTTCGGCGGGCCGGTCGAGCGGGTCTGGCGCAAGCGGACGTGGCGGTGCGTCGGGCCCGCCCGCCCGACACGGTCGTTCACCGAAAGGGCGAGAACATCACCGCGCCGCGGGCGCTGCCGACCACCCGGGCGTGCGGTAGGCACGGGTGCGGTCGGCTGACTGCATCAGGTTCGCTCCGCAGCCGCTTCTGGCCGGCTTGGCCGGGGCGGGGTGAGCTGGTGCGCGATCTCGGCTGCTTTGAGCCGGCTCGTGACGTCGAGCTTTCGCAGGATGTGCGAGACGTGGACGCTGGCGGTCTTCACGCTGATCGTGAGCTCGGACGCGATCTCGCGGTTCGTGTAGCCGCGGGCCAGCAGTTGGAGCACCTCGCGCTCCCGCGCGGTCAGGCCGAGTGTGTCCTCGTTGTCCGGCGGCGCGCTCGCGTCGGCGCTCGTCAGGTCGAGGCGTGCACGCCGAGCGAGCTTCTCGACCTCGTGCAGCAGCGGCGTTGCTGCGAGACGTCGCGCGGTCCGGTGCGCCTCGCGGGCCGGCGCGGCGGCGTCGGTCCGCGGCGCTCCGGCTGCGACGAGGGCCTCCGCGAGACGCCAGCGGCAGTACGCGGCCTGATATGGACGCTGCAGCTGCTCCCAGATCGCCGCCGCGTGCTGCCAGCGCTCCGGGCTCGGCGGGCTCGCGAGGCGCGTGTGTTCGGATTCGGCGACGGCGGTCCAGCCGTGAGCTTCGGGCGAGACGGCGGCCGAGCGTGCCGCCGAGCGGCGTGCGCGTTCGAGTAGCAGGCGGCCGCGGCGCTGGGCGTCGGTGACGGTGGCGGCGTCTCGCCGGATGGCCGCCTGTCGTGCGCGTTCGACGAGGGCACGCAGCCCGAGCGCGCAGAGGTGGGGCTCCCGGTACCGCGGATCACCAGGCTCCTCGTCGTGGAGCCTGGTGACGACCCCGAGCGCGTCGTCGAAGCGTCCTTCCCAGAGGGCGAGCTCGGCCACGAGGGCCGCGTACACAGCCTTCGTATCTGGCTCGTCGCTATAACGCGCGCTGAGCTCAAGGTGCTCGCGCGCCCGTTCGAGCCGGCCTCGACCCAGTGCGAGCTGGGCGCAGACGATGTGCACCACCTCAGGCCAAAACGCGCCGGTCTCACGCAGGGTCGCCTCGAGTACTTCCTCGGCCCGGGACCACTCGCCGAGCCCGAGGAGCGCGTCGGCTGCGTTGGGGCCGAGGATGCTGCCGAAACTCCGCTGGTACCCGTGCCGGCGAGACTTTGCGAGCCCCTCAAGCGCATCGTCGGCAGCCTCGGCGAGGCGTCCCTGGATGAGGAGCACGTCCGAGAGCTGCACGTAGGTGTAGAGCTCGTCTTGGACTGACCCGCAGTCGCGCGCCAGTTCACGGGCATGACGAAGACGGGTCACGCCGTCATGCCCGGAGCCGAGCCGGCACAGGGCTGCACCGAGAACGGTCCGCGCTCTCAGGGCGGGCCGGTCGTCGCCGATAGCTGCGCCGACGGCGAGGGCCTGCTCGCACGCAACTCTGGACTCGTCGAAGCGGCACGCGAGCATGAGCCCACGGCCGTAGGCGGCAAGCACTGTCGCTCGCTGGGCCGACGGTGGCTTCGCAGGAACGAGCTCGACCGCGCGTTCGAGTGCGGCCATCGCGGCAGCGCGCTCGCCGATCGCGAGCAGATAGGACGCCAGTCGCTCGTGCATCAGGCCGAGCTGCACGGCATCGGTCTGGGCGCTGGGTAGCGCGAGGGCCTGCCGCATCAGCTCCGCAGCGCGGCCCCCGGCGCCGGCCCAGTAGGCGACCTCCGCCGCCCACCGCAACACCGCGCCGAGGTCAAGGCCGAGGAGCGCCTCGGCGTCGCCGACCTGCGGCCAGAGCTCCAGCACCCGCTGGAGGTGCCGCAGCGCCTCGGCCCTACCGGCTACCGTCTCCGCCTCCCGCGCAGCCGCAACGGAAGCTCGAAGCGCCTCGACAGGTCGTCCTGCCGCGGCCCAGTGATGTGCGAGCTCAGCCGAGATCGAGCTCGCGGCCGACGCCGGATCATCGACGAGTGCCTGCGCCAGGCGGGCGTGAATCGCTTCCCGCTCCCCGGGGAGGACCGTCGAGTAGCTTGCCTCGGCGAGTAGGGCGTGTCGGAACCGGAACGTGCCTGCGGCGGTGTCCGCCACGAGCAAGCCGCCCTTGACAGCCTCGCGCAGTGCTTCCACGAGGTCGTGCGCGTCGTAGGGCACGACTGCGGCCAGCAGCGTGTACGGGATTTCGCGGGAGCACGCCGCTGCCACTCGCAGCACCGCACGCGCCTTGCCTCCGAGCTGGTCGAAGCGCTGAAGCAGCACATCACGGAGGATTCTCGGGACCGACTGGTCGCCGTCGCGCGCGGCCGCGAGCAGCTCCTCGGCGAAGAACGGGTTCCCCTCGGACCGGGCACAGATCGACGCGACGAGGGCTGGGTCGAGCGTCTGGGCGGACGCCTCGGACAGCAGCTGGGCGAGGTCTCGGTCGCTCAACGGTGCGAGCTCCACGGCATTCGCAGCCCCGGAGCGTTCGAGCTCGACCACGAGGCGCGTAAGTCCCTCTCCCGGCTGGTCGATCCGGTAGGTGGCGACGACGAGGATCCGGTGGTCGCGCACGGCATGAGCCAGATAGGAGAGCAGTCCCAGCGTCGATGCGTCCGCCCAGTGCAGGTCCTCGAGGACAAGCACAACCGCTTGATCCTCGCTGACGCGGTCGAGTAGCTCGACCGTCTCATGGAACAGACGCAGCTGGGTATCGGCGCGCGTGCTCGGGGTCGAGGCGCTGGGCGAGTCGCCGAGTTCGGGAATGAGCCGGACGAGCTCGCTCAGATCGCCCGTGAGATCGTCCAGCGCTGCTGTCGCGTGGAGCGGCCTGAGTGCCTCGACCAGCGGGAGGTAGGGGAGTCCGGTCCCGACGGCGTCGATGCAGCATCCGCTGAGCACGGTCGAGCCCGACTGCCTGACGCGGTCGCACAGCTCGCTGACGAGCCTGGTCTTGCCAATACCAGCCTCGCCGGCCACGAGCGCGACCGCTCCGCGCCCGGCGGCCGCCGACGCGACGGCGTCCTCCAGGCGACGCAGCTCGGCGCTGCGACCGATCAAGCCGGGCGCGGTCCTGCGCTCCATGCGAATAAGGTATGCGCCGCGACTCTTCGGGGCGACAAATCCGGCGCGCGAGCAAAGATAAGGCGTTCTGCCCGATGCCGGCGACACGGCCTTACAGCCAGCATCGGGCGATATGAGGACCCACGCAAAGGCAACCCGCCAGACGATCGATGCGGATGCGTTCAACGCGTTCGAGGCGGCCGGATGGGATGGGCGCGCCGACGGCTACCACCGCTTCTTCGGGGCGATCACGACGCGAGTGACCGAGCAGCTCCTCGACGCGGCAAAGGTCGATCGTGGCGGGCGTGTCCTCGACGTGGCGAGCGGACCGGGCTATGTCGCTGCCGCCTGTGCCGTGCGCGGCGCCGACGTCGTCGGTGTCGACGTCGCCGCCGAAATGGTGGCGCTCGCCCAGCGGCTCCGCCCGGAGATCGACTTCCGGCAGGCCGACGCCGAGCAGCTGCCCTTCGCCGACGGGTCGTTCGACGCGGTCGTCGGCAACTTCCTCATCCTCCACGTCGGCCGGCCGGAGCACATCGCCGCTGAGCTCGCCCGGGTGCTTCGGCCCGGCCGGAAGCTGGCGCTGTCCACCTGGGACCTCCCCGAGCGTGCGCGGCTGCTCGGCGTGCTCGTCGACGCCGTCGCCGAGGCCAAGGTGGAGCCTTCCGCCGACCTCCCATCGGGTCCACCGATCTTTCGCTTCGCCGACGAAGGTGAGTTCGCGCGCCTGTTGGGGCACGCCGGTCTCGGCGACGTCGACGTGCAGACGGTGGCGTTCACTCACCGGTTTGCGAGCGGCGACGAGCTGTGGAACGGGCTGCTCGGCGGAACCGTACGGACCCGAGCACTGGTGCTCGCGCAGCCCGAACGCGTGCAGGCGCGCATCCGAGCTGCCTTCGGTTGCCTCGTTCGCCCCTACGCCACGAAGGACGGTCTCGAAGTACCCGTCTCGGTCAAGCTCGCCTCCGGCCGCAAGCCGGGAGCAGGAGCGAGGCAAACGTGACCCTTAACGCAGACAGCACGCGATCGCGGCACATCGTGCACGCGGTCTGCGTGCCTGGATGAGCGGGCGCCGATGCCCGAGAAGGAGAAGGTGATGACGACACAGCCGCAGGTTCGCGACGTGATGCAGTTCGTCAACGAGCAGAACCCCGCGACCGTCGAGCGGTTCATCGAACGGCTCGAGCTCCGCGGCAGGGACCCGACCTTCGTGGCCTACCGCGAGGACTATCTCGAGCTGATCGACCTGCCGCGAGCGACTGCGGTCCTGGATCTGGGCTGCGGCACTGGTGTAGTGGCCCGTGCGATCGCAGCGCGCGACGGATTCGCCGGCACCGTGACGGGGATCGATCAGAGCGCCGACTTCATCGCGGTCGCCGAGACGCTCGCAGCCGAGGAAGGCGTCGGCGACCGCGTTCAGTTCGCCGTCGGCGACGCGCACGCGCTGGAGTTGCCAGCCAGCAGCTTTGATGTTGCCGTCGCCCATACCCTCGTCAGCCACGCTCGCGACCCACTCGCCGTGCTCACCGAGGCCGCGCGGGTCGTCCGGCCGGGCGGGTTCGTGGCCATCTTCGACGCCGACTTCGCCTCGCTGACCTTCGGCTGCTCCGACCCGCGCCTCGGCGAGCTCGTCGAGCCTGCCCTCCGGGCGACGATCATGAGCTCGCCACGCGTCATGCGCGAGCTCCCTCGGCTACTGCCGAAGGCCGGGCTGCGGCTGATCGCCACACAGGCGCACGTGTACGCGGACGCCGGGTCGAGCACGCTGATGCTCAACCTGGCCGAGACATACGCGCCCCTGGCGACCTCGACCGGACAGGTGTCGGCCGCGCAAGTCGATGCCTGGCTCGCCGATCAGCGCCGTTCCGCCACCGACGGCACCTTCTTCGCCGCCTGCAACTACTACGCCTACGTCGCCCGACGCTGACGCTGCGACGAGAGGAGGGGAGATGACCACCGTTCATCGCATCGTCGTCACCGGCTGCGTGGCCGTACTGACGCTCGCACTGATGGGTTCGGCACCGGACTCGGCGCGCGGACCGTCCCAGGGAGCGGTCGCCCGCGCGTGGACGGGCGACGTCATTCGCGACTGGAACGACATTGCGCGCTCCCAACCGATCGGGAACCCCTCAGGCTCGCGCGAATCCTGGCCATCATGCACGCCGCACAACACGACGCCGTCAACGGCGCCCAGCCGCGGTACCAGACGTATGTCGCGACAGTCCAAGACCGCCACGCGGACGCCGAGGCCGCCGCCGCGGCAGCAGCCCACGAGGTACTCGTCACGTTCTTCCCGGCGAACCAAGCCACACTCGACGATCGGCTCGCCGAGTCGCTCTCAACCGTTCCGGACGGCGACGCCGAGGACGCCGGCGTGGCACTCGGTCGCGCGGTCGGCGACGCTGCCCTGGTTGCGCGCGCCGACGACGGGTACGCCACACCGGATCCGTTCAACCCGGCACCCGGACCCGGGGTCTGGGAACCAACCCCGCCGGCATTCGCGCCCATGCTCGAACCCCAGTTCCAGAACGTGGCACCCTTCACCCTTCGCGACCGCGGCCAATTCCTGCCCGATCCACCACCCTCGCTGACCAGCGAGCAGTACGCCCGCGACTACAACGAGGTCAAGCTCGTCGGCCAAGACATCAGCCCCGCCCGGACGCCGGACCAAACCCACCTCGCCCACTTCTGGGCCGAGCCGTCGCCAAGCGGGTGGAGCCGCATCGGCAACCTGGTGTCCGCACGCTACGGCTACGACCTGCACGCCACCGCGCGCCTGCAAGCCCTGCTCAACATGGCGATGGCCGACGGATTCGTCGTCGGCTGGTACCAGAAACGACACTTCGCCTTCTGGCGGCCCGTGACCGCGATCCGCAAAGCCGACACCGACGGCAACCCCTCGACCCAGCCCGACCCCTCCTGGCTGTCCCTGCGCCCGACGCCGCCGCTCCCCGACTACCCCTCGACACACAGCGTGCTCGGCGCCGCGGCCGCGGCGATCCTGCGCGCGTTCACAGGCGCCGACAGCTTTCAGTTCTGCATGGTCTCGACAACCTCGGCACCCTCGGGGACCCAGCGCTGTTGGAGCTCCTTCACACAGGCCGAACTGGAGAACGCCGAATCGCGTGTTCCGGCCGGCTTCCACTTCCGCTTCGCCATCGAAACCGGCATCAAGGTCGGCCGAAAGATCGGCCAGTTCGCGACACAGCACGCGCTGCGGCCGCAGTAGCCAAACACCCCGACGGAGACCGACGTCGCCATGTCGAGCAACTCCAGTCACAAGGGGAGGGGACGACCTTGCACACCGACCGCGAAACCGCCGCTCGAGGTCGTCGGCTGCCCGGAATGCGGCGCACCGCCGAGGTCATCGACCGCTTCACCCTCCCGAGCACCGACGGCCTCGTCCCGCACGCCAAGATCTTGTGCGCTCGGCGCCACTGGTTCCTGCTCCGCGGCATATTATCCGGCGCTGGGCCAAACGTCGCCGAACTGGCAGGTTCCACCTACCCAGCGTCAGCAGCCCGTGCCAGATCCGCTGTCGTGCCCGCCGCTGACGACACGGTCCGGTCTCAAACAACGTGCCTCGTCCTGCCCCGGGCTCTGCTGCCCGTGGCAGGAAGCAACTCGCCAGCATGGCGTCAACCGTAGAGTCACTGGGTGAGGATTTCGATGCTGTTCGCGGATGATGATGCAGGGTTCCACACAGTGCGGCGCCGCGCTGGCAGACCGTTTTGCTGTCCCCTACGCTCCGATCATCGACGATGTCGCGGTACTCCTTGACAGTTGTCGCCGTGAATCGCAGAGTCCAAGTGATCGTTGAGGTCTACGCGTAGACGACAACGGCAGACGGACGCGGAGCGGCGCCGCAGCCGTCTGCAGATTCTGGCGGCGTGGAGAGGTCATGGCAGCTCGCCATAGAATTCTAGAGCGTAACCGCGAGCTAGCGATCCTGGCGGAGGCGACTCAAGCAGCCGAGGCAGGCACCGGTAGCGTGGTCTTCATCTACGGCGAAGCTGGGATCGGCAAGTCCAGCCTGGTCGACGCATCGCGCTTAGCGCTGCCTGCCAATCACCGATTTCTCTTGGGCTACTGCGACGATCTCGCGACCCGACGCACGCTCGGGCCGTTCCGCGACCTGGTCGGGAGTGTCGGAGTCGAGCTTGCCGAGGCTGTGCAGGCCGCGGCCGACCGCGACCGCGTCCTGGCCGCACTGCGCAGCGAGCTCGCCACGGCCGACCAGCCGACGGTCCTTGTAGTCGAGGACGTCCACTGGGCCGACGAGGCGACCCTCGATGCCCTACGTTTCCTGGTCCGTCGCATTGCTCACTTGCCAGTCGCGCTGGTCGTCACCTACCGCGATGACGAGCTGACCCGTGATCATCCACTCCATGAGTTGCTCGCTGAGGCGTCCAGCGCGCCGCGGGCGGTGCGCCTTCCCCTGCAGCGGCTGTCTCGAGCCGCGGTCGAGGAGCTCAGCACATCCGCCGACGTCGACCCAGCTCATGTGTACTCGGTGACATCGGGCAACCCATTCTTCGTCAGCCAGGTGATCGCCGCCGGGGACAGCGAGACCGTCCCGCCGACGGTGGTGGACGCCGTGCTGACGCGCACCAGGCGGTTGGAGGCGCCCGCACACGACCTGGTCGAGCGACTGAGCGTCGTGCCGTCGGCCCTGGAGTGGTGGCTCGTCGACGCCCTCGCGCCGGGTGGGGTCGCGGCACTGGCCGCTGCGGAGGAACACGGCCTGCTAACGGTGTCGCCGGAGCGCGTCGCCTTCCGGCACGAGCTGACTCGGCGGGCGATCGTCGACTCCCTACCGGCGGCGCGACGGATCGAGCTCAATGAGGTTGTGCTGGCCGTGCTGAACTCCCACGGCGAGGCCGACCTCTCCCGGTTGGTCCACCACGCGAGGCAGGCCGGCGATCTCGACGCCATAGTCCGGTTCGGACCGGACGCGGCACGTGAGGCGGCGCGCGCCGGTTCCCACCGCGAGGCGGCGGCACACTACCGGCTGGTGCTCGAGCAGCAGGAGCGGTTCCCGCCAGCGGAGCAGGCTGACATGCTCGCGTCGTATGCCGTCGAGTGCTACACCCTGGGAAACGCACAGGAGGCAGTCCGTGCTCAGACCCGGGCGGTTGGTCTGCTGCGGTCGTTCGGCGACCCGGAGGCATTGGGCGTCGCTTTGCGGTGGCTGTCGCGGATGCACTGGTGGAATGGCGACCGCGTGCATGCCGAGCAGGCATCGCAAGAGGCCATCGAGGTGCTTGAGCGCGCCGGGAACCGGCGTCTCCTTGCGATGGCGCTCAGCAACCGCTCCCAACTGCTGGCCATCGCCTACCACACGACCGCGAGCGTCGAGCATGGCGAGCGGGCCGCCGCGCTTGCCCGTGAGACCGGCGACCAGGCCATCCTGGCCCACGCACTCACCAACCTCGGCATGGCGCGGTGCGTCCATGGTGAACGCGAGGGCGAGGCCGAGATGAGCGAAGCTCTCGCCGTCGCCCTTTCCGCCGGCGAGACCGAGCACGCCCTGCGCGCGTACGTCGCGATCTCCTCGGACCTGCTCGACGTGTTCCGGTTGACAGAGGCACGCGATCAACTCGTCGCCGGCATCGACCTGGCCGACCGTGCTGAGCAGGTGGCCTATCTTGGGTTCCTCACCCTCGAACGCGCCAGGCTGCGGCTATACCTGGGCGACTGGGACGGCGTCCTGGCCGACTCACAGGTGGCGATCGAGTCGCCGCAAGTTCCGCTCCGGTGGGGGGCGTTGCTTCCGGTCGGCCGGATGCGTATCCGTCGCGCCCTTCCGGATGGCGACACGATGCTGGCCGAGGCCTGGGCCTTGTCGGTGGAGATGAACGAGCTGCAGCGCACCGGTCCCATTGCGGCCGCTCGCGCCGAGTCCGCCTGGTTACGCGGGGATCTCGAGGCGGCCCGCGACGCGGTCGCGAGCACCTACGCGGAGGCGCGAGAGCTCGGATCGGTTGCCTACGAGTCCGAGCTCGGATACGGGCTGGCCAAAGCCGGCGAGCCGGTAACACCGGCCATGGCGGATCATCCCTACGCGGCCCTGGCCCGCGGCGAGTGGGCCGCGGCGGCCGAGTTCTTCGCGGCGCAAAGAGCCCGGTACGAGCAGGCGCTTGCGCTGATCGAAAGCGCCGACCCTCGACACTTGCTGAGCGCCCTGGACATCCTGCAGCGGCTGGGCACGCCGCCGCTGGCTCGGATCGTTCGCCGCCGGCTCCGAGAGCTGGGGGTCGCGCACATGCCGCGAGGACACTCGCGAGCGACCCACCAGAACCCCGCCGGACTTACGGAGCGTCAAGTCGAAGTGATCGGCCTGGTGGGCGAAGGGCTCACCAATGCCGAGATCGCCGCGCGGCTCGTGGTGTCGGTCCGCACCGTCGAAACCCACATCGCGGTGGCGATGGACAAGCTCGGTGTGCGCACCCGCCGAGAGGCGGCTCGACGCGCCGCCGATCTCGCCGGTGGTACGGGGTCGCCGTCACCAATCTGATGTACGTGCTGCCACGCGAAAGATCAGTAGTGAATACCGACGACCGGTGGCGACCTCCGCGAGCAGCCTTTCGTCGACGGCCCACGTCATCGACCTGAAGGAGGCCGCAAATGTCCACCACCACACACGACGCCCTGAACGGCGTCGATCTCGTCCAGCTCACCGAGACGGTCGCTGCCGTCCAGGCCGACCCGAAGCTGGCGACATTCCGCTTCCGCGCGAGCAATACCTGGCTGGGCGGGGGACACTCTCGCACGACCATCCAGGGCTTCTGGGGAGCCGGCCAGGAGGACTCCTCACGGACCCGGCCCTTCGTGCTTGAGGGCGACGAGCCGCCCGTCCTGCTCGGCGGCAACAACGCTCCGAACGCCGTGGAGGCGGTGCTCCATGCCCTCGCCTCCTGCCTGGCGGTCGGCGTCGCGTACAACGCCGCGGCGCAGGGCATCGAGCTCAAGCGCCTCGAGTTCGATCTCGAGGGCGATCTCGACTTGCACGGTTTCCTCGGACTGCCCCCTGATGTGCGCCCGGGCTTCCAGACCATCCGCGTGACTTACCGGATCGACTGCGACGCGCCCAGCGACAAGGTCGACGAGCTGTGCACCTACGTGCAAAGGACCTCCCCCGTGCTCGACATCCTGCGCCATCCGGTGCACGTCAGCATCGCCCGGGCTTGAGTCCAGGAGGAGACCATGTCCAGACACCACCGATCGATGGTCCTGCTGCTCCTCGCCGTAGCGTGCCTGCTCCTGACCGGCCCTTCGGCCTCGGCGCTGGCCCCGCCAGGGACCCTGGAGTACGAGCCTTCGTACTACGAGGGCGAGACGGTTGTCCTCCAGATCCCGTCGGCCACGACCGCCAACCCGAATCAGGCGCACTTCGCCTGCTTCGCCCTTGGCCCTGATCTGTCCACGGCCAAACGCAGCGCCCCGGCACCCCGGCTCTACGTCATCCTGGCGCCCGGCGCCACCCAAGTCGCGTGCCCCGACGGCACCCTGCGACACGACCACGTCCTGTCCGCCGTGCCGGGGGCGAGCGGGTACACGGGCGCCTGGACGATCGTCCTCGCGGTCCCTGGACCCGCTTTCGCCGTCACCAAGATGCCGTACACGAGCGTCGCGGCGGTCGAGGCCGGCGTCACCGCCGCAGAGCTCGCCCTCGTCGAGACCGGGATCCTCTTCATGGCGCCAGTCGTGGGCGGACGATAAGCCCGTGACTCCAGTTCCCCCGGCCTGACGGCACGACGCATCGGCCGCCGACCAGTTCGAGACAGAGGAGCCCTCATGCAACCGTCGATGGCGATGTTCTCGTGGCCAGGGTCGGGCAGCTGTACAGCCTGGTCGCCGAGCAGCCCCATCGCGCGTACCACTTCGAGAGGGTCGTAGGCTCGCCGAGCGGCTCGTCCACGCCTCGGCGCTGCTCGACCAGCTAAGGGTGATGCCGTCGCGGCTGAGCTTGTCGGCGAGCGAGACGGGCTGATGAGTCTGCCGGCGATAACGCCCGGGAACAGCTACCGGGTGGGTCCGGGCCGCGCTCGTGCTGCTCGGGCTCGGCACGCCGAGGTCTATCCCACGCCGCTCGCGGCCATCGGCGACGTCGCGCACGCGTCCTGGCGCGCGCCCGGTCGGGGTCTACTGGCTATGGCGCGACGGGCGATTCGCCGCCGGGGCGCCGGCATGATCGCCGACCTGTGGGGCCTGACCGCCGCGGTCTGGTTCGCCGCCCTCATCACGGCGGCCTCAGGCCTGGTCGTGGCCGCGCGCGTGTGCGAGACACACCCACGGAGGAACCGATGACACACCCATGGCTCGCAGACGGACCGATCTATCTCGAATACAACGCGACCATGCCGGTCGACTCGCGCGTTGTCGACGCCGCGCTGCCGCCGTACCTGACCCACCACTTCGGCGACTCGTCGAGCAGCATGCTTGTTCGATCAAGCCTCGCGCCGCGATCGCCCTGGCCGGCCGGCAGGTGGCCCGCGTGCCCGGCGCCGACGCCACCGGGATCATCATCTTCACGCGGCGGTTCCGAGGCCGACACCCTCGCCATCCGCGGCGCGGTCCATCTCCTACGTACCCGCGGGTCATCGGTCCTGTTCGGGGTCGGCGAGGGCGCCGCAGTCGTCGCGCAAGCGATCGGCCGGCGGTTCCGCTGAACCAGCCGATCCAGCTGGGGCGTGACTTGGCGCCTCTAGCCGGTTGAGCGTCTGTGTTCGTCCGCAGTCACTCGTGGTCAGTTGATGGAGAATCTGGTGTATGGATGGTCAGCGCACCGAGCTGGATCCGCTGGCAGGCGGATGGGGTGCGTTACGCGCGGGTGAATGGCAGGGGGCCCGTGCGTGCTTTGAGCGCGCGATCGAGTCCAACGAGAGTCCCGAGGCGTTCGAGGGTCTGGGGTGGGCGGCGTACTGCCAGGACGACGATCTGCTGACGATTCGGGCTCGCGAGCGGGCCTATCGCCTCTACCGCGAACGGGGCGACGACGAGGCGGCCGCGCGGCTTGCGGCGTGGCTGGCGGCAGACTGGGCGGAGTTCCGAGGCGAGCACGCTGTCTGTAACGGGTGGCTCCAGCGGGCCCACCGCCTGCTCGACGGTCGCGAGCCGTGTGCCGACCATGGCTGGCTGGCGGTGCATGAGGCGTCGATGATCATCGACGACGACCCGGCCACCGCTCGGCGCCTCGGCACTCAGGCAGCGGAGTTGGGGCGACGATTCGGCGTCGTCGAGCTGGAGATGCTGGGGATGGCGATAGAGGGTAGATCCCTCGTCGGTGACGGCGACCTCGTCGAGGGCATGCGACGCCTTGACGAGGCGACCGTGCTGGCGCTGAGCGGGGAGGCCGAGCTGCTGAGCTGCGTCGCCTGGGCGTGCTGCTATCTCATCTCCGCGTGCGAGCAGGTCCGCGACTACGACCGCGCAGGCCAGTGGTGCCGCCAGGTGGGCGAGTTCTGCGAGCAGCATGGCATCGAGCTGCTTCTGGGCATGTGCCGCGCGAAGTACGCCGGCGTACTCACCTGGCAGGGTCGCTGGCAGGAGGCTGAGAGTGAGGCGAAGCTGGCTACTGAGGGGCTCACCGCCTCTCGGCCGCCGTTGGTCGGCGAGGCGCTGGTGCGGCTGGCCGAGCTGCGCCGACTTCAGGGCCGCCTCGACGAGGCGGAGGACCTGTTCACCCGGTGTCAAGGAGACCCGCGGGCTCTGCTGGGTCGGGCCGCGCTCGCCCTTGACCGTCGATGCCCAGATGCGGCCGCCGAGCTTGCCGAGCGATTCCTGCGTCGCTATGTCGGGCCGCAGCGCATCGAACGCGCACCAGGCCTAGAGGTGGCGGTGCGCGCCTACGCCGAGCTCGGCGAGCCCGAGCGAGCTCGGGAGGCGCTCGATAATTTGCGGCAACTCGCGGCGCGTGTAGGGACCCGGCCGCTGCGGGCGGCCCTGCTGATCGCCGAGGCGAAGCTGGCTTCAGCCGACGGTGACCAAGCATCGGCTCGGCAGTTCCTGGAGGACGCGGTTGACGCGCTCGCGGGCAACGCGGGCTACGAGATCGGCCGCGCCCGCGTGGATCTCGCCGCCGTGCTCGCGGGCGACGGCCGAATCAAGGACGCACGGTTGCAGATCGAGACAGCACTCGTCGACCTGCGGCAACTGGGCGCCCGCGGCGAGGTGGCTCGTGCCGAAGCGCTGCTTGAACGTCTGGCTCCGGTCAAGCAGCCCGGCCGTGGCACGGGTCCGATGAGTGGACTGAGCCCGCGTGAACGACAGATCCTCACGCTGGTCGCCGAGGGCCTCACCAACCATCAGATCGCCGAGCGACTCGTCCTCAGCGAGCACACAGTCCATCGCCACGTGACAAGCATCCTGCGCAAGCTGGGATTACCGTCCCGGGCGGCAGCAGCGGCCGCAGCCGCACGGCACGGCCTCGCATAGCCAGAGCTGGCTACGCGTCGTCGAACCCGGCTTTTGGCCGGTTCAGGCGACGCCGGCGAGGCGTCTGCAGCCATACCGTCCCTTGATGACGACCACGCCGACAGATCAAGCATTCGACCGCTTGGCCCACTTCGCCGGCCTGTCGGCAGAACCTCGAGGAGGACCGCAATGACCGAACTCGCAGGCGCCCCTGCAACCCACACAACCGATGCCCTCATGGAACGACTGTTCGCCGCGGTTATCGACACCCTGGAGATCGCCTCGATCCACCTAGGCGCCCGGCTCGGCTTCTACCGCGCCCTCGCCGACGGAGGCGAGGCCACCGCGGATGAACTGGCCACACGCACCGGCTGCGCCGGGCGCTACGTACGCGAGTGGCTCGAACAACAGGCCGTCGCCGGGCTCCTCACCGTCGACGATCCAGACGCCGAACCATCCGCCCGCCGCTACCACCTGCCCGCCGCCCACCGTCCCGTACTTGTCGATGAGGACGACCTCAACTACTTCGCTCCCTGGGCCGGCATCGCCGTGGACACGCTCTACCCGTTTGAGCAGCTGCTGGACGCCTACCGCACCGGCGCCGGGGTTCCGTTCGAGGCGTACGGACCGGACCTCGTCGACGCGATCGGCGCGGCCAACCGGCCCCAGTTCGTCAACCTGATCGGTGACTGGCTGGGGTCGATCCCTGAGGTACGCGCCCGGCTGCGGGGCACGCCTCCGGCCCGCGTAGGCGACGTCGCCTGCGGAACAGCGCAGTCCAGCATCGCGATCGCTCAGGCCTTCCCGCAGGTGACCATCGATGCCCTCGACATCGACACCACCTCGATCGAGCGCGCCCGCGCGAACATCCACGCGGCGCGTCTCGATGGGCGTATCCGAGCAGTCCTGCACGATGCCGGCGGCCCCGACCTCGGCGGCCCCTTCGACGTGGTCACGATCTTCGAGGCGCTGCACGACATGAACCACCCCGTCGAGGCGCTACGGGCGGCGCGGGCCAGCCTGGCCCCGGGCGGCAGCGTCGTGATCGCCGACGAACGCGTCGCCGACCGCTTCTCTCCGCCCGGCGACGAGATCGAACGTGCCAACTACGGTTTCAGCGTCGTGCACTGCCTCGCGGTTGGAATGCTGGACAAGGACTCGGCAGGCACCGGCACGGTCCTCAGACCCGACACGGTGCGCGCATATGCCACTTCAGCCGGATTCGCACGAATGGACGTCTTGCCCATCGGGCATGACTTCTGGCGCTTCTACCGGCTGACATCGTGACCAGCCGCCTACTCCTCACGCGACCCGTCTGGGACTAAGCGATCACCGGAAAGTGCAGGGCGATCTCCATCGCAGCCGGACTAACACAAGCCGATATAGCGTTGCCGCTGGTCATCCCTGAAGGAGCGGGGCCGGTCAAGAGGTGCTTTGACCGGCCTTTGTTCTTCTCCGCTGGGTCTGGGACACGTCGAGGTGAGGCGTTGT
>NZ_JBFAHB010000120.1:0-18671 GCF_040653975.1 Kribbella sp. NPDC050820
CGCAAGGCAAGACCCAGCGACTGCGGCTCAGTGTCGGCATCACAGACGGCAAGAACCCGAACGGGGTCTCCATCGCGGAGGTGAGCCTGCCCGGGCCACAGCGTGGCGACTCCACGCGCCGGGTAGGTCAGCGTCGGCTGCCACGGCGGGATCGTGCTCGAGTACACCGTCGGCCAGACGAACGCCGACGGCGTCAGCAACAGTCCTTCGCCGGCCAGCCGCCGTACGCCCTGGAATCGTCGGTGCCTGATGTGCAGCGAGTCGCCGCGCCACCGCACCGACTCGGCGAGGTCGTCGAACAACCCGGCCGGTCCGGCCAGCCCGAGTTGCCGGCCGCGATACCGCAGATCGTCTTCCAGCAAAGCCCGAATCCGCCCCCAGTGCGGCGCGATCGCCAGGTCCCAATACGTCTGCAGCTGCTCGGCAAGCAAGGCGATCCCGGCCGCTGGGTCGGCGTACAGCTCTGCAACAGCCGCCGAAGGCAAATCGTTGGCCCTCGGCAACTGCCGGGGGAGTTGTGCCTCCGCCAGCGAGCCGAGCGGATGGCTGCGCGCATACGCGAGTACGTCGAGATCGGCACGGACCTGGTCGGCCGGGACCCGCCGCAGGGCGCCGAGATCCGTGTCGAGATCGGAGAACGGACTGTGCGGCGCCGGGGTGAGGAAGTCCGGGATGTACCAGACGTCCGGATCGACGAGATCGAAGAGCAACCCGAGGTCGGCGCCCGCGATCCGCTCCCGGGCCGCGCGCGCCCAGCGGTCGTGGAAGCGGTCCGGCCGCCGGGTCCTGAGCAGCCGGATGCTCGCGGCCACCTCCCACAGCGGCGACACCGCGATCCGGGTCCGGGCCAGGTCGGCCACGGTGAAGGTGATCGTCAGCATTCAGCTCAGCCTAAATCAATTCAGTCGGCGGGCCGGCGGTCCGAGGGTTGCGGACATGACGATGCGACTCAAGATCGGCGACCTGGACATTCATCGACTCGGCTTCGGCGCGATGCGGCTGACCGGCTACCGGCCGGCGGCCGACCGGGCGGACGCGATCCGCGTCGCCCGGCGGGCGGTCGAGCTGGGCGTCGACTTCATCGACACCGCCGACGCGTACGGGATCGGGGCCAACGAGGAGCTCCTCGCCGAAGCCCTGCACCCGTACGGCGACGTGGTGATCGCGACCAAGATCGGGCACACCCGGCCCTCGCCGCGCGAGTGGATTCCGTTGGGCCGGCCGGAGTACCTGAGGCAAGCGGCCGAGCTCAGCCTCCGCCGCCTGCGGGTCGAGCGGATCGACCTGCTGCAGTTGCATCGCGTGGATCCGGCGGTCCCGCTCGCCGACCAGCTCGGCGCGCTGGCGCAGCTCGTGGCCGAGGGCAAGGTGCGGTACGTCGGCCTGTCCGAGGTGACTGTGGACGAGTTGCGGGAAGCCCGTCGGCACGTCGAGGTCGTCAGCGTGCAGAACCGCTACAACCTGACCGATCGCGGGCACGAACCCGTGCTGGAGTACTGCACCACCGAGGGAATCGCCTTCATCCCGTGGGTCCCGATCGCGCTCGGCGAGCACGCCGGATCGCGGGTGCTGGCGGAGATCGCGGCCGAGACCGGCGCCACCGCGGCGCAGCTGTCGCTGGCCTGGCTCCTGCACAGGTCACCGGTCGTGGTGCCCATCCCGGGCACGAGCTCCGAAGCGCACTTGGCCGAGAACGTCGCCGCCGCCGACGTGCGGCTGACGGCGGACCAGACGACGCGGCTCGAGGCCTATAACGGCTGACGCCTCTACAGTTGATGGATGGTGTTCTTCGGTGGACTGCTCGGCCTGATCGGGCTGGCGACACTGGTGTTTCGCGACGGCGACATCGGTGGGTTGCCGGCGGTCGGGATCGGCGTGGGCCTGCTGGTCGTCGGGGCCGCGGTGGCCGGGCTGGGCGTCGTACGGCGTCGGCGGCTGAAGCGCCGGCGGGCGGAGCGCGGTGAGCCGGAGCCGATCGGGGACGTGTTCGAGCGGGCTCGTGCGCTGCCGCGGCTGCTGCGTGCCGCGCGGCGCGGCGACTATCCCGGGTTGCCCACCAGCCGGATGGCGCTGTGGGGGCTGGCTGTGGTGTACCTGATCTCGCCGATCGATGTGCTGCCGGAGTTGCTGCCGCTGCTCGGGATCGCCGACGACGCGGGTGTCGCGGTGTGGTTGCTCACGAGCGTGTCGACCGCGACGGGCCTCTACCTTCGTCACGAGCGGGATCAGCAGCGAGCCAAGCCGTGATGTCGGCAGCCGCCTCTTCCGGATGCTCGTAGGCGAACAGCTGCAACGGATCTGAGGGCGGCCCCGACTCGGTGAGCCGGGTGGCCGCGGCGAGGAGCTGATGGGCGGCCGCCAGCACGAGCTCGGCCTGAGCGACCGCCTCGGCCGGGTCGTCCAGCGTCACCGCCGACCGGGCGAGATCGGCGACTTCGCAAGCCTGATAGGCCATCGCGAGCTGAGCCCGGTTTGCCACGACGCTCCCGCCGCTGCCGACGGCGTTGAGCGCGCCGGCTGCGACACCGGCCAGGAGGATCATCAGCACCCTTCGAGGATCACGGCTCGGCCGACGCTCCACAATGCGCGATCCCCGTAGCCAGCCTAAGGCTGAGACGTAGGCTGGACTCATGCGGTACGACCTGGACGACCTCCGACTGTTCACGCATGTGGCGGCAGAGGGCTCGATCACCGCCGGCGCGCGGGTGATGCACCTGAGTCTGCCTTCGGCGAGCGCGCGGGTCAGGGCGCTCGAGGCGCAGGCCGGCGTACCGCTGCTGATCCGCGAGCGCCGCGGCGTCCGGCTCACCCCGGCGGGCGCCACGCTGGCCCGGCACGCTCGCGAAGTTCTCGCCGAGACAACCCGGCTCGACAGTGCGGTCGCGTCGTACGCCGTCTCCCGGACCGCGCCGATCCGCCTGGTCGCCGGCGGTTCCGCGATGCACCAGCTCGTGCCCGCCGCGCTCGCCACCTTCCTGCGCGACCATCCCGAGTACGACGTGAACGTGAGCGAACGGCGGACGATCCGGAGCGTCCGCCTGCTCGCTTCCGGGGAGGCCGACCTCGGCGTCATCCTGGACGACGAGCCCACCAGCCTGCGCACCGAAACGCTCGCCGACGACTCCCTGGTCGTGATCGGCCAGGCCGGCGGCGTCCTGTCCGGCCGCACCTCGATCGCGTACGCCGAGGTCGCCGAACACCCCCTGGTCGGCCTCGACCGCGGCTCACCGCTCACCCAGTGGATGGACGACCGCTTGGGTCCGCACGCCCCGGCTCCGCGCTACCGGACGCTCGTCCCCACCCTGCATACCCTGATCACCCTCGCCACCGCGGGCGTCGGTCTGGCGATCGTCCCGCGCCGGGCCGTCGACGCCAACACCGCCGTGGAGATCTGCCCGCTGCAGGACTCGTGGTCCACCCGGGCCCACCTGCTCTGCTACGCGGCGAACGCCCCCGAGTCCGCCCACCTGCTGGCGACCCACCTGCATGCCGCAGCAACCCGCTAGCGCCCGGACCGGCTCCGCCGACTAGCGTTCGGGTATGAACGCGGACGAGGCGATTCCCCTGCAGGCGTTCAGCGCCTTGCTGCACAGTGAGAACGTCGCGACGGTCTGCAGAGCGTTGAACATGTACCAGGTGGCCGCGTCGTACACGCGGCTGTCGGGAGGGAATCCGCTGGAGCCGCTCGGCGGCGAGGTGCGGCAGGTCGCCCGGCAGGTGTTGTCGGGGCCGCCGGTTGCCGGCGACGGGGAGATGCGGGCGGCCTTCGATCACCTGAGCGCGTTGAACGTGATGACGAGTCTGGCCGAGGCCGAGGACGCGGAGTTGATCGCGGGCGTGCTCGAAGGCACCGGGGATGCGGACGTGCGGGCGACGGCTCTGCTGGCGGCGGCCGCCGTACCTGCTGATCCGGGGGCGCGGCTGGCGGGTGTGCTGGATGCGATGGCCGCGGACGAGGCGCTCGACGAGCGGGACCGGGCTCGGGCGCAGGCCGTGCGGACCAAGCTGGCTGGTGGCCTTGGGTAGCGTGCAGGCATGCGCGCGCTGACTGTTGAAGAGGCCCGGCAACGGGCGGGAGAACTTGTAGTCCGGTCGTACCACGTCGACTTCGACCTGACCGGGACCGGTGACACGTTCGTCACCACGAGCCGGATCCGATTCGGAGCGACGAGCGACTCGACCTGGGTGGACGTGAAGCCCGAGCGGCTGCTCGCGGTCGAGTTGAACGGCGGCGCGCTCGACGTCGGCCTGCTCGCGGAGGGCCGGTTCCCGCTGAGCGGTCTGCGCGACGAGAACGACCTCGTGGTGACTGCCGAAATGAAGTACTCCGTGGACGGCGAGGGCCTGGTGCGGTCTGTCGACGCGGCCGACGGGCGTGTCTACACGTACGGGATGTCGTCGCTCGAGTCGGCGCCCCGGTACTACCCGTGCTTCGACCAGCCCGACCTCAAGGCGCCGTACACGGTGACGGTGAAGACGCCGGAAGACTGGGTTGTGCTGGGCAACGGCGCGGCCACGCAGGTCGCGCCGGGGATGTGGGAGCTCGCCGAGACCAAGCCGCTGTCGTCGTACTTCGTCACGATCGTGGCCGGGCCGTACCACCTGGTCCGCAGCGAGTACGACGGGATCCCGCTCGGGCTCGCCTGCCGGCAGTCGCTGAAGGAGCACCTGGAGCGGGACGCGGCCGACCTGTTCCGGACCACCGGGCAGGCGTTCGGCGAGTACCACCGGATGTTCCGGCGGCGGTACCCGTTCGGCGAGTACTGGCAGGTGTTCGTGCCGGACTTCAACCTCGGCGCGATGGAGAACCCGGGCTGCGTCACGTTCGCGGACTACCTGGTCTTCCGTAGCAACGTGACCGATGCCGAGCGCAGCACCCGGGCCCGGATCGTCGTGCACGAGATGGCGCACATGTGGTTCGGCGACCTGGTCACGATGAAGTGGTGGAACGACCTGTGGCTGAACGAGTCGTTCGCCGAGTACATGGCGCACCGGGTGTCCGAGGGGGCCACCGACTACCGCGGCAACTGGACCGACTTCGGCTTCGTCCGCAAGTGGTGGGGGATGCAGACCGACCAGAGCAGCTCGACCCATCCGGTCGCGCCGGACAGCCTGAAGGACGCGCGGCAGTCGCTGGACGACTTCGACGGCATCTCGTACGCCAAGGGCGCCGCGGTGCTCAAGCAGCTCGCGAAGTACCTCGGCGACGACGTGTTCCTCAAGGGCGTCAACGCCCACCTGGAGGCGCACGAGTACGGCAACGCTGACCTGCACGAGTTCATCGCCAAGCTGAACGAGGCAGGCGCCCGCGACCTGGACAGTTGGTCCGGCCAGTGGTTGCGGACCTCCGGCCTGGACACCATCACGGTCGAGCGCACGCCGGCCGGCGTCGTCCTGCGCCGCACCAGCCCGGACGGGTCCCGCCGGCCGCACAAGCTGAGTGTCCGCGGGTACGACGAGAGCGGCGCGTCCGCCACCGTCGACGTCATGGTGGACGGCGACTCCATGGAAGTTGCCCTGAGCAATCAGGTGGTCGTGCCGGACGCCGGCGACGACACCTGGGCGAAGATCCGGCTCGACGCGACCAGCCTGGCCAACCTGCCCGCTGTCCTGCCCGCGATCGCCGACGGCGCCACCCGCGCAGTGATCTGGAACTCGGTCCGCGACGCCACCGCCGACGCCGAGCTGGATCCGCGGAAGGCGCTCGAGCTCTTCGCCACCGCGATCCAGCACGAGGACAGCGATATCGCGGTCGGCTCGCTGGTGCGCTGGCTGCAGGATCGGGTGCTCGGCGGCTACCTTCCGTACGACGAGTCACGTGCCGTCGTCGTGGATGCCCTGAGCAACAAGCTCGCGACGACCGAGCCGGGCAGCAGCCTGCAGCTCGCGACCGTGCGCGGCTTCATCGCGACCAGCGACGACGCCGACCTCCTGCAGGCGTGGCTCGACGGCAAGCAGGTCCCACCTGGCCTCGACATCGACGCCGATCTGCGCTGGGCACTGGTGCTGCGGCTCGTTCGGCTGGACGCGTTCGGCAGCGCCGAGATCGACGCCGAGCTGGCCCGCGACACGTCGACCGAAGGCGTCAACCACGCGGCCCGCTGCCGGTCGGCGCTGGCGGACGGCAAGGAGGCCGCCTGGACGCGGATCATGACCGATCCGGCGATCGGCGTGAAGGAACTGCTGGCCGCGGCCGAGGGCTTCTGGCATCCCGGTCAGGCTGGGGTCACCGCGCCGTACGTGGACCGGTTCTTCGCCGACATCCACCGAACCGCCGAGATCAGGTCCGGCATGGTGGTGGCGCTCGCCGCGCAGCGGATCATGCCGGAGTTCGTGATCGAGCCGGAGCTGCTGGCCCGGGCCGAGGCGCTGGCCGCGGACGAGACGGTTGCCTCCGGCATCCGGCGGCAGACCGCCGACTTCGCCGACAACCTCCGGAAGGCGGTCGCAGTTCGCCGAACCTTCGGTTAGCCTGACTACGCAGAGTGTCGCCCCGAGCCCGAGCAGTCACCGAATGCGCTGGATAGGCGAGCGCTTGATGTTCGTAGGCCTGGATGGGTGTTTCAGTGAACGGTGAGCCGCTCGGCGACGGCCTTCCGGGCCTGGTGGATCCGGGCCTTGACCGTGCCCAGTGGGACGTCGAGCTCGTCGGCGATCTCGGCGTACGAGAGCGCGCCGAGGTCGCGCAGGACCAGTGGCTGGACGAGCTGCGGATGGCTGGACTCCAGGCTCTCCAGGGCCTCCAGCAGGTCCAGCCGTGAACCGGCGATCACCGAGGTCGTGCGCGGGTCGACGGCCTCCGGCAGCACCTCGGCGGACTGCTCCACCGACCGCCGCTTGAGCGAACGGTAGGTCTGCCGGGCCTGGTTGGTGGCCACGATCGTCACCCAGCCCGCGAAGCTGCCGGTGCCCTTGAACGTGTGGATCTTGTTCGCCACCTGAAGCAGGGTGTCCTGGACCGCCTCCTCGGCGTCCTCGTGGTACGGCAGGAACTTGGCCACCCGCCGCTGCACCTGCGGACGGATCGCCTGCAACAGTTCCGGCACCACCGACTGGTCCCCCGTCGCGGCGCGTGCCGCGAGTTGCTCCAACTCCTCGTTCATGCTCCCCCAGAGTGGTGTTCGCCTGACGGCCCGGCTGTGATCGACAATAACCCGGATGGATGTCATCGGGAGGTACCGGCTGCAGGACAAGATCGGCGCGGGCGCGTTCGCGACGGTCTGGCGGGGGTACGACGACGACCTCGACGTCGACGTGGCGGTCAAGGTCCTCGCCGACAACTGGGCGTCGCGCGCCGACGTGCGGGAGCGGTTCCTGTCCGAGGCGCGGTTGATGCGCCGGATCGCCAGCGACCGGGTGGTCCGGGTGTTCGACCTCGGCAAGCTCGACGACGGTCGTCCGTACTTCGTGATGGACTACATCGGCGGCGGGACGCTGGCCGACGTACTGCGGCTCGGGCCGCTGGAACCGGCCGAGGCGTTGTGGTGGGGCGCCGACCTGGCCCGCGCGGTCTCGGCTCTGCACGGCGAGGGCGTCGTACACCGCGATGTCACCCCGGCGAACCTGCTGCTCCGGCCCAACCAGGGCGACGAGTCCGGCGGCGGCACTCATCGAATCGTGCTGGCCGACCTCGGCCTGGCCAAGCGGGCTGCGGAAGCCTCTGGACTGACCCAGGCCGTCGGTACGCCGTCGTACATGGCGCCCGAGCAGGGCCGGGGCGACGGTGGGTTCGACGAGCGGGCGGACATCTACGCAGTCGGCGCGGTGACGTATGCGCTGCTCACCGGGCATCCGCCGTACTCGGCCGGCTCGATCAGCGACGTGCTCAACCGCGACCCCGACCTGCCGCCACCGAGCCTGCGGTCGACGCTGCACGACGCGGTCGGGCCGCTGGACGACGTCATGTCCCGGGCGCTCGCGTACCACGTCACCGACCGTTGGGAGCGCGCTGACACCCTCGCCGAGCGGTTGGAAGCAGAGGCGTACCGGCTCGAGCAGGAGGCGCCGCTGCGCGCGATGGAGCGCACCCACATCAGCGACGACGACGACCTCCCAACCACGGTCGCGACGGACGCCCCTCCGGTACGGCGCAGCCGCCGCGGCCGAGCCCTGTTCCTGCTGACCCTTCCGATCGTCTTCGTCCTCGCCGGCGTCGGCGGCTGGTACCTGTTCGGACGCTGAGACGAGGGTCTGCGGCGCGTCGTCTGACTGCTTAGAGTAGTCTCCCGTCGCTGTTCGTACGGCTCAAGTCCGGTCGCGCCGCGCCCGGCGTCGCCGCAGATCATGACCTACGTCCGGGCCGGCCAGGAGGCCAGTGTCAAGGGCATCCGCGGCGGCTACGTCCTCTACTTCAAGTCCGGCACCGCCTGGAACGGCAAGACCCGGCAGTTCACCAAGTCGTGCAGCTTCCAGAAGTTCGACCAGCCGTTCTCCGCCAACCAGGGCTGGAGAATCAGCCTCAAGCCCACCATCGGCGGCAACGCGTCGACCAGTGAGGTCGACGGCTACTAGTACGTCACCGTGATCCGTTGCGCGGCCGGGTCGATGCTGACCTGGCCGCCGTACGGGAGGATCAGTTGTGGGTCGGTGTGGCCGATGTCGAGGCCCTTCACCACGACGGCGGACGGGTTGTACTCGGCGAGGGCGCGGTCGACTGCGAGGTACTGGCCGGTGACGTAGGCGACGGCTTCGGACGGGGTCGTGTGGTGGTCGAGCGCCCAGGACTTCGGGCGTCCCCAGAGGACCGCGTCGAAGCGCTCCAGCAGGCCGCGCTCACCGAAGTTGCGGAGGATCCGGTACAGCTGTTCCGCCGTCGGCATCTCCTCGCTGGTCTCCAGGAACAGCACCCCGTCGTACTCCGAAACCGGCCGCATCCACCGGTTCGCGGCGAGCTGCCAGTCGAGGATCTCCACGCAGCCACCCCACAACCGCCCACTGACCGCCTCCGAGCCGCTCCACGTCCACCCGGTGCCGTCGAACAGTTCCGGCTCGGTCTCCAGCAGCGATGCGTCCGCCCAGTCGCGGTCGTGGTCGGTCCAGCCGGTCGCCGGGGTCAGGTCGAAGTCGCCGGGCGTGAACAGTGCCGCCCGGAGCGAGCGCTCGCTGTCCGGATGCATCGCGCCACCGCGGCCGAACTGCACCATCACGCTGCCGCCGTGGTACGCCGGCAACCCGTGGAAATACAGGAAGTTGAGCAGATTCGTGTTGTCGCTGTACCCGAAGAACGGCTTCGGGTTCGCGCGGAACACCTCGGGATCGAGATGCTTCAGCACGGTGAGCTGGTCGGATCCGCCGATCGTCGCGATCACCGCGCGGATCGACGGGTCCGACCAGGCCGCATGCAGATCGGCCGCCCGCTGCTGCGGTGTCGTCCCGAGCTTGCGCGTCGTCGGGTACTCGACCGGCTCCAGGTCCCAGGAGCGCAGCCGCTCCAGCCCGAGCTCGTACGGCGCCGGGAAGATCTCCGGCAACCCACCGGACGGCGAGACGATCGCGACCCGGTCACCTGGCTGGACCATTCAGACCCCGATCGGGTGCCAGACGGTCTTCAGCTCCAGGTACTGCGTGAGCCGCGACAGCCCCGGAGACTCCGGCCAGTCCTCCTCGACAGGACGCCGTACCCGCTTGAGGTTCTCCGCCGCGGCGGCCTCCAGGTCCCGGGCCTCGTCGGCGTCCTCGATCCCGCACAGGTCGATCGCGTTGACGTCCAGGTGCGACGCCAGCCACGGGCCGATCTCCGATGCGGACCCGGTCAGCAGGTTGACCACGCCGCCCGGCAGGTCGGAGGTCGCCATCACCTCGCCGAGCGTGACAGCCGGCAACGGGCGCTCGTACGACGAGACCGCGACGACCGTGTTGCCGGAGACGATCGCTGGCGCGATCACGCTGGTCAGCCCGAGCAGGCTGGAGTCCTGCGGCGCCAGCACCGCGACCACGCCGGTTGCCTCAGGCAACGAGAAGTCGAAGTACGGGCCGGCCACCGGGTTGCTGGACCCGACCACCTGGGCGAGCTTGTCGGCCCAGCCCGCGTACCAGACCCAGCGGTCGATCGACGCGTCCACGACCGCGCGCGCCTTCGCCGCCGACAGGCCCTCGGACGCGGCGACCTCGGAGCTGAACTGGTCGTGCCGCCCCTCCATCACCTCGGCGATCCGGTACAGCACCTGGCCGCGGTTGTACGCCGTCTTGCCGGACCAGCCGCCGAACGCCTTGCGGGCCGCGACGACCGCGTCCCGGGCGTCCTTGCGGGAGGCCTGGGAGGCGTTCGCGAGGAACCGGCCCTTGGCGTCGTTCACGACGTACGACCGTCCGGACTCGCTGCGCGGGAACGCGCCGCCGATGTACAGCTTGTAGGTCTTCCGCACCGCGAGCCTCTGACTGTCCTTAGTGGGCAAGGTAGGCCTCCAGACCGTGGCGACCGCCCTCGCGGCCGTAGCCCGACTCCTTGTAGCCGCCGAACGGCGAGGTCGGGTCGAAGCGGTTGAACGTGTTCGCCCAGACCACGCCGGCGCGCAGCTGGTTCGCCATCCACAGGATCCGGGAACCCTTGTCGGTCCAGATCCCGGCGGACAGCCCGAACGGGGTGTTGTTCGCCTTCTCCACCGCCTCGGCCGGGGTCCGGAAGGTCAGCACCGACAGCACCGGGCCGAAGATCTCCTCGCGGGCGATCCGGTGCGCCTGCGACACCCCGGTGAAGACGGTCGGCGGGAACCAGTAGCCCTCGGCCGGCAGCTCGCACTCCGGCGACCAGCGCTCGGCGCCCTCGTCCTCGCCGATCTGGGACAGCTCGCGGATCTTGGCCAGCTGGGCCGAGGAGTTGATCGCGCCGATGTCGGTGTTCTTGTCCAGCGGGTCGCCGACCCGCAGCGTGCTCATCCGGCGCTTCAGCCGGGCCAGCACCTCGTCGTACACGCTCTCCTGGACCAGCAGCCGCGATCCGGCGCAGCAGACGTGGCCCTGGTTGAAGAAGATGCCGTTGACGATGCCCTCGATGGTCTGGTCGATCGGCGCGTCCTCGAAGACGATGTTGGCCGCCTTGCCGCCGAGCTCCAGCGTCACCTTCTTGTCGGAACCGGCCACCGCTTTGGCGATCGAGCGGCCGACCTCGGTCGACCCGGTGAACGCGACCTTGTCCACGTCCGGGTGCTCGACCAATGCCTGGCCGGTGCGGCCGGCGCCGGTGACGATGTTCACCACACCGGGCGGCAGGTCGGCCTGCTGGCAGATCTCCGCGAAGGCCAGCGCCGTCAGCGGAGTCGTCTCGGCAGGCTTCAGTACGACGGTGTTGCCGGCTGCCAGCGCCGGCGCGATCTTCCAGGCCAGCATCAGCATCGGGAAGTTCCACGGGATCACCTGGCCGGCGACCCCCAGCGGCTGCGGGTCCTCGCCGGCGCCGGCGTACTCGAGCTTGTCCGCCCAGCCCGCGTAGTAGAAGAAGTGCGCGGCCACCAGCGGGATGTCGACGTCGCGGGACTCCCGGATCGGCTTGCCGTTGTCGAGCGACTCCAGCACGGCCAGCTCCCGGGAACGCTCCTGGATCAGCCGGGCGATCCGGAACAGGTACTTCGCCCGGTCCCGGCCGGCCATCGGCCCCCAGACCCGGTCGAACGCTCGACGGGCCGCCTTGACTGCCTTGTCGATGTCGGCCGGCCCGGCCTCGCTGACCTCGGCGAGCACCTCCTCCGACGACGGGCTGACGGTCTTGAACGGCTTCCCGTCCGTCGCCTCGACGAACTGGCCGTTGACGAAGAGCCCGTACGACGACTTGATGTCGACGATGGCCCGTGACTCGGGAGCCGGTGCGTACTCGAATCTGCTCATGCCTCAGTCCAGCGTGAAGTAGTCGGGGCCGGGGTAGTGCCCGGTGGCCAGCTTGGTGCGTTGCATCAGCAGGTCGTTCAGCAGGCTGGACGCGCCGAAGCGGAACAGCTCCGGGTCCAGCCAGTCCGGTCCGGCCGTCTCGTTGACCGTGACCAGGTACTTGATCGCGTCCTTCGCGGTCCGGATGCCGCCGGCCGGCTTGACGCCGATGTGCAGGCCGGTGGCCTCGTGGTAGTCGCGGACCGCCTCGAGCATGATCAGCGTCACCGGCAGCGTGGCCGCCGGGGACACCTTGCCGGTCGACGTCTTGATGAAGTCCGCGCCGGCCAGCATCGCCAGCCAGGACGCCCGCCGGACGTTGTCGTAGGTGACCAGCTCGCCGGTCTCCAGGATCACCTTCAGATGCGCGTCGCCGGCCGCCTCTCGGATCGCGGTGATCTCGTCGAACACCATCGCGTACCGCCCGGACAGGAAGGCGCCGCGGTCGATCACCATGTCGACCTCGTCGGCGCCCGCGGCGACCGCGTCCTTGGTGTCCTGGACCTTGATCGCCAGGCTGGAACGCCCGCTGGGGAAGGCGGTTGCGACACTCGCCACGTTGATCCCCGAGCCCTGCAGCTCCTGCTTCGCCGTCGCCACCAGGTCCGGGTAGACGCAGACCGCGGCGACCTGCGGGGTGCTCGGGTCGGCCGGGTCGGGCCGGCGCGCCTTCGCACACAGCGCCCGGACCTTGCCGGGGGTGTCCTGGCCCTCCAGCGTGGTCAGGTCGATCATCCGGATCGCCAGGTCCAGCGCGTACGCCTTGGCGGTGGTCTTGATCGACCGGGTGCTCAGCGTGGCGGCCCTGGCCTCGGCGCCGACCTGGTCGACGCCCGGCAGGCCGAGCAGGAACCGGCGCAGCCGGTCCTCGGACGAGGTCACGTCGGCCAACGAGTCGACGCCGCTGTCGAGTGTGGTCACCCCGGCAGTCTAGGCCCTGCAGGTCACGATCCATGCCTCGCTGTGGGGTCGGTGACCGGTCGTTGGTTACGTTGTGCGGGTGAAGCAGAAGCCGTCGGAACGCGAGCAGTACCTGTCCACGTCGAACCGGATCACCGGGGTGATCGTGATGGTGATCGGCGCGGCCGGGCTGCTCGACATCGTGCTGGAGTGGCGGACCGTGACCGGTCTGCTGGTCGCCGCCGTGATCGGCCTGCTGATGATGCTCGCGTACGTCGGCCTGGTCCGGCCGTCGGTCACCCTCAGCCCCGAGAACATCCTGCTGCGTAACCACCTGCGCGACCACACGATCCCGTGGAACAAGGTCACCGGCGTCGACGTCACCGACATCCTCCGCGTGCACACCGCCGACAACCGCTTCCGGGCGCCCGGCGTCCAGGTCGTCATGCGCGACCTCCGCAAGCAGCGCGTCGGCGGCCGGAAACTGTCCGACGACAGTTCGATCTCCCGCGCCGACTTCGTGGTGGAGCGGATCGAGACCCACCTGGAGCAGTACGGCAAGAAGGCCGAGGGTGAGATCGTCACCTCCTGGGCCCGTCCTGAACTGGCCATCGTGGCTGCGCTGGCGGTCGTCGCCGCAGTGGCCGCCGTGCTCCGCTAGCCGAAGCGGGGCTGCCGATGCCGTCGCTGTCCCGTCGCACTCTGATCCGCACCGGCGTGGCCGCCGCGATCACCGGAGTAGCCGGCGTGGCCGCGATGGAGACCGGTGTCGTCCCCGGTCGCGCTCGCGTGCACGACGTACTCGGGCTGACCGGGCCGGACGGCGTCGTACCCGATGTGCCCGGCGGGCCGGTCGAGTCGGGCACCTTCGAGTCGTTCGGACGCCGTACGACGGTCGGCTACAGCGTCATCTACCCCGACGGCTACGGGCCGTCCGCAGCGCTTCCCGTCGTACTTGTGCTGCACGGGCGTGGCGGCGACCACACGTCGGCGGTCAACGAACTCGGCATCGACCGCTACCTGACTGCCGCCGTCCAAGCCGGTACGCCGCCCTTCGCTTTGGCGACGGTGGACGGCGGGCGGGAGACCTACTGGCATCGCCGGGCCGGTGGCGAGGATCCCGGGTTCATGCTCGACCAGGAATTCCTGCCCCTGCTGGCGAAACTCGGCCTCGACACCACGCGCTACGGCCTGCTCGGCTGGTCGATGGGCGGGTACGGCGCGCTGCTGTGGGTCGCGCTGCACTACTGGCAACGACGTGTCCGGCCGGCCACTCGGGCGGTCGCAGTCGGCGCTCTCAGTCCGGCGCTCTGGCATCGCTACGAGGACACCACGCCCGGTGCGTTCGACGACCCGGCCGACTTCGAGACCAGTCAGGTGTTCGGCCGCAGGAGCGGGTTCCGGGATGTTGCCGTGCGCATCGACTGCGGCCGGGACGACCCGTTCGCCGAGGCCGCAGAGGACCTGCGGACCGAGCTCGGGGCGACCGGCGGCGTCCAGTTGGGCGCGCACACGGCCGGCTACTGGCGACGCATGCTGCCGGACCAGCTGCGGTTCCTCGGCACCAGAGTCGCCGATTAGCGGGAACTCCGGTCGGGTTCGCGGCGTCAGAGCCCGTGTTCAGCCTGGGATGGCCCCCTGCGCACTCCAGGATGTGCACGACACGTCCCTGAATCTCGAGAGTGGAGATCATGCTCAACCTCTCCCGTAACACCTTGCGTGGTCTGGCCGGCGCCGCTGCCGCCACCGCCCTCGCAGCCTTTGCACTTCCGAACGCGCAGGCCGTCCCGGCCGCGAACCCGCCCTACCCGGTCCTGCCGCAGCCGGCCGAGACGCCGAACCAGGTGGCCGGCAACCCGCCGGCGGGTGAGGGTCTGACGACCATGGCGTCGTCGCCGACGACCATCGTCCGCTACAACCGGCTCTACAGCACCCCGGCGATCACGCCGTCGAAGTGCCGGGAGGTCAACGTCTCGCTGCGCACGCAGGCGGGCGTGGCGTCGTACGCAAGCCAGCTCTGGACGTGCATGTACGCGGCGTGGGCCGTTCCGCTGAAGGCAGCCGGCGCGGCGTACAAGGTGAAGCCGAAGCTGTCCGTGCACAGCGGCACGCTGATCGCCACCGACTGCGGGACCGTCAGCAACACCACCGGCTACTACTGCAGCGGGCGTGGCGGTGTCATCTACGTCCCGGCGGCGCAGATCATCAAGACCTGGGGCCAGAACCCGACCTACGCGCGGGCGTGGCTGACCCAGATGATGTCGCACGAGTACGGGCACCACGTGCAGTTCCTGACCGGCATCCTGAACGCGTCCTGGACGCGTCAGCGGGCGTTCACCACCAACGCCGCGCGGCTAGAGGAGAGCCGTCGCCGCGAGCTGCAGGCGTCCTGCCTGGGCGCGGCCTACGTCGGCGCGAACAAGCGGTACTACCCGATGGCCGGTGGCCTGCTCACGCAGTACAACTACCTGATCAGCCACATGGGCGACCAGCCGGGCGGCGTCCGCGACCATGGCTCGCCGAAGAACCACGCGTTCTGGTCGACCGCGGGCTTCAACGCGCGGCACACCTACACCGTCGCGGGCAACTGCAACACGTTCAACGCGTCGTCGACCTACGTCGCCTGACCCGCTGGACGTTCTAACGTAACTCGGCCGCCTGGTACGCGTTGGCGTACCGGGCGGCTGTTGCGTTTTGCCGACACGTGCACGATCTGCGATCGTGTGGTTACTTGTTTCGGGCTCGCACGCCTTACAGTTCTGAGTCGAGCAGTCTCACGGCAGGAGTCAAGGACAGTGAACTACGACGAGTTCAACACCGAGTACGCCAAGGTGCTGGACAAGATCAAGAGCGGCAGGTGCAGCTGGTCCGAGCTGTCCGGTCACGTGACCCGGCTGCGTCAGGCGACCGCGGGGATCACCGTGCCGGTGGAGCGGACCCAGGTCGACCACGACCTCGCGGCGCTGAGCCAGATGGTCGACATGTCGCGGCGGACCAACGACAAGGAAGACGTCTGGACGGTCACGTCCGAGGCGATCCGCCGGGCCAGCAGCCAGGAGGGCTCGGTCGCGGACCGGATCGCCCGGATCGACGCGAGCATCACCGAGATCTCCAACCTGGCGAACGGGAACCCGGACGAGCGCGACGCGCTGATGCAGTCGACCAGCACGCTGCGCATCCTGCACTCGTCGCTGCAGGCGTCGCTCCGCGCCGAAGAAGCCGAAGCCGCCGCCGCCGCTCGCTGAGCCGTCCCCGTCCCGGGGAGCCACCCGCCAGGTGCTCCCGGTACGTCGAACGTCAGCCGCTGACCCTGGATGGTCGAGCGGCTGACGTGTCGTGCGTTCTAAAGACCCAGGGCTGCGGACAGGGACTGCTTGACCGCGGCCAGGTCCGGGGCCGCCTGCGCACGGGCGGCCGCCACGTCGCTCGTGACCGGGATGACGACCTCCAGGTAGCACTTGAGCTTCGGCTCGGTGCCGGACGGGCGCACCACCACCCGGGCGCCCTCGGAGAGCGTGTAGCGCAGGCCGTCGGTCGGCGGCAGGGTTTCGGAGCCTTGGCTGAGGTCGTCCACCCGCTCGACCGTGTGACTGCCCAGCGACGTCGGGGGAGTGGCCCGCAGCCGCTCCATCGCGGTCGCGATCAGCGACAGGTCCTCCACCCGCACCGACAGCTGGTCGGTGGCGTGCAGGCCGTGCTTCACAGCCAGGTCGTCAAGCAGGTCCAGCAGCGTGCGCCCCTCGGACTTCGCCTCGGCCGCCAGCTGCAGCACCCGGACCAGCGTCGACACGCCGTCCTTGTCCTTCACCGCCACCGGGTCGACGCAGTACCCGAGCGCCTCCTCGTAGCCGAAGACCAGCCCCGGCACCCGGCCGATCCACTTGAAGCCGGTCAGCGTCTCGACGTACTCGACGCCGTGCGAGGCCGCGATCTTGCCGAGCAGGGACGACGACACGATCGAGCACGCCGCCACGCCGTCGGGCCGGGACGACAGCAGGAACTCGCCGAGCAACCCGCCCAACTCGTCCCCGCGCAGCATCCGCCAGCCGCCCTGAGCCGGATCCTGGGCCGCGGCATCCGGTACGGCGACCGCACACCGGTCCGCGTCCGGGTCGTTCGCCACCGCGATGTCCGCGTCCATCGACCGGGCCAGCTCCAGCGCGGCGTCGATCGCGCCCGGCTCCTCCGGGTTCGGGAACGACACGGTCGGGAAGTCCGGATCCGGATCCGCCTGCGACGCCACCACCGACGGTACGGCGAACCCGGCCCGGGCGACCGCGTCCTCGACGAGCGAGCGGCCGACGCCGTGCAGCGGCGTGTAGGCCACGTTCAGCTCGCGCGGCGCGTCCGCCGGCACAAGCTCGCCGATCCGGTCCAGGTAGGCGTTGATCAGCTTGTCGCCGATGGTCTGCCAGTCGTCGCCGCGCGGCACCGAGTCCAGCGGGCCGACCGCGGCGATGGCGGCCGCGATCTCCGCGTCCGCGGGCGGCACGATCTGCGACCCGTCACCCAGGTAAACCTTGTAGCCGTTGTCCTGCGGCGGGTTGTGTGACGCGGTGACGACCACGCCGGCCACGGCCTTCAGGTGCCGGATTCCGAAGGCGACCACCGGCGTCGGGGCCGGCCGGTCCAGCAGTACGGCATCCAGGCCGGCGCCGCGGACCACGGCGGCGGTGTCCTGCGCGAACACGTCGGACTTGTGCCGGGCGTCGTACCCGATCAGGACCGGGCCGTCGGTCAGGCCTTTCGACTTCAGGTAGGCGCAGAGGCCGGCGGCGGCGCGGATGACCACGACCCGGTTCATCCGGTTCGGCCCGGCGGCGACGGCGCCGCGGAGTCCCGCCGTACCGAACTCGAGGGTGCCGGCGAAGCGGTCGGCCAGCTCGGCCTCGTCGCCGGCGTCGAGCAGCGCCCGGAGCTCGGCGCGCGTGTCGGGGTCGGGGTCCTCGCTCAGCCAGGCTTCGGCGGCGGTCCTGAGGTCATCGTTGACGGTCACAACCGCAAGATAGCTAATGTCCCGACGACTGGCAGGGGCGCGCGCGGAGGTCGGCCACGTAGTCGTCCGGGGCGCCGGCGGCCTCGGCGGCCTCGGCGAGGATGCCCAGGTAGCGGGCCGAGGGCAGACCGCCCTCGTAGGCGTTGAGGACGTACATCCACGCCAGTTGCTCGCCGTCCAGGGTCTGCACCCGGACCTGGATCTTGCGGTAGACGCCCTGGTCGATCCACTCCCACTCGTCCAGCCGCTCGACGTCCTTGGGGTGGATGTCGTAAAGGGCCACGAAGACCTGGTTGGACGGGTCGGCGGGGTCCTCCACCACGGTGGCCATGGCGCCCTCCCAGCCGAGCTCCTCACCGCCGAAGGTGAGCCGCCAGCCGGTGATCCACCCGGTCCCGCGCAGGGGCGAGTACGGGCACCGCTCGGCCATCAGGTTCGGGTCCAGATTCGACGCAAACGCGGCGTACAGGGTCACGACGACACAGGATACGGAAGAATGGCCTCCCGTGGCGCGAGTTGTGATCATCGGAGGCGGTCCCGGCGGGTACGAAGCGGCCAGTGCGGCCGCCCAACTGGGGGCGGAGGTGACGGTCGTCGATTCCGACGGAATCGGCGGTTCCGCGGTGCTCACCGACTGCGTTCCGAGCAAGACGCTGATAGCGACGGCCGAGGTGATGACCGAGGTCGAGGAGGCCGGACGGCTCGGCGTCCGGCTCGAGGACGGCGACGACGATCCGGCGAACGCCGTGCGTGTCGACCTCTCCGTCGTCAACCAACGGGTCAAGCGGCTGGCCGCCGCGCAGTCCGACGGCATCACCCGCCGGCTCGACCGGGACAAGGTGAGGATCATTCAGGCTCGCGGCCGGCTGGACGGGCCGGAGACCGTGATCGCCGGCGACGAGCGGCTGGACGCCGA
>NZ_JBFAHB010000121.1:0-17185 GCF_040653975.1 Kribbella sp. NPDC050820
CCCGTCTCGCCGCCACCGCAGACTCACCCACGGCCCAGCCAGACCAGCACACCCGCCATACCAACCACACATCAGTCACAAGAGCCGGATATCCCGTCGTGTTGTGCCTTCTCCCCTCGTGCACCAAGGGAGAAGGCATAGAGGCAGGGGATATCCGGTCGCGGGGTTGCGGCCTCGGTGGGGTGGGCGTGGGGCTAGGGGTGGCGTCGGGGAAGAAGTCGGCGTTTTGGACGTATTCCATGCGGCGGGTGAATTCGGGGTCGGCCAGGCGGGCCAGCATTTCCTGTTCGGTGAGTTCTTCGATGCGGGTCTGGATCCAGTAGAGGTTGCCGTACGGGTCGCGCACGCGGCCGACCTTGTCGCCGAAGAACAGGTGCGTCACCTCGGTCACCGACGTGCCGCCCGCCGCGACCGCCTGCGCGTGCACGGCCTCCGCGTCGTCGACGTAGAGCCGCAGGAACGCCGGTGTCGCCGGCCACTCCGGCCGGGCGTCGAACATCATCACGATCGCGTTCCCGATCCGCATCTCCGCGTGCCCGATCCGCCCGTCCGGACCCACCATCCGATCGATCTCCTCGGCCCCGAACGCCCGCGTCAGCCAGTCCATCAGCCCGTCCGTGTCCTGCCCGATGATCCACGGCGTCACGGTCGTGTACCCCTCAGGAATCGCCATCCCACTCTCCTCCACTCGTTCCCGGACACCAGCAACGCTAGGCCGGGAACCGGACAGGTTCTGTCCGCTACCTGGGCGCTTCGCGGTGTGTCTCATTGGTGACAATCTGGGGGTAAGATTGTCGACAATCTACCTATTTCGGTGCGATCAGCCAGGAGGTTGGATGGTCACGGTAGGGCTGCTCTATCCCGGTCACAGCGCGGAGGACGACTACCCGGCGCTCGAGGCGCGACTGGACGGTTCGATCAAACTGCCGGTCGTGATCACCTCGGTCGGCGAGGACGCGCACCGCGTGGACGCACTCCTCGACCTGGGCCGCGCCGAGCGGCTCGCCGAAGGCGCCTCCGAACTGGCGGCCGCCCAGCCGGACGCGGTGATGTGGGCCTGCACGTCCGGCAGTTTCGTCTTCGGCCCCGAGGGCGCCCGCAACCAGGCGTCCGGGGTCGCCCAGGCGCTCGGCGTACCGGCGTCGTCGACCTCGCTCGCGTTCGTCGACGCTTGCCGCGCTCTCGACGTACGGCGGGTTGCAGTCGCCGCGTCGTACCCGGAAGACGTCGCGACGCACTTCGTCCGGTTCCTGACCGCCGGCGGCGTCGAGGTGGTCGCGATGGGCAGCTACGGGATCATCACCGCGGCCGAGGTCGGCACGCTCGATCCGGAGCGGGTGGTCGCGATGGTGAAGGCCGCGAACCACCCGGACGCCGAGGCGATCCTGGTGCCGGACACCGCGATGCACACGCTGCAGATCGTCGACGATCTCGAGGCCGCGGTCGGCAAGCCGGTACTCACGGCCAACCAGGTGACGGTGTGGAAGGGGTTGCAGTTGACCGGCCCGGTACCGTCACTGCCAGGCTTGGGCCGATTGTTTTCAGCGAGGGGGACACACGCGTGACCAGTTTCATCGAGCCGTTGGCGCAGGAGTCGACGCCGAGCATCATCGCCGACAAGTTGCGCCAGGCCATCAGCCACGGCGAGCTCAAACCCGGCGCGCAGCTCGGCGAGGCCGACCTGGCCCGCAAGCTCGGCGTGAGCCGCGGCCCGCTCCGCGAAGGCATGCAGCGGCTCACCGCGGAGGGGTTGCTGGTCTCGATCCGCAACCGCGGGTTGTTCGTCATCGACATGACGCCGGAGGACGTCCGGGACATGTACCTGGCGCGTGAGGCGATCGAGCGCGCCGCCGCCCGGCGGATCGCCGACGGCGACCACGAGGCGGCCGGCAAGGAGCTGCTCGCCATCGTCGAGCAGATGGCCGCCGCCGAGGGCGATCCCGCCGCGGTCAGCGAGCTCGACATCGCTTTCCACGAACGCCTCGTCCAGCTCGCCCGCAGCCCGCGGCTGTCCCGCATGCACGCGACCTCGATCACCGAGACCCGCATGTGCATCCACGCCCTCGCCGAGACCTACACCGTCTCCGACGCCCGCATCGAGGAGCACAAGGCCCTCGCCGAAGCCATCGCCGCCGGCGACTACCTCCACGCCGACGACCTCCTGATGGCCCACATGGACGACGCCATAACCCGCCTAACCAACCGCTGACCCCACCCCACCACCCACGTACGGCGCCACCCTGGCAACCACCGCACCCCGACGGCGCCACACTCTGGCAGCCGACCTCACGTACGGCGCCACGCCCCGGCAACAGCCGCGCGACCGCCGACCCATGCCCAGGTACGGCCCGGCATTCCGGTAATCCGACTCACTCCGCGTAACCCGCCCTACCGGCAACCCGTCGCCAGCGACAGACCCGGCGGCGCTGGCCGAACGTCGGTCGGCGCCGGATCGGCGGTCGAGCGCACGGGCCCCGGCGGCCGCCGGCAGGCTGCCGTGAGGCGGGCTGCCGTGCGGCGGTGGTTCGTCGGCGCCCGGCTGCGGCGGGGTCGGGCGCGGTAGCCGCGGCAGGTGCGGTCGGCGCGGTCGGGCGCGGTAGCCGCGGTCGGGCGCGGTAGCCGCGGTCGGCGCGGTCGGGTGCGGTCGGCGCGGTCAGGTGTGGGGCAAGGATCTTCGAGAAGCTGCCGAGATGGACGACGCGTCCTTCTGTGTCGTCGGCGCGATCGGGCGCGGTGGCATTGGATTGACAGGGTGGGGGGCTGGGTTAGGCTAGATTGTCGACAATCTTACGGTTGACAATCGGGTGTTTGATCGGACGTGTGAAGGGGATCCGCCGTGGCCGAGCTGTCGCAGGTGTTGAAACAGGCAACCGGAGTGATCGCCGCGCGCGGCGAGGGTGTGTTGCTGTTCGACGAGGACGATCGGCGGTATCTCGACTTCACGGCCGGCATCGGGGTGACGTCGACCGGGCATTGCCATCCTCGCGTCGTCGCGGCCGCGCAGGAGCAGGTCGGCAAGATCATCCACGCGCAGTACACGACGGTCATGCACCGCCCACTCCTCAACCTCGTGGAGCGGCTCGGCGAGGTCCTCCCCCAGCACCTCGACCGGATGTTCTTCGCGAACTCCGGCAGCGAGGCAGTCGAGGCGGCGCTCCGACTCAGCCGCCAGGCCACGGGTCGCCCGAACGTGATGGTGTTCCACGGCGGGTTCCACGGCCGGACGGTCGCGGCGGCCTCGATGACGACGTCAGGCACGAAGTTCCGATCCGGGTTCAGCCCGCTGATGGCCGGCGTACACGTGTCGCCGTTCCCCGACCCCGGACACTTCGGCTGGCCGGTCGAGCAGGCGACGGACTTCGCGCTGAGCCAACTCGACTACGTGCTGCAGACGTTGAGTACGCCGGCCGACACCGCAGCGTTCGTGGTCGAGCCGGTGTTGGGCGAAGGCGGGTACGTGCCTGCGAACGAGCGGTTCTTCGCCGGACTGCGGGAACGCGCCGACCAGCACGGGATTCTGCTCGTCGTGGACGAGGTGCAGACCGGGTTCGGCCGGACCGGGAAGTTCTGGGGCGGCGACCACTTCGGCGCGCACCCGGACATCCTGATCACGGCGAAGGGGCTCGCGTCCGGCTTCCCGCTGTCGGGCATCGCAGCGTCGTCCGCGCTGATGGAGAAGGCGTGGCCGGGCTCGCAGGGCGGGACGTACGGCGCGAACGCGGTGGCCTGCGCGGCCGCACTCGCAACGCTGGAAGTCATTCAGGACGAGGGACTGGTGCAGAACTCGGCGGAGCGGGGTGCGCAACTCAAGCAGGCGCTGCAACTGGTGGCGGACAAGCATGAGCGGATCACGGACGTTCGCGGGCTCGGGCTGATGATCGGCAACGAGTTCCGCGACGCCGACGGCAAACCCGACCCGGTCACGGCCGCCGCCGTACAGCAGGAGGCAGCCAGGAGGGGACTCCTGCTCCTCACCTGCGGCGCCTGGGGCCAGGTCGTCCGCTTCATCCCCGCCCTCGTGGTCAACCCCGCCGAAATCGACGAGGCCGCCGCCATCTGGTCCGACGCCGTCACCGCAGCGACCTCCTAACCCCCACTACCCGGGCATGCCCGGGGCGGCTGCCACAGCGGGGCCTCGCCCGGGGCTGCCGCTGAGCAGCGCGGAGCGGATCGCGGCGTAGGTGAGGCTCGCCGGACTGTGGGTCCGGCGAGCCTCCTGGGGTTGTGGTTAGGCCTTCGCGGGTTCCAGGGCTACCGGTGGGAGCGCCTCGGCGGTGCCGGGGATGGCGGTGCCGTTGAGGGGGCAGCGAGTGGTTTCGGGAACCTTCAGGAGCGCGATGGCGCCAATCGCGCAGGCGGCCATCATGTAGTACGCCGGCATCAGCGCGTTGCCCGTCTGGGCCGTGAGCCAGTCATTTGCAGCCGGCGCCGTACCGCCGAAGAGTGAGGTCGACACGTTGTAGGCGATCGCGAAACCGGCGTACCGGACGTGGGTCGGGAACATCGCCGGGAACGTCGCCGAGATGGTCGCCAGCTGCGGGACGTAGAGCAGGCCGAGTACGGCGAACCCGATGATCGCGCCGGCCAGGTTCGTGCCCATCAGCAGGAACATCGGCGTCCCGAAGACGAACAGCCCGGCGAGCGAGAACCACCACAGCGGCTTGCGGCCGACGCGGTCCGAGATCCGGCCCGCGAACGGCAGGAACACCATCATTGTCAACATTCCGATGATCGGCACGATGAGTGACTCGTCCGAACTGAGGCCGATCTCGCTCTCCAGGTACGTCGGCATGTACGTGAGCAGCGTGTAGTTGACGACGTTCAGCGCGATCACCAGACCGCCGAGTTGCAGGATCGGCCGCCAGTAGCCGGCCAGCAGGTCCTTGAACTGCGTAGTCGTCTCTTCCTCCTTCTGGCCCTTCGCCTCCAGTTCGCGGAACACGGGAGTGTCCTCGAGCCGCGACCGCAGGTAGACGCCGACGAGGCCGAGCGGCGCGGCGACCAGGAACGGCAGCCGCCAGCCCCACGAGTGCATCGCGTCGTCGCCGAGGATCAGCGAGAAGCCGAGCATCAGCAGCGCGCCGAGCGAGAAGCCGGCCAGCGTGCCGAACTCCAGGAAGCTGCCCAGGAAGCCGCGCTTGCGGCTCGGGGCGTACTCCGCCATGAACGTCGCGGCGCCGCCGTACTCGCCACCCGTCGAGAAGCCCTGGATCATCCGGAGCAGGACCAGCAGGATCGGCGCCCACAGCCCGATCGCGTCGTACGTCGGAACCAGGCCGACGCACAGGGTCGCGCCGGACATCAACAGGATCGTGATCGCCAGCACGTGCTTGCGGCCGAGGCGGTCGCCGAGCGGGCCCCATATCAGTCCGCCGAGCGGGCGGACCAGGAACGAGACCGCGAACGTCATCAGCGCGAGCAGCGTCGCGCTCTCGGTGTCACCCGGGAACATCGCCGCCGAGATGTAGGTCACGCCGTACGCGTAGATGCCGTAGTCGAACCATTCGGTCGCGTTGCCGATGGCCGAGGCGGCGATTGCCCTCTTCAGCACTCCTGGGGGTGGTTCGGTCTCGACCGGCGGTTTCCTCTCGACCGGCGGCTGACTCTCGGCGTCCACGGGGCTCTCCTGTCGTCGTGCGGCCTCACCCGGGTGCCCACCCACGCCATCAGCACACGCGCCTACGCGCTCGGCGAACGTGCCCGCCTCACGCCGGCACACCCAGACGACCAGGTCGTAGTTTTGTTGACAATCCGAAGATTTACCATGTGAACTCGTGAACGGCAAGCACTCATCCCACCCGCGCCGTCACGCCCGGCAACCACCCACCGGCTGCACTGACTACCGCCCACCGACTGCATTGGCTGCGCTGGCTGCCATCCATCGACTGCACTGGCTCCCGGCGGGGCGGCTGGACGGTCTCCCGACCAGCGGATTCGACGGCAGGTTCAGTCGGGGACGGCCAGGGAGGCAAGGCCGGCAACCAGGACCGTGAGGCCGAACTCGAAGCGCTCGTCACCGGTGGAGCCGGCGGTCAGCGCGCCGGCGAGGGCAATCGTGAGGGGAAAGCGGTCGGGCGGGAGGGCCTCGAAGTACGCCCGGAGATCGGTGACGAATCCTTCGATGTCTTCCTTGGTCCAGGCCCAGGCGCCCTGCACCGTCTCCTCGAACGCGATCGCGGTGACGTAAAGCGGCAGCAGGTCGACCGCCCATGCGGCGGCCTGATCAGGGAGGTTGCCGGCCTTGAGGATGCCGAGGATCCGCTCAGTGCTGAGCAGCGCCTGCTCCCCCAGCGGCACCTGGCCGATCGCAGCCCGCGCGACACCCGGGTTCGCCCGCATCACGCGCAGAACCTCCCGCATCGCGTCCTTCAGCTGCTCCTGCCAGCGGTCGGGATCCGGCTCCTCGGGGAGCTTCATGTCCTGCGCCGCACGGTCGACGAGGAGCTGGTCGAGCTCCTTCTTGTTCGCGACGTGCGCGTACAGCGATGCCGGCCCGGTGCCGAGCGCCTGGGCGACCTTGCGCATCGAGACCGCGTCGTACCCCTGCTCGACCAGCAGTTGCATGGCCGCGTCGACGATCCGGTCCCGGGTGAGCGGCTCCTTGGGCGGGCGCGCCGGCTTCGCGGGACTGATCGGCTGCCACGGCGACTGGGTCATGGCTCCACTCTAGCGAACGCCGTACTTGACAGAAACACCGTTCGTGCGTAGAACGGTGTTCGTCAACGAACACCGTTCGAATCAGGAGCCACCGATGAGCACCTCAACCATCACCTCACCTCCAGCCACCCCCACAGGCACGTCGGAATCGGGGAGGTCACCTGCGACGCCGTACCGCTGGCGGTGGGTGGTTCTGGCGACCGTGCTGGTGGCCGAGATCATGGATCTTGTCGACGCGACGATTGTCAACATTGCGGCGCCGTCGATCCGCGCCGAGCTGGGTGGGTCGGAGTCGGCGATGCAGTGGATGCTCGCCGGGTACACGCTCGCCTTCGCGATCGGGCTGATCAGCTTCGGCCGGCTCGGGGACCTGGTCGGGCGGCGGCGGTTGTTCGTGATCGGGGCGGTCGGGTTCACGGTGGCCTCCGCGGTCTGCGGGCTTGCCACCTCGCCCGAGCTGCTGATCGGCAGCCGGGTCGCCCAAGGACTGCTCGGCGCGGTGATGATCCCGCAGGGGTTCGCGATCCTGAAGGCGGTCTTCCCGCCGGCCGAGATCGGCAAGGCGTTCGCCATGTTCGGCCCGGTGATGGGACTGTCGGCGGTCGCCGGACCGATCATCGCCGGCGTCCTCATCGACGCGAACTGGTTCGACGCGGGCTGGCGGATGATCTTCTTCATCAACGTCCCGATCGGCATCCTCGCCCTGGCCGGCGCGCTCCGCTTCATGCCCGAGGTGAAGACCCCCGGCGCGTCCCGCCTCGACGCGGCCGGCGTGATCCTGGTCAGCCTGGCGTCCGGGCTGCTGATCTACCCGCTCGTCCAGGGCCGCGAGCTCGGCTGGCCATTGTGGACAATCCTGATGTTGACCGCGTCGGTACCGGTCTTCGCCCTGTTCGGCTGGCGCGAGCGCCGGTCGGGAAACCCGGTCATCGACCCGTCACTGTTCCGCAGCCGCGGGTACGTCGCCGGCCTCGGCGTGATCTCCACGTTCTTCCTGGCGATGTCCGGTTTCATGCTGGTGTTCAACCTGTTCACCCAGCTCGGCCTGCACTACAGCCCGTTGAAGGCCGGCCTCGCGATGGTGCCGTTCTCACTCGGCATCGCGATCGGCGCGCCACTGTCCGGCGGACTGCTCGCACCGAGGCTCGGCCGCAAGGCGCTGCAGCTCGGCATCGTGGTGATGGCGCTCGCGATGGGCGGCGTCTGGTTCACCCTGCACACGTACGGCGCTGCGACGACGATCTGGAACCTGGTCCCGGCGACTCTAGCCACCGGGATCGGAGCCGGCCTGGTGTTCGCGCCGCTGTTCGACATCATCCTGGCCTCGATCGACGACCAGGCTGCCGGTTCGGCATCCGGCGTACTGACCGCGATGCAGCAGTTCGGTGGCGCGATCGGGGTCGCGGTGATCGGCACGATCTTCTTCCAGCTGCTGCCGGACCACGCGTTCCTCAGCGCCACCAAGAACACCGTGCTGGTTGCGATCGGCCTGTTCGTGGTGAGCCTCGCGGTCAGCTTCCTGCTGCCGAAGCGCGCCCGCGAAGGCGCCTCAGCCCACTGACGGTTTCGGGCATGCGAAAGCCCCGCTCCTCGAGCAGTCGAGGAGCGGGGCTTCGGCGTACGTCAGTTGAAGGAGTCGCCGCAGGCGCAGGAGCCGGTCGCGTTCGGGTTGTCGATCGTGAAGCCCTGCTTCTCGATCGTGTCCACGAAGTCGATCGACGCGCCCTTCAGGTACGGCGCGCTCATCCGGTCGGTCACCACGTTGACGCCATTGAAGTCGGCCACCACGTCGCCGTCGAGCTGACGCTCGTCGAAGAACAGCTGGTACCGCAGGCCGGAGCAACCGCCCGGCTGAACGGCGACCCGCAGCGCGAGGTCGTCGCGACCTTCCTGGTCGAGCAGCGCCTTCACCTTGGCGGCGGCCCCGTCGGTGAGGATCACACCCGTGGCGACGGCCTGCTCGGTCTGCGCTTCAGTCATTCCTGACTCCAGTCATCTCGTGAGCGCCCGGCTGCAGGTGGGCAGGCAGCCGCGCGCGGAAAGTCCGCTGTCATTCCGGGCCAACAACCGCTGATCCGGAACCATTCCCATGGTCGCACACCAATTTCCAGGATCAACTACCCGCCTCGCTGCGTGGACCGCCGTACGACGCGGTTGAGCTCAACTGCGTACGCCGTACCGGATCGGACGGGGGGTCAGCGGGCCCAGGTGCGGGCGACCCGCTCTGCGACGGCGGCGAGTGAGCCGTGCGGGTCGGCGAAGGCCTGGGCCTCTCCCACCGCGTCGACCAGGGAATATGCCGACTCGACCCCCATCGTGCGCATCTCGCGGGAGCCGATCAGGACCTTGCCGGCCAGTACGACGCACGGCCGCATCGCGTCGTTCGCCACCTTCGCGACACCGGCGATCACCTTGCCGTCGCGGGACTGGAAGTCGAACGCACCCTCGCCGCTGAGCACCAAGTCGACGCGGGACGCCTTCTCCTTCAGACCGGTCAGCTCTGCGACGAGATCGATGCCGGACACCCGCTCGGCACCGAGCAGCAACAGCGCGTAGCCGAGCCCGCCGGCCGCGCCCGCGCCCTTCTGGTCCGCGGTCTTGCGGTCCGCGAGCTCCGCGAAGTGAGTCAGCCAGCCGTCGACCTCGGGCTTCCGATCGTCGACAATCCCCTTTTGCTTGCCGAACACGCTGGTCGCGCCGCGCAGCCCGAGCATCGGGTTCTCGACGTCACTCGCCGCGACGAACTCGATCCCGGCCATCCGCGTCCGCGCCGGCTCCAGGTCGACCTCGGTCAGCGTCGCGAGCCCGGCCGCTCCGGCGTCCAGGCTGCCCCCGGCAGCGGTCGCCCCCAGCGCGGCGAGCATCCCGGCGCCGGCGTCGTTCGTACCGGATCCACCGAGGCCGAGGACGATCCGCTTCGCCCCGGCGTCGACCGCGGCCGCGATCAGCTGACCCACGCCGTACGTCGTCGCGTCCTCCGGGCGGCGCAGCTTCGGCTCGACCAGGTGGAGGCCGCAGGCCTGGGCGGTCTCGACGTACGCCGTCTCGCCCGCGAGCAGGACCGTGGCCGGGGTGTCCTCGCCGAGCGGCCCGCGTACGGTCACCGACAGCAGGGTGCCGTCGACAACAGCCTCCAGAACGTCGATGAACCCGGGCCCACCGTCCGCCATCGGCGCGACCAGAACCTCCGCGTCCGGGTCCCGCCGCCGCCACCCTTCCTCGATGGCAGCCGCCGCCTCGACAGCAGTCAACGTCCCCGCGAACTTGTCCGGCGCAATCAGCACTCGCATGCCGACATCCTCTCCCACCTGCCGGTGGTGCTGCTCGCCGGCAACCATCTCGCGGACACCGCTCGCCCGACCACCTCCAGCCCGGCCGCTCACCTCGCTGCCTGCACACACCGCCTGTTCGTTGACGCGCCTTGTGAGGGCCTGTTGGATCGGCGGGCATGAAGACGATCCTGTTCGCGTACCGGGTGAGTGATCTCGAGCGGTCGCTCGCCTTCTACCGGGCCGTGGGCTACACCGAACTCGGCACGGTGCCGTTCGACGATGGAGGCAAGCTGGTCTGGCTGAAGCTGTCCGGCGAGACATCGGTGTCGCTCGAGTTGGTCCACCGCCCGGCCGCCGGACCCGTCGAGCCCGGCGGCTTCGAACACCTCGCCATCGAGGTCGAGTCCCTGACCACCACCATCGACCGCCTAACCACAGCCGACCTCCACCCAGGCCTCCCAGAACACCCAGGAGGCCCCGAAGGCCCAGCCACCTCCTGGCTGGTCGACCCCGACGGCTACCGCATAGAACTAGTCGAATGGCCCCCCGGCGGACCCCCCACGGTCGGCGACTAACTGCCGGCGGCCTCAGCTCGTTGGATCGCGAGGTGGCGTGGCGCGGGCGGGGTGCCATCCGCGAGGTGCTCGAGGGCGAGGCAGACCGCCTGTTCGGCTAGGGCCTCGTTGTCAGCCGCCTGTTCGGCGAGGGCGGCGCCGAGGAGGACGACTGGGCGGCTGGAGGCCGCGTCGCTCCTGACGAGGCGGCCGGCAGCCGGGCCGCCGTTGATCGACTCCGCGGGAGCTGACTTTGCGCCGGTGGCGGTGGGGTGGGTTGGCCAGAGGAGGATGGCGTCTACGGGGCGGTCTCGGAGGCCGGTCAAGGCTTGGGACTCTGCGGTGGGGTCGCCTTCTGTTTGCTCGATGAGGAGGGCTACGTCGTGCTTCCTGGCGGCTCGGGCTACGGCGGCGGCCAGGGTGGCGAAGTACTCGTTGGCCAAATCGGGGATCGCCAGGGCGATCACGCCGTACGTGCCTTTGCGGAGGGAGCGGGCGCCGAGATTGGGGCGGTAGTCGAGGTCGGCGATCGCGGCCTCGACGCGGGCTCGGGTGGCCGGGGTGATGTGCGGGTAATTGTTGATGACGTTCGAGACGGTCTTCATCGAGACGCCGGCTCGCTCGGCCACGTCGCGCATCCGCGCCGCCATCGATCCCTCCTCAAGCATCACGTGATGGTCTGGTTCATCACGTTACGGGAGCGCAGGAGGTCGTGCAACGCGTTAACGGGGGTTATCGCGTTATGTTGGGGTGGTGCGTGTTCAGGTTGTGCCGATGGCGCTCGAGACCCTGGTCGAGTTGGTGAACGGCTGGGGGGTCGAGCCTCGTCGGGCGGGTGCACGGTCGGGCCTGCCGGTTCTTGCCGAGTACTTCGGTGAGGGCGCGGCGGCCGCTGATGCGGGTCCGGACCGCCGGACCGGGATCCCCACGGCCGTGGCGAGCGCGTTGACGGATGACGGGCTGGTTCGATTTGCCGACACGGTTTTCGGGGTGTTTGCGGCGGAGGGTACGGCTGGGCGCGTGGCGGCGGTCTCCGAGTTGCTGACGGGGATCGATGTGCGGCCCGACGTCGTGATGGACGGCCATGAGGTACGGCGGAGGTGGTGGGCGGATGCCGAGGACGCGTTGCTCGCGGCGGCCCTGCTGGCACTGCGCAACCAGTTGGCCGACGGGGATCCCGGTCGGCTCGGGATCTGTGTCGATGGTGGATGTGCCGACATCTACGTGGACGGTTCGCCGGCCGGACGGCGGCGGTTCTGCTCGGTGACGTGTCAGAACCGGGCTCGCGCTGCGAAGTACCGCCGGAGCCACCGAGCGGGCTGAGCCCATGCCGTGGATAGCGTGCCGGGATGCGGTGGCCGACTACGCCTGCTGAGGCGATTGCTGTCCAGGAGGAACTGCGGTCGATTGTCGACGATACGGATGTCGACAGGGCGCCGCGGTACGTCGCCGGACTTGATGTCGCGTACGACGGCGATCGGCTGGCGGCTGCGGTCGTCGTACTGGACTGGGACACGTTGGCCGAGGTGGATCGGGCTGTGGTGCTCGGGGAGACGACATTCCCTTATGTGCCTGGGTTGTTTGCGTTTCGGGAGGTTCCAGGGCTGTTGCAGGCGCTCAGCAAGTTGAGGACGACGCCGGACCTGCTGGTGTGTGACGGGCAGGGGTTGGCGCATCCGCGGCGGTTCGGGCTGGCGTGTCACCTCGGGGTGCTGACCGGGGTGCCGGCGATCGGGGCTGCTAAGACGGCGTTCGTCGGGACGTACACGCAGCCTGGGGCGGCGCGGGGTTCTGTCGCTGATCTGATTGTTGACAATCAGGTTGTTGGCGCGGTGGTGCGTACGCGGGACGGGGTGAAGCCCGTGTACGTGTCCATCGGGCATCGGGTCAGCCTCGACACCGCCGTCGAGCACGTGTTGCATCTGGCGCCGCGGTATCGGTTGCCGGAGACGACGCGGGCGGCTGATCGGTTGTGTCGGCAGGCCTTGTCAGCGGCGGAGTAGGCGCCGGAGAACGAGGCCGAGCAGGAGGGCTCCTGCGGCGCCGATGAGGTAGGGGCGGGCACGGCGCAGGAGAGCAGGCAGGAGTGCCGCGCCGAGGTCGAGGGATGAGGCGCCGGATGGAGGTGCGCCGGCCTGTTCCTTGGAGGGTGCGGTGGGGGCAGTGGGTGCTGTCGGGGCAGTGGGACTGGCTGGTGTGGCGGTGCCGGCGGTGCTGGCGGGACCGGCGGCGCTGGCTGGACCGGCGGGCGTCGCTTCGGCGGGCGCAGCGGCGGTCGGCGTGCCAGCGGTCGGTGTGGTGGCGGTGGCGGTGGTGGGCTGGGCCTCCGGGGTGAGGGTTGTGGTCAGGCATTTGACGAATTGCGCCAGGAGGTGGTCGGAGACGTCTTGGATGAGGCCGCGGCCGAACTGGGCGGGGCGACCAGTGATGGTCAGATCCGTCTCGACGGTGACCGCGGTGGCCGAGTCGCCGGACGCATCCAGCTGCGCCGTGACGCGGACGCTGGCTGTGCTGTTGCCGCGGCGGTCCTTGCCCTTGGCCTCGATCAGCGCGCGATGGTCCGCCGGAGAGCGTTCGACGAACGTCCCGCTGCCGGCGTACTGCAGCGAGACCGGCCCCAGCTTCACCTTGCACGCGCCGGTGAAGCTGTCACCGTCGTACGACGCCAGGGTGGCGCCGGGGAAACACGGCACCACCCGTTCGAGGTCGTTGAACGCGGCCCAGGTCTCCTCGACCGGGGCCGGTACGACGAACTTGTGCTCGAGCTTCATCCAGTGCCTGCCGCGGCCAGTACGGCCCGCCGGGTCAGCACCGAGGCGAGGTGCCGGCGGTACTCGGCGTCACCGTTGAGGTCCGTCACCGGCGACGTCCCGTCGGCGGCCCGGGCCGCGGCCGAGCGGACGGCCTCGGCGGTCGCGGGCCGGCCGATCAGCGCGTCCTCGACCGCGATCGCCCGGATCGGCGTCGAGCCCATGTTGCTCAGCCCGACCCGTGCTTCGGCAATCGAATCACCGTCCAGCCGGACCGCCGCCGCGACCGCGACGATCGGCCAGCCCTGCGCGACCCGGCTGAACTTCTCGTAGTGCGCGCCCCAGCCGGTGTACTTCGGCACCCGTACCTCGACCAGGAGCTCGTCGTCGCCGACCGCCGTACTGAAGACGCCCTGGAAGAAGTCCGAAGCACCGACGGTACGGCGACCACCCGGTCCGGCGATCACGAAGGACGCGTCCAACGCGACCGAGACCGCGGGCAGGTCACCGGCCGGATCGGCGTGCGCCAGCGAACCGCCGAAGGTCCCGCGGTGCCGGATCTGCGGATCCGCGATCGATGCCGCGGCCAACGAGATCAGCCGGGTGTGCTCGGCGATCAGCGGGTCGAACTGGACCGTGCTGTGCGGTGTCATCGCACCGACGACCAGCGCGTCCCCGTCGTCGCGGATCCCCCGCAGTTCGTCGATCTTCCCAATGTCGACAATCGACTCCGGCGCGGCCAGCCGCAACCGCAGCACCGGCAGCAGGCTCTGCCCACCGGCCAGCACCTTGGCGTCGGTGTGCTCACTCAGCAGCGACACCGCCTCGTCGATCGTGGTCGGCGTGAAGTACTCGAAGGCTGCAGGAATCATGACGGCGCCCCTTCCCCGGACTGGACGGCACCCGACATCCCGGCAGCGGGCTGCCCAGGAGCCGAAGCAGATGCCCCGCCCTGCAAGGCCTTCCACACGCGGTACGGCGTGCACGGCATCGGGATGTCGGACACCCCGAGGTGGCGTACGGCGTCCAGGACCGCGTTCACCACGGCCGGCGTCGACGCGATCGTCCCCGCCTCACCGACCCCCTTCACCCCGAGCTGATTCGTCGTAGCCGGCGTCTCCGTCCGCGCCGTCTCGAACGACGGCAAGTCAGGCGGCGACGGCACCAGGTACTGGTCGAACGACCCGGACACCAACGTGCCGGCCTCGTCGTACACGGCCTCCTCGAAGAGTGCCTGCGCGATCCCCTGCGCCAGCCCGCCGTGCACCTGGCCCTCGACGATCAGCGGATTGACGACAACCCCGACGTCGTCGACGCTCACGTACGACCGGATCTTCGTCCCGCCCGTCTCGGTGTCGACCTCGACCGCGCACAGATGCGTGCCGTGCGGGAACGAGAAGTCCTCCGGCTCGTGCGTCGCGTCGGCGTCCAGGCACCCTTCCGCGGCACCGCCGAGCTTGTGGCCCTGGAACACCGCGAAGGCCAACTCCCCCATCGTCATCCCTGACTCGGTGCCGCGCACACCGAACCGGCCGCTGGTGAACTCGAGATCGTCGGCGTTCGCCTCCAGCAGCTGCGCCGCGAGAGGCTTCGCCTTCTCGATCACCTTGTCGGCCGCCGCGAGCACCGCCATCCCACCAACGGTCAGCGACCGCGAGCCGTACGTGTCCAGCCCGCGCCCGGCGACCTGCGTGTCACCGTGCAGCACTTCAACATCCTCGAAAGCCACGCCCAGCCGATCGGCGACGAGCTGGCTCCACGCCGTCTCGTGTCCCTGCCCGTGCGGGCTCGTCCCGGTGATCACCTCGACCTTGCCGGTCGGCAGCATCCGGATCGACGCGTGCTCCCAGCCGCCGCCGACGTACCCCATCGAGCCGAGCCAGCGCGACGGCGCCAGCCCGCACATCTCGGTGTACGTCGAGACGCCGATGCCGAGCTGGACCGGGTCGCCGGACTCGCGCCGCTTCAGTTGCTCGGCGCGCAGCTCGTCGTACCCGAAGAGCTCACGAGCCTTGGCGGTCGCGGCCTCGTAGTTGCCGGAGTCGTACTGCAGCCCGGACACCGTCGGGAACGGGAACTCCTCGTGCTTGATCCAGTTCCGCTCCCGGATCTCCAGCGGGTCGACGCCGACCTCGACCGCGAGCTCGTCCATCATCCGCTCGATCGCGAACGTCGCCTCGGGCCGGCCGGCGCCGCGGTAGGCGTCGGTCCAGGTCTTGTTCGTGAAGACGTTGGTGCAGGTCAGCCGGTACGACGGGAACTTGTAGATCCCGTTGTACATCAGGGCCCCGAGGATCGGGACGCCCGCCGAGACCAGGCCCAGGTATGCGCCCATGTCCGCGAGCAGCTCCACCTTGAGCCCGGTCACCGTGCCGTCGCGATCCGCGGACAGCGTGACCTTCTGCCACTGGTCGCGGCCGTGGTGCGCCGCCATCAACGACTCCGACCGGGTCTCGCTGAACTTACAAGGCTTCCCGGTACGGCGAGCCGCGATAACCGTCAGCACCTCCTCCGGCGTGAACTGCAGCTTGCCGCCGAACCCGCCGCCGACGTCCGGAGCGATCACCCGGATCTTGTGCTCCGGGATGCCGAGGACGAGCGAGATGAAGATCTTCACGAAGTGCGGCACCTGGGTCGAGCTCCACACCGTGAGCTGCTCGCCGGTCGGGTCGGCCACGATCGACCGCGGCTCCATGAACGCCGGGATCAGCCGCTGCTGGCGGAACTCGCGCTCGATCACGATGCCGCCGTCCCGGGCGGTCGCGATCGCCGCCTCGACGTCGCTGCCGTGGCCGGCCTCGGCCGAGTCGTACACGAACGTCGCCGAGACGTTGGTGCCGAGATCGGGGTGCGCGAGCACCTCGTCCGCGGCCGCTGCCTTCAGCTCGAGAGCGGCCGGCAGCTCCTCGTAGTCGACGTCGACGAGCTCGGCCGCGTCACATGCCTCGGCCGCGGACCGCGCCACCACGACGGCGACGATCTCGCCGGCGAAGTTCACCGTGTCGACCGCGACCGACGGGTGGTTCGGTTGCACCTGCTCTGGCGTCGCCGTCCACGCGAACGGCAGACCACCTTGTTCCTCGGCAAGATCAGCGCCGGTCAGTACGGCGACCACGCCCGACGCCGACCGCGCCGACTCGGTGTCCACACCGGTGATCCGGGCATGCGCGAACGGGCTGCGGACCATCGCGAGGTGCAGCATGCCGGGCAGGACGACGTTGTCCGTCCAGCGCGTGCGGCCGGTGATCAGCCGCGCGTCCTCCTTGCGCTTGCGCGGAGTGCCGACCTCGGTGGCCGGGCGATCCTCGGTCGTGGTCATCGGTCACCTCCAGCGGCGGCCGCCGCGCGCACGGCGCGGACGATGTTCTGGTAGCCGGTGCACCGGCAGAGGTTGCCTTCGAGGCCGACCCGGACGTCCTCCTCGCTCGGGTCCGGGTTGTCGGCCAGCAGATCGATCGACTGCATGATCATGCCGGGCGTGCAGAAGCCGCACTGCAGGGCGTGGTTCTCGTGGAACGCCTGCTGCATCGGGTGCAGCTGCCCGTTGGTCGCCAGGCCCTCGATCGTGGTCACCTCGTGCCCGTCGGCCTGCACCGCGAGCATCGAGCAGGACTTCACGCTCCGCCCGTCGAAATGAACCGTGCACGCACCGCAGTTGCCGGTGTCGCACCCGATCACCGTCCCGGTCTTTCCCAGCTGCTCGCGCAGGTAGTGCACCAGCAGCGTGCGCGGCTCCACCTCGTCCGTGAAGCTGCTTCCGTCGACTTGCACCGTGATCCGGGTCATCGCCCCGCCTTCCCAGAAGTAAGCACCCACCTACTGCCGATCCTGCTCCCGTGTGATGTTCACCACAAGAGATCGGATCACCCCGGTCATGGGGCCTCCCGGCCTGGACTGAGGAGCGGAGGGAGCGAAGCGACTGGAGTGACGAGGGAAGGCCGGGAGTTAAAGC
>NZ_JBFAHB010000122.1:0-16795 GCF_040653975.1 Kribbella sp. NPDC050820
TTCCCGATCTTCGGCCGCGCCCACCTGCTGCGGACCTGGGGCGGCATCGTGGACGTCGCCCCGGACGCCTCGCCGATCATCGGGGCCACCCCGGTCGACAACCTCTACGTCAACGCGGGCTGGGGCACCGGCGGCTTCAAGGCCACGCCGGCCGCCGGCTGGGCGATGGCACACACGATGGCCACCGGCGAGCCGCACGAGCTGAACCGGCCGTTCGGCCTGGAGCGGTTCACGACCGGCGCGCTGATCGACGAGCACGGCGCGGCCGGCGTCGCCCACTGATCCGAGAGCCCGAGAAGGAGCACCTCTGATGCTGCAGCTGAAGTGCCCGTGGTGCGGACTGCGGGACGAGACCGAGTTCCACTACGGCGGCCAGGCGCACGTCCCGTACCCCGAGGATCCCGGCGCCCTCACCGACGAGGAGTGGGCGCAGTACCTGTTCTTCCGGGCCAACCCTAAGGGACCCTTCGCCGAACGGTGGTCGCACAGCGTCGGCTGCCGCAGGTGGTTCAACGTCGTCCGCGACACCCGCAGCTACGAGGTCCTGGCCGTGTACACCGCTGCGGATCCGCGTCCCGACCTCACCGCAGGAGGCAGCCGATGAGCAGCCAGTCCCACCGGCTTCCGACGGGTGGCCGGATCGACCGGAGCACGGTGCTCACGTTCACCGTCGACGACGTCGAGTACGCCGGGCATCCCGGCGACACCATCGCGTCCGCGCTGCTTGCGAACGGCCGGGTGCGAGTCGGTGACTCGATCTACCGCAAGCGCCCGCGCGGCATCCTGGCGGCCGGACCGGAGGAGCCGAACGCGTTGCTCCAGGTGCGTGGCGAGCACTCCGAGCCCATGGTGCCGGCGACGGTTCGTGAGCTGGTCGACGGTTTCAGCGCGACGACGCTGTCGGGCCTGGGCGTACTCGACCCCGAGCCGGACATGGCGACGTACGACAAGAAGTTCGTGCACGCCGAGGTCCTGGTCGTCGGCGGTGGCCCGTCAGGGCTTGCGGCCGCGCTGTCTGCGGCGCGTTCCGGCGCACGGGTCATCCTGCTCGACGAGCAGCCGGAGCTCGGCGGCTCGCTGCTCTCCGCTCGCACCGAACTCGTCGACGGCCGGCCTGCGGACGAATGGCTGGCCGCCACCACCGCAACGCTGGCGGCGGCGCCGGAGGTCACTGTCCTCACCAGGACATCGGCTTTCGGGTCGTACGACGACAATTACGTCCTCGCGGTCGAGAATCGCGCGGCAGGCAGCCTGGACCCGCAGCCCATTGGGGTGTCGCGGCAGCGGGTGTGGCACATCCGCGCCGGCCAGGTCGTTCTGGCGACCGGCGCCCACGAGCGGCCGCTGGTCTTCGCGGGCAACGACACCCCGGGTGTGCTGCTGGCGGGCGCAGTGCGGACCTACCTCAACCGGTACGCCGTTGCGCCCGGCCGCAAGGCCGTTGTCGCGACGACCAACGACAGCGCGTACGACACGGTCGAGGACCTCGTCTCCGCCGGCGTCGAGGTTGCCGCCGTACTCGATGCTCGCGACGGCCTGTCCGCCCGCGCGGCTGAGGTCGCCGACAGCGGGGTGCGTGTCGTTCCGGGCAGCACGGTCGAACGCGCCGAGGGCGACCCGGCCACCGGTCTGCTCGCGAAGGTGGACGTGGGGACGCTGGGCGAAGGCGACGAGGTCGAGTTCGCCGAGACGCTGGACGCCGACCTGCTGGCCGTCTCCGGTGGCTGGAGTCCGGTGGTCCACCTGCACAGCCAGCGGCAGGGAACCCTGCGCTGGGATGACGCCTTGGCCGCTTTCGTGCCCGGCAGCGTGGTGAAGAACCAGCGGGTCGCAGGCTCCGCCCGCGGCACCGTGACCCTCGCCGACTGCCTGCGTGAGGGCGCGATCGCGGGCGCCGAAGCCGCGAAGGCAGCGGGGTTCGCGGTCGAACCGCTCGCCATCGGCGCGTCGCCCCGCCGGTCCGGCTCGGGCGAGTCCCGGCAGCTCTGGCTGATCGCCGGCGTCGGCGGCGAACCCGGCGAGTGGGACGAGCACTTCGTGGATCTGCAGCGCGACCAGACGGTCGCGGACGTCTGGCGGGCCACCGGCGCGGGGATGCGCAGCGTGGAGCACGTGAAGCGCTACACCTCGATCGGGACCGGCCAGGACCAGGGCAAGACCTCAGGGATCAACGCGATCGGCGTGATCGCGGCCGCCCTCGGCGGTGAAGGGATCGGCGCCGTGGGTACGACGACCTACCGGGCGCCGTACTCGCCGGTGTCGTTCGCGGCACTCGCCGGCCGGGAGCGTGGCGACCTGTTCGACGCGCGGCGGACGACGCCCATCCACGACTGGCACGTCGAGGCAGGGGCGGAGTTCGAGGTCGTCGGCCAGTGGATGCGTCCGTGGTACTACCCGCAGCCGGGGGAGGACCTCGAGGCCGCGGTCGAGCGGGAGGGCCGTGCCGCGCGCACCGGCGTCGGCATGATGGACGCCTCCACCCTCGGCAAGATCGAGGTACAGGGCTCCGACGCCGGCGAGTTCCTGAACCGCATCTACACCAACGCGTTCAAGAAGCTGCCGACCGGCTCGGCCCGGTACGGCGTGATGTGCACGGCCGACGGCATGATGTTCGACGACGGCGTGACGCTGCGGCTCGCCGACGACCGGTACTTCCTGACGACCACGACCGGTGGCGCCGCCGGCGTCCTCGACTGGCTCGAGGAGTGGCTGCAGACCGAGTGGCCGGACCTGCAGGTCTACTGCACGTCGGTGACCGAGCAATGGTCGACCGTGGCCGTCGTCGGTCCACGGTCCCGCGACGTCGTCGCCCGGGTGGCTCCCGAGCTGGACGTGTCGAACGAGGCGTTCGGGTTCATGACGTTCCGCGAGACGGTGCTCGCGTCGGGGGTTCCGGCGCGGATCTGCCGGATCTCGTTCTCCGGCGAGCTGGCCTTCGAGATCAACGTGGCCGGCCGGCACGGCCGGTCGGTTTGGGAAGAGGTCTACGCAGCCGGACAGGACTTCGGCATCACGCCGTACGGCACCGAGACGATGCACGTCCTGCGTGCGGAGAAGGGCTACCCGATCGTCGGCCAGGACACCGACGGCACGGTCACACCGCAGGACGCCGGGATGGAGTGGGTCGTGTCGAAGGTCAAGGACTTCGTCGGCCGGCGCTCGTACACGCGGGCCGAGAACCTGCGCGCCGATCGCAAGCACCTCGTCGGCCTGCTGCCGGTCGACCGCACCACCCGGCTGCCCGAAGGAAGCCAGGTGATCGCCGCCGGAGAGCAGGTCGCCGGTGGCTCGGATCCGGTGCCGATGCTCGGCCACGTGACCTCCAGCTACCACAGTGCGGCCCTCGAACGGCCGTTCGCGCTCGCCTTGGTGAAGGGCGGGCGGGAGCGCATCGGAGAGGTGCTGGTGGCGCCGGTCGGCGACCGGCTCGTCGAGGTGGAAGTGACCTCGCACGTGCTCTACGACCCCGAAGGGACGAAGCGAGATGGCTGAATCGGGCACGCTGCAGGAGTTGCAGTTCTTCAGCATGGTAAGCCTGCGCGTCGATCCGGACTCGGCCGCGGCACGAGGCATCGAGTGTGTCCTGGAGTCTGCGCTGCCGGGGACCTGCGGCGAGGTCTCCCGGCGCGGCGACCAGGTGGTGCTGTGGCTGGGGCCGGACGAGTGGCTGATCGTGTCGGAGCCGGCGGTGGCCGACGTTGCCGCCCGCCTCCGCGTCGCCGCGGGCGGCGGGCACGCGGCCATCGTCGACGTCCCGGCGAACCGCACGATCCTCGAGCTCTCCGGCCCCCAGGCGCGGGAAGTCCTCGAGAAGGGCTGCCCGGTCGATCTGCACCCGCGCGTGCTGGCCGACGACACCGCGGTCCTGACGACCCTCGCGCGCGTCCCCGTCCTGCTCTGGAAGGTCGACCGTACGACGTTCCGGGTCCTGCCGAGGACTTCGTTCACGTCGTACGTCAGCATGTGGCTGCTCGACGCCATGCAGGAGTTCGCTGCCTGATGGCGCTCTCGGCGTTCGATCTCTACTCCGTCGGCATCGGCCCGTCCTCGTCGCACACGGTCGGGCCGATGCGGGCGGCGAAACGGTTCGTGGACGGGCTGGCCGGTTCTGGCCGGCTGGCCGACGTCCGCCGGGTCCGGGCCGAGCTGTTCGGATCGCTCGGAGCGACCGGGCACGGTCACGGTTCGCCGAAGGCCGTCGTTCTCGGGCTCGAGGGCGAGGACCCGGCGACCACGGACACCGAGCGGGCCGACGCCCGGATCGACGAGATCCGGGCGGCCGGCAGCCTGCTGCTGAACGGCACCACCCCGGTCGGGTTCGACGTGGACACCGACCTGGTCATGCACCGGCGCAAGAGCCTGCCGGCCCACCCGAACGGCATGACGTTCGCCGCCTTCGACGCGGACGGCGGACAGCTCGAGTTCCGGACGTACTACTCCGTCGGCGGCGGCTTCGTCGTCGACGAGGCGGCCACCGGCGCGGACCGCTTCGTACTCGACGACACCCAGGTCAAGTTCCCGTTCTCCACCGGCGGCGAGCTGCTGGCGATCTGCGAGCGTGAGCAGCTGTCGATCAGTGACGTCATGCTGGCCAACGAGCAGGCCTGGCGCACCGAGGACGAGATCCGGGCCGGGATGCTGCACCTGTGGTCGGTCATGGCCGAGTGCGTCGAACGCGGCTTCCACCGGGAGGGCGTGCTGCCCGGCGGCCTCCGGGTGCCCCGGCGCGCACCCGGCCTGTTCCGGGAGCTCTCACGCAAGGGGTACGACGACCCGCTGCACGTCGTCGACTGGGTGAACCTCTACGCGCTCGCCGTCAACGAGGAGAACGCGTCCGGCGGGCGCATCGTGACGGCGCCCACCAACGGCGCCGCCGGGATCATCCCGGCCGTCCTGCACTACTACGTCCACTTCGTTCCGGGAGCCGACGAGGACGGCGTCGTCCGGTTCCTGCTGACCGCGGCGGCGGTCGGCATCCTGTTCAAGACGAACGCCTCGATCTCCGGCGCGGAGGTCGGCTGCCAGGGTGAGGTCGGCTCGGCCTGCTCGATGGCGGCCGGCGGGCTCGCCGAGGTCCTCGGCGGCACACCGGCGCAGGTGGAGAACGCCGCGGAGGTCGGCATCGAGCACAACCTGGGCCTGACCTGTGACCCCGTCGGCGGCCTGGTGCAGATCCCGTGCATCGAGCGGAACGCGATCGCCTCGATGAAGGCGATCAACGCGGCGCGCCTGGGCGTCAACGGCGACGGGAGCCACAAGGTGAGCCTGGACAAGGCGATCAAGACGATGCGGGACACCGGCCGCGACATGAAGGTCAAGTACAAGGAGACAGCCCGCGGCGGCCTCGCCGTCAACGTGATCGAGTGCTGAGGATCCAGCACGACAACGCGGTCCAGCCCCGCTGACGGGACTGGACCGCGTTCGTCCGCCTCAGTGACCGCGGGCGATCCACGCTTCCAGGTCGCGGCTCTCCGCGCCGATGGAGGTGTCGCCACCATGACCCGTGTGGACGACCGTCTCGGCCGGGAGGCTGAGCAGCTTGTCCCGGATCGAGTCGATGATCGTCGGGAAGTCGCTGTACGAACGCCCGGTCGCGCCGGGTCCGCCCTGGAAGAGGGTGTCGCCGGTGAAGACGGCACCGAGCTCCTTGCTGTAGAAGCAGCAGGCGCCCGGCGCGTGCCCGGGAGTGTGCACCGTCCGGAGGGTGATCCCGGCCACCTCGAACTCGTTGCCATCAGCAAGTTCTTCGTCGGGGGCGGACTCGTGCACCTGGTCCCAGAGCACCCGGTCCGCCGGGTGCAGGTGCGAGCGAGCGCCGGTCGCCGTACACAGGTCCTTGGCTGCGTTGACGTGGTCGTTGTGCGCGTGCGTCAGCAGCACGGCGCGCACAGTCCGTCCCGCGACCGCGGCGACGATCGGCTCGGCCGAGTGGGCGGCGTCGATGACGACGCACTCGCTGTCGTCGCCGATCACCCAGACGTTGTTCTCGACGTCCCAGGTGCCACCGTCGAGGCTGAAGGTGCCCGCGGTCACCACGCGGGTGATGCCGGCCGCGCTCACAGCTCGACCACCGAGCGCAGGACCTCGCCCTTGTGCATCTTCGCGAAGGCGTCCTCGACCTCGTCGAGCGCGATCGTCTCGGTGATGAACTCGGCCAGCGGGAACCGGCCCTGCTGCGCCAGGTCGACCAGCATCGGGAAGTCGCGGGACGGCAGGCAGTCGCCGTACCAGGAGGACTTCAGCGCGCCGCCGCGCCCGAAGACCTCGAGCAGCGGCAGGGTGATCTCGCTGTCCGGCGACGGGACGCCGACCAGGACGACCGTGCCGGCCAGGTCGCGGGCGTAGAACGCCTGCTCGTAGGTCTCGGGACGTCCGACCGCCTCGACGACGACATCGGCACCGAAGCCACCGGTCAGCTTGCGGATCGCCTCGACGGCGTCCTCCTCGCGGGAGTTGACGGTGTGGGTCGCCCCGAACTGCTTGGCCCAGTCGAGCTTGCGGTCGTCGACGTCGACCGCGATGACGGTGGAGGCGCCGGCCAGCGCCGCGCCCGCGATCGCGGCGTTGCCGACGCCGCCGCAGCCGATCACGGCGATCGAGTCGCCGCGTCCGACGCCGCCGGTGTTGACCGCCGCTCCGAAACCGGCCATGACGCCACAGCCGAGGAGACCGGCAGCCGCGGCCGGCGCGTTCGGGTCGACCTTGGTGCACTGTCCCGCCGCGACGAGCGTCTTCTCGAGGAAGGCGCCGATGCCGAGGGCCGGCGAGAGCGGGGTGCCGTCGGTCAGCGTCATGCTCTGCTTGGCGTTGTGGGTGTTGAAGCAGTACTGCTGCTTCCCCTTCAGGCAGGCGCGGCACTGGCCGCACACTGCCCGCCAGTTCAGGATGACGAAGTCGCCCGGAGCGACCTCGGTCACCCCTTCGCCGACGGACTCGACCAGACCGGCGGCCTCGTGGCCGAGCAGGTACGGGAACTCGTCGCCGATCCCGCCTTCGCGGTAGTGCAGGTCGGTGTGGCAGACGCCGCACGCCTGGACCTTCACCACGGCCTCGCCGGGGCCGGGGTCGGGTACGACGACGTCGACGAGCTCGACCGGCGCTCCCTTGCTGCGGGCGATGACTCCCTTGACGGTGACGGGCATGGTTCTCCTTGTTCTCAGGGGTATGGCGTTCAGCGGAAGACGACGGTGCGGTTGCGGTCCAGCAGGACCCGGTGCTCACTGTGCCACCGGATCGCGCGCGCCAGGACCTGGGCCTCGACGTCGCGGCCCGCGGCGGTCATGTCTGCGGGGTCGAGGGAGTGGTCGACGCGGGCGACGTCCTGCTCGATGATCGGCCCCTCGTCGAGGTCCGAGGTCACGTAGTGCGCGGTGGCGCCGATCAGCTTCACGCCGCGGGTGTGCGCCTGGTGGTACGGCTTGGCGCCCTTGAAGCTCGGCAGGAACGAGTGGTGGATGTTGATCGCCCGTCCCTCGAGCTTGCCGCACAGCTCGTTCGACAGCACCTGCATGTAGCGGGCCAGGACGACGAGGTCGACGTCGAGGGAGTCCACCAGCTCGAGTAGCCGCGCCTCGGCCTCCGGCTTGGTGTCCGGGGTGACCGGCACGTGGAAGAACGGGATCCCGTTGGCGTCGGCGACGGCCTCGAAGTCGCGGTGGTTGGAGACGATGCCGGGGATCTCGAGGTTGAGCGCGCCGGTGCCGGTGCGGAAGACGAGGTCGTTCAGGCAGTGGCCGAAGCGGGAGACCAGCAGCAGCGCGCGGGTCGGCGTGTGCATGTCGTGCAGCTGCCACGCCATCGCGAACTGGCTCGCGATCGCGGCGAAGCCCTGGCGCAGCGACTCGACGGTGACGCCGTCCAGCCGGAACTGGACCCGCATGAAGAAGGTGTCGGTCAGCCGGTCGTCGAACTGCTGGCTGGCGCTGATGTTGCCGCCGTGCTCCATCACGAAGCGGCTGACCGCGAAAACGATGCCGGGCGCCTCCGGGCAGGTCAGCGTGAGGACGTACTCGTGGCCGGCGGGGGGATGAGGCGCCATCAGGGTCTCCTTTGCGTATTACACAACAGCATGAGCGATACGCAACAGACTGCCTTCCGCGGCGGACCTGGTCAAGAGGGTGTGAAGCCGTTTTTCGGCCGCGCCGGCGGCGGGTCCAGGCATGCAAGCAGGCCGGGAGACGGGCCCGTTCCCGGACCCGTCTCCCGGCCTGCTGCCGGCTGTCGAGGGTGCTAGCCGACTGGTGTCCGGGTGGTCGGCGCGGTGCCGTTCGGCGCCGGCGTGACCGCCTGGTCGTCGTACTCCTCGAGGGTGGGCGCGACCCTCCGGCGGCCCGGGCGCGGCGCCGGGTCCGGTTCGTTGCGGAGCTCCTTCACCAGAGCCACGGCGGCGCCGATCATCACGAACATGAAGGGGAAGGCGGCGAGGATACAGAGTGTCTGCAGCGCCGAGAGTCCGCCGGCGAGCAGCAGGATCCCGGCCACGGCACCGGTCATCACTCCCCAGAAGATGGTCACCGTCGTGCGGGGTTCACGACAGCCCCGGCAGGACAGCGTGGCCATCACGAGCGAGGCGGCGTCCGCGCCGGAGATGAAGAAGAAGGCCACCAGGATCACGACGATCAGCGCGGTCAGCGCGAACCACGGATACTGGCGCAGGAGCTCGAAGAGCGCCGTCTCCTGGCCCTGTTCGAGGGCGCCGGCCAGGTCGGTGCCGCCGAGTTGCAGGTTGATCGAGATGCCACCCAGGACCGAGAACCAGACGAAGGTGACCAGGCTCGGCGCCAGCACGACGCCGAAGACGAACTCGCGGATGGTGCGGCCGCGCGAGATGCGCGCGATGAACGCGCCGACGAACGGCGTCCACGACATCCACCAGGCCCAGTAGAAGATCGTCCAGCCGCCGAGCCAGTCCTGGCCGCCGAACGCGCCGGCCCGGAAGCTCATCGGGACGATCTGGTAGAGGTAGTCGCCCGTGGACTCGGTGAACGTGCTGAGGATGAAGACGGTCGGCCCCACCACGAACAGGAAGAACAGCAGCGCGACGGCGAGCGCCATGTTGATGTTCGAGAGGTACTGGACGCCGCGATGCACCCCGCTGACGGCCGAGACGATGAACGCCAGCGTGAGCAGCGCGATGATGCCGATGGCGACCGGCGTCGACTTGGGGACGTCGTACAGCTGGTTCAGGCCGGAGTTGATCTGCAGGGCGCCGAGGCCGAGGGAGGTCGCCGAGCCGAACAGGGTGGCCAGGATCGCGAAGCTGTCGATGGCCCGGCCGGCGCCGCCTTCGGAGCGCTTGCCGAGCAGCGGGAAGAACGTCGAGCTGATCAGGTTCGCGCGGCCGTGCCGGAAGGAGAAGTACGCGAGGGCCAGCCCGATGACGGCGTACATCGCCCAGGGATGGAACGCCCAGTGGAAGAACGAGTACTGGATGGCGAGCTGCGCGCTCTCCTGGCTGTTGGGCTCGGCCAGGCCCATCGGCGGCGTGCTCAGGTGCGACAGCGGCTCGGCGACGCCGTAGAACATCAGCCCGATGCCCATGCCGGCGCTGAACATCATGGTGACCCAGCTGACCGTCCTGAACTCGGGCCGCTCGTCGTCGCGGCCGAGCCGGATCCGGCCCCAGCGGCTACAGGCCAGGACGACGGCCAGGACGACGAAGCCTGTGCTCGCCAGGACGAACAGCCACCCGAAGCTCTTGATCACCCAGGCCAGGGCATCGCCGGAGACGCCGGCCAGCCCTTTGTTGTCGAAGATGCCCCACAGGATGAACGCGAGCGCGAAGGTGGCCGACACAGCCAGGACGAGCCTGTCGACCGGCAGGCGGACGAACCGATCAGGGCGATCCGACGTGGACGGATTCTCGGGGTTGGTTGACATTGCGAAGAGTCCCTTCAGTGGGTTCCACGTGCCCGGGCGCTCTCGACTGTAGGACTGTGTTGTGTGATCCGCAACACCTTGCGGTAAATGAAACAGAGGGTAGCCAGCGGGGCAGGCCAAAACGCGAGCGGGCCGACGCGCGCCGTTCGTGGCTGAAGGTGGGTCGTGCCGGAGGGGCTAGCCCAGCCAGCCCATGCGGTGGCTGATCCGGCTGCCGGCCAGCTTGAGGTCTTCCTCGGTGCTCTTGATCCGCGCCCTGTCGTAGCGGAAGGCCGGGCCGGAGGCGCTCAGCGCCCCGACCACCTCTCCGGTGTGGTCGCGGATCGCCGTGGCCGCGGCGTTCAGGCCTACCTCGAGCTCCTCGAAGGCGGTGGCGAGGCCGGTCTCGCGGACCTCGGCCAGCTGGTCGAGCAGGGCCTTGCGTGAGGTCACCGTGTGCTCGGTGAGCTTCGGCAGGCCGGCCTGGTCCAGGATCGTGTCGCGCTGCTCGTCCGGCATGTAGGCCAGCAGGATCTTCCCGCTGGACGTCGCGTGCAGCGGGGTCAGCTGGCCGACCCAGTTCTGGCTTGCGACGGCCGCCGTACTGCGGGACTGCTGCACGTTCACCGCGTAGTGCTCGCGGACCACCGCGAGGTTGATCGTCTCGTCGAACTGCAGGGCCAAGGCGTCCATGATCGGCTGGGCCTGGCGCACCATGTCGATCCGGGTCGGGATCGCGCTCGCCAGCCGGAGGATGCCGAAGGCGAGCTGGTACTTGCCCCGGTCGGTGTTCTGCTCGACCAGGTCGCGCTCCTCGAGGGCGGCGAGCAGCCGGAAGGCCGTCGACTTGTGGACGCCGATCTCCGCGGCGACCTCGCTCACACCCGCGTGACCCTCGCGCGCGAGGATCTCGAGCACTGTGATGGCCCGGTCGACGGACTGCACGCCGCCCTGGCTGTCGCCGCTGCGGCTGGCTCGTCCGGTCGCATTCTGCTCCCCGTTGCTCATAGCGCAACCCTACCCGTTAAGAAGTGTTAACCCCAGGACGCCACCGGTGAATTGTGACCGACCTCGCCCCGGCTCTTGACAGCGGCTGGCCCGGGTTCTCAGACTGTTGCGCATTGCGCGACCAGTTGTGCTATTCGCACCGAGGTGGAGAACATGATCCGAGTCTGTCCGCTCTCCGCACTACCGCCCGGAGAGGCGCTGCGCGTCGATGCCGAGCCGCCCATCGCGGTGTTCCACACCGAGGAGGGCGAGCTCTTCGCCGTCGACGACACCTGCACCCACCAGGACGCCTCGCTCGCCGACGGCTGGCTGGAGGGCTGCGAGATCGAGTGCCCGTTGCACGCGTCGAAGTTCGACCTGCGCACCGGGGCGGTCGACGCGCCGCCGGCCAAGCTGCCGATCCGGACCCACGCGGTGCGCGTCGAGGACGAGCACATCTGTGTGGAGCTGTCCGACGCCGAGCCCAACCTCCCACCGGGCGTGACGTTCGGGGCGAAGTCGTGAGGACGATCGCGGTCGTCGGCGCCTCGCTCGCGGGTCTCTACGCGGCGCAAGCGCTGCGGACGCAGGGATTCGACGGCGAGGTCGTCGTGATCGGCGACGAACTGCGCAGGCCCTACGACCGGCCGCCGCTGTCGAAGGAGTTCCTGGCCGGCCGGATCGACGCGGAGGTGCTGAACCTCGAGTCGGCCGGCGACGATCTGCAGGTGCGCTGGTTGCTCGGGACGCCCGCGGTGTCGCTGTGCACGAACACCCGAGAGGTGCTTCTGGCCGACGGCTCCCGGATCGCCGCCGACGGAGTGGTCATCGCCACCGGCGCCCGGCCACGGACCCTGCCGGGTACGGCGAAGCCGGCCGGCGTCCATGTGCTGCGGACGATCGACGACGCCGTCGCGCTTCGGTCGGAGTTGCTCCCGGGCGCGCGGCTCGTGGTGATCGGCGCCGGCTTCATCGGCGGCGAGGTCGCCGCGACGGCGAAGGCCCTCGGACTCGACGTGACTGTGGTCGAGGCCATGCCCTCGCCGCTGGCCGGACCACTCGGCGCCGAGGTCGGTGCTGTGGTGAGCGGGTTGCACGAGGCGCACGGCGTCGCGCTCCGGTGCGGTGTTGGCGTCCGCGGACTGACCGGCCGCCAGCGGGTCGAAGGTGTCGAACTGGCGGACGGGACGGTATTGCCCGCCGACGTGGTCGTGGTCGGCATCGGGGCGGTGCCGAACGTCGAGTGGCTCACCGGCTCTGGCGTTGCCATCGGCAACGGGGTCGAGTGCGACCACCAGGGCCGCACCAGCATCCCCGGCGTCGTGGCAGTCGGCGACTGCGCGTCGTGGCAGGACCTGCGGCTCGGTCGCCCTCACCGCGTCGAGCACTGGACCGGAGCCATGGAACGACCGGCCGTCGCCGTTGCGGCTCTGCTCGGCGGAGACGAGTGGAGCGAGCACCGTCCGGTCGGCGTCCCGTACTTCTGGTCCGACCAGTACGACGTACGGATCCAGTTCGCCGGCCACGCCGCGGAGGCCGACTCGGTGACGATCGAGGCCGGAACTCCGGCGGGTCATGACGTCCTGGCCGTCTACCGCCGCGGCGAGGTTCCGGTCGGTGTCCTGGGCATGAACCAGACCCGCCAGTTCGGCCGGTGGCGGCGGCAGCTCAACACCGCGGTTCCGGTCTGACGTGCTGTCCCACGAGTCTCGGAAAGGCGGGCCGGTGGCCATCGCGAAGAGGATTGACGGACGCAAGGTCGCCGGCGACCTGAAAGCACAGCTCGCCGTCCGCGTCGCCGCCCTGCACGCACAGGGGATCCGCCCGGGGCTCGGCACCATCCTGGTGGGTGACGACCCGGCGAGCCGTTCGTACGTCGCCGGCAAGCACCGGGACTGCGCCGACGCCGGGATCGAGTCGATCCGGGTGGAACTGCCCGCGTCGGCGCCTCAGGACGAGATCGAGACCGCCGTACGGCGCCTCAACGACGACCCGGCGTGTACCGGCTTCATCGTCCAGCTCCCGTTGCCGCCGCATGTCGACACGCATCGGATCCTCCAGCTGATCGATCCCGGCAAGGACGCCGACGGGCTGCACCCCACCAATCTCGGCAAGCTGGTGCTCGGCATTCCCGGCCCGCTGCCGTGCACTCCGCGGGGCATCATCGAGCTGCTCCGCCGGCACGACGTGGAGATCACCGGCCAGCGGTTCTGCGTGATCGGCTGCGGCCTGACCGTGGGCAGACCGCTCGGACTCATGCTGACGCGACCGACCGAGCACGCCACGGTGACGCTGTGCCACGAGGCGACGGTCGACATCGCGGCACACACCCGCGCATCGGACGTGGTGGTTGCCGCCGCCGGCGTCGCCCACCTGGTCAAGCCGAGCTGGATCAGCCCGGGCGCGACCGTCCTGTCGGTCGGCGTCACCCGGACGATCGAGGGCATCCTCGGCGACGTCCATCCCGAGGTCGGCGCGGTGGCCGGCAAGATCAGCCCGGCGACCGGCGGGGTCGGGCCGATGACCCGGGCGATGCTGCTGACGAACATCGTCGAGATCGCCGAGCGGAGCCGGTTCGAGGCATTCGCCGACGGTGGGAGCCGGCCGGTCGCGGAGGTGCTTCGATGAGCGCGCTCCGGGTCGTCGAGCCGGCGGCACGACCGACCGGCACGAGTCTTCGGCGGTGCCAGGTGCTCGGCGTCCTCAACGTCACGCCGGACTCGTTCTCCGACGGCGGACGGTTCGCCGCGGCCGCCGCGGCAGTTGCCCGGGGCATCGAGCTCGTCCGGCAGGGCGCGGACATCGTCGACGTCGGAGGTGAGTCGACCCGGCCCGGCGCCGTACGCGTCGACGAGGCCGAGGAGTCGCGCCGGGTGATTCCCGTGATCCACGCGCTGAGTGCCGCCGGCGTCAGGGTGTCGGTGGACACGATGCGCGCGAGCGTCGCCGAGCAGGCGCTCGCGGCCGGCGCGGTCATGGTCAACGACGTCTCGGGCGGGCTTGCGGATCCTGCGATGTTGCCGCTGATCGCCGCTGCACAGACTCGCTGTGTCCTGATGCACTGGCGCGCTCACTCCGAGGTGATGGATGCTTTCGCCGGCTACCACGCCGTCGTCGAAGAGGTGTGCCTGGAGCTGTCGAAGCGGGTCGACGCAGCCCTCGCGGCGGGAGTCGGGGCCGACCGCATAGTGCTCGATCCAGGACTCGGCTTCGCCAAGAACGCCGAGCACAACTGGTCCCTGCTGGCCGGCCTGCCGGCCCTCCGCGATCTCGGCTTTCCGCTCCTGATCGGTGCCTCCCGCAAGCGATTCCTGGCCGACTGTGTCGACTACGGCGGACTCGCCCCGGACAACCCGCTGGATCGCGACGACGCATCGAGTGCCGTCGCGGCGCTCGCGGCAGCGGGCGGAGCCTGGGGCGTGCGGGTGCACACTGTTGCGCCCGCAGCCGCGGCTGTGCGGGTCGCGTCCCGCATCAGTGCAGCCGGGTTCGGGGGCCGATGATGCGCCGGCGTGCGCGTGCCGACGTACTCGAGGGACTGCTGAACCGGGTGCGCTACGAGGTTCTCCCGACCGCAGGTGTCGTGGACGCCGTGGCTGCCGGCCTGCCCGGGGGAGCCACGGTCACAGTGACCGCGTCACCGTCGAAGGGCCTCGATGCCACGCTCGACGTGGCCGAGCGGCTGGCGGGCCGCGGGTACGACGTCGTACCGCACCTCGCGGCACGGATGATCGCCGGACCCGGTGAGCTCGCGGAGATCACCGCCAGGCTGCGGTCCGCGGGAGTCACGAAGGTGTTCGTCCCGGCCGGTGACGCGGAACCGGCGACCGGGGCCTACGACAGTGCGTTGCCGCTGCTGCGTGATCTGGCGGCCGCGGCACATCCGTTCACCGAGGTCGGCATCACCGGGTATCCGGAGTCGCATCCGGGCATTCACGACGACCTGACGATCCAGGCCATGTGGGACAAGCGGCAGTACGCGACGCAGGTCGTCAGCAACCTGACATTCGACCCGGACACGCTGGCCTCCTGGGTACGGCGGGTTCGCGCTCGCGACGTGCGGTTGCCGATTCTCGTCGGGCTGCCCGGTCCGGTCGAGCGCGCGAAGCTCGTGCGGATCGCGACGAAGATCGGAGTCGGCGAGTCGGCCCGGTTCCTCGCGAAGCACGGCGGGGTCTTCGCCCGCGTCGCCGTACCCGGTGGCTACGACCCGATCCGTTTCCTCGACCGGGCGGCCGCGACGCTCGGGCGTGCGGACCTGCACGTTGCCGGCTTGCATCTCTTCACGTTCAACCAGGTGGCCGAGACCGAAGCCTGGCGGGTGGCTCAACTGGCTCGCCTGCACGGTCGCGCTGACCGAAGCGGCGCCCGAGCCGCTGGTGTCCCGGGATGGGGGCTCTCATGACCGACAACCTGTCGATCCGGGCGATCGAGGAGCGGCTGCTGACTCGGTGGCCGGAGACGAAGCTCGAGCCGTCGCTCGACCGGATCGTCAACGTGATGCGCCTGCTGGGCGATCCGCAGCGCAGGTACCGCGGCATCCACATCACCGGGACCAACGGCAAGACCAGCACGGCCCGGATGGTCGAGGCACTGCTGGCCGCGTCGGGTGAACGGACCGGCCGGCTCACCAGCCCGCACCTGACGAGCGTCCGGGAGCGCATCGGCATCGCCGAGGAAGTCATCGATGTGCGGGCGTTCCGGTCCGCCTACAGTGCGGTCGGCAAGCAGGCGGAACTCGTCGACGCGACCATGCGGCACCCGCTGTCGTTCTTCGAGATGACGGTTGCCATGGCATACCGTGCGTTCGCCGATGCCGCGGTCGACGTCGCCGTGGTCGAGGTGGGCATGGGTGGGCGATGGGATGCGACCAACGTCATCGACGCCGATGTCGCCGTGGTGCTCCCGGTGGACCTCGACCACACCGACTACCTCGGCCCGACGACCGCCACGATCGCTCAGGAGAAGGCGGGCATCATCAAGCCCGGGTCGGTGGCCGTCAGCGCCCGCCAGAGTGCGGACGTCGCCGCGGTGCTGCAGGCCCGGGCGCGTTCCGTCGGCGCCAGCCTCGTTGTCCAGGGCAACGACTTCTCGCTGCTCCGGCGGACCGCCGTTGAGGGTGGCCAGGTCATCTCGGTGCAAGGACTGCACGGGACGTACAGCAACGTCTTCCTGGCGCTGCACGGTCGCCACCAGGCGGACAACGCGGCCTGCGCGATCGCGGCGGCAGAGGCCGCTGCGGGGCGGCAGTTGGACCTTGCCGCGGTGCGCGCCGGTCTCGGCCAAGTGGCCTCGCCGGGCCGTTTCGACGTCCGGCCGGGTGAGCCGTTGGTGATCCTGGACGCCGCGCACAATCCGCACGGAGCGCGCGCCCTGGTCGAGTCGCTCACCGAGCTCGCGCCGTGCCGGACGTTCGCCGTCGTCGCGGCGATGGCGGACAAGGACGTCGAGGGTGTGCTGCGCGAGCTCGAACCCGTCGTCGATGTGGTCGTGTGCACCCGGAACTCCAGCCCGCGCAGCATCGCGCCGGCGAAGCTTGCGGCCACCGCCCGGCAGGTCTTCGGCGCGCAGCGCATCCATGTCGCGTTCAACGTGGCGACTGCGATCGAGAAGGCTCGCGCGCTCGCGGCGCCGCTACCCGGTCGAGCCCCGGACGCCCTCCTGCTCGTCACCGGCTCGGTGGTGACCGTCGGCGACGCGAACCGGGTGCTGCCTCCTGGACCACCGATGGGTCAAGCCCTGCCCGGGTGAAGGACACCCATCGGTCCCCGGGGTTGGGTGCCGGAGCCCCTTCCGGCACCCAACCCCACCTCTTCGTGGAGGAGACAAGCAGTGAGTGGTAAGCATGCGGGCGCCGAGGATCCGCAGGACGACCTGACGGCCGGTCCGCCGAAGACCTACGCGGCCGGCCTGCCGGCGGTGGCCCACGCGATGCAGTACTCGCTCGAGC
>NZ_JBFAHB010000123.1:0-16412 GCF_040653975.1 Kribbella sp. NPDC050820
GGGGCCCCCCCCCCCCCCGCCCCCGCCCGCCCCTCGGTGCTGTTCGCTCAGCTGACGGTGATCAGGCCGCCGGCGTTGCCGCGGGCCGCGTCGAAGCGGGCCTGCGCGTCGGCCCAGTTCACCACGTTCCACCAGGCCTTCACATAGTCCGGCTTCACGTTCTTGTACTGCAGGTAGAAGGCGTGCTCCCACATGTCCAGCATGGCGATCGGGATCTGCCCGGCCGGCAGGTTGCCCTGCTGGTCGTACAGCTGGTGGACGAGCAGCCGGCCGGCCAGCGCGTCCCAGCCGAGGATCGCCCAGCCGGAGCCCTGGATGGTGGTCGCCGCCGCGGTGAAGTGGGCCTGGAAGCCGTCGAACGAACCGAAGTACTCGTCGATCGCGGCGCCCAGCTCACCGTCTGGCTTGTCGCCGCCCTCCGGGGACAGGTTCTTCCAGAAGATCGAGTGGTTGACGTGCCCGCCGAGGTTGAAGGCGAGCGACTTCTCCAGCCCGACGATCGCGCCGAAGTCACCCTTCTCGCGGGCCGCGGCCAGCTTCTCCAGGGTGTCGTTCAGGCCGTTCACGTAGGTCTGGTGGTGCTTGGAGTGGTGCAGCTCCATGATCTCGCCGGCGATCGACGGCGCCAGTGCGCCGTAGTCGTAGGGGAGGTCGGGAAGCGTGTACGTGGTCAACTCTGCTCCTTCGTCGGGGCCCCGCGAGGGCCGGTATCTCCGATGTCCTTGTTCAGCGGCACCAGCTTGAAACTTCAACCACGGTTGAGGTCAAGGCGCCACGCGGGCCAGGTGGTGCATCTCTCAGGTCCCGGCGGGCACGTCCGACCAGTGCCCGGTCCAGGCCCGTTCACACAGGCCCGCACCGGTCACCACCAGCTTCACATACTCCGCCCTCGGAGCCACGGGCGGAGTCTCATCTCAGAGCAGCGGCCGCAGTACGGCGGCGAACGGCGCCGGGTCCTCCGCGAACCCGATGTGGTCACCGGGGAACCGGGTCGGCTCGATCCCGAGCCCGGCAGCCAGCGCGGTCGTGGTCCGGTCGCACAGCTGGCCGCCCGACTCCGCCCCGATCCCGGCCACGATCCGGACCCCGCCGTCCCGCAGCGCGCCAAGGTCCGGCTTCCAGGTCACACTCGCCCGCAGCTCGTGCTCGAACCAGAACCGCTCGTCGGCCACCACCCGCGGATCGCGCTCACCACCGAACATCATCTGCAGCATGTCGTCCGGCAGTTGGATGTTCGCGATCACGAAGAACTGCCGCCAGGCGCCGAGCACGTCACCGGCCAGGTAGTCGGCAATCATCCGCTCGGTCGCCGCCAGCAGTTCGTCCGCGTCGTCGACCAGCGTGTCCAGCGGCGGCTCGTGCGCGATCACCGCACTCACCAGCTCCGGATACTCCTGTGCCAGCGCCAAGGCCGTGACCGCACCCCCACTCGACCCGAACACGGTCGCCGGCCCGGCATCGACGTACTCGATCAGCCGCGCAAGATCCCCGGCCCGCTCCTCCGGCGTGGACCCCACACCGTGCAGCCGACTGCGGTTGATCCCCCGCGGATCGGTGGTCAGCACGGTGTGATCCACCGCCAGCAACTCCGCCAACGGCGCAAACGAGTCCGCATCCATCGGCGCCCCTACCAGGACGACCAACGGCCCACTCCCCCGCACCTCGTAGTACAACTCCGCTCCGGGAACTTCCAGTGTGTTGTTCATGGCATCACCACGAACGGCACCCCGCCGGATGGACACGGGCTCGGTCAGTTCTGGTAGAGGTCCGAGTTGGGGTCGAAGTCGGCTTCCTCGACGACGCGGCGGACTTCTACCTCGCTGGTGAGGGCTTCGGCGAGGCGGGCGGCCCATTCGATGGCTTCGTCGCGGTTGCGGACCTCGACGACGATGACGCCGCCGATGAGCTCCTTGGTCTCGGCGAAGGGGCCGTCGGTGACGGTGCGCTTGCCGGCGTCGACCTTGACGCGGGCGCCCAGCGCGCTGCGGTGGACGCCTTCGGCGAACAGCAGGACGCCGGCCTTGGACATCGCCTCGACGGCCTGGCCGACCGCCTCGGCGATCTCGTCCGGCGGGAACTTGCCGGCCTCGCTGTCGGCGTCCGCCTTGTTGATGATCATGTATCGCATCGCAGTGCTCCTCGTCGTGTCGGTCTGATCCCTACTCTCACGTCGAGCGGTTCATCGCCAGATCGACACCCGCGGCGCGAGAAACTCAGATCATCGGCCATCCTTGACCTCGACCAAACTTGAGGTTGAACACTGTCGTGCATGACTGAACTGAGCACGCAGGACGAGCAGGCCATCCGCGAGTTGGTCGAACACGCCGACAAAGCGCAGAGCGACGCGGAGGTGCTGCCCGGCCTGCACACGTCCGAGATGGTGATCGTCAACATCGCCGGGCGGCGGCTGTTCGGGCGGGACGCGTTCAGCCAGGCGGTGGCCGCGGCGCTCGGCTCCGACCTGAAGGACGTCCGGACCAGCGTCGAGATCGTCGACGTCCGGGCGCTCACCGAGGACGTCGCCCTGGTGAGCTGCGTCAAGACGGTCCACGACGAGCGAGCGGATGCCGCCCCGGACGCACTGCCGGCCAGGGGCGCGTTGACCTACGCGGCACTGCGGACCTCGGAGGGTTGGCGGCTGGCGCTGGCTCAGACGACGCCGATTCAGTTCGGCTGATCGCCGTCCGGGTGGTAGGCGCAGGCGTCGACGAGGTCCTGGGTGGGAGCCGGCGTCGCAATGGTGGTCGGCTTGCGGGTGGGCTTGGTCGTGCCCGGCGTCGTCTTCGGGGCGGTGGTGGCCGGCGGCGTGGACTGCTCGAGGGCCGCCTCGACCGTGTCGCGCAGGGCGTCGTAGTCCGGGTGCAGGTACTTCAGCCGCAGCTTGCTGGCGTCGAGGTGGACGTTCGAGACAGTCCCCGACTTCACCCGCAAGCCCAGCTCGACCAGCGCGGGCAGCAGTTCCTGCGGGATGTCGGTGCGCAGCAGTTGCTGGCCGGCCCTGGCGATCGCCTTGTACTTGGTCACCAGGGTCTGCGGGTCGGCCGCGTCGACGATGCCCTTGATCGCGCAGCGCTGCCGGATCTGGCGTTGGTCGTCGTCGGCGCCGTACCGGCCGCGGGCGAACCACAGCGCGTGCCGCCCGTCGAGGTGCTGGTTCGGACCCGGCTCGATCCACTCGCTGGGCGGGATGTGTGAGCTGCTGACGCCGCCCATCGCGACCCGCTCGTTGACGTTGACGGTGATGCCGCCGAGCGCGTCGACGAGTTCGGCGAACCCCTTCAAGTTGGCCTGCACGTAGTAGTCGAGCTTGAGCCCGATCGCCTCCCCGACGGACTGCTTCAGGACGTCTGCGCCCTCGTTGTCGGACGGGCCGAGGATTCCGGGGTGCGCGGCCGGGATGTTCTGGTACATCGCCGTCAGCATCCACTCCAGCCGGCCCTCCAGGCTGAGCCCTTCCTGGCCGTAGCCGTTCGGGTAGATCTCGTGCAGCGGCGAGTCCTTCGGGAACGGCATGAAGGTCAGTTGCCGCGGCATCGAGATCAGCGCGGTGTTGCCGGTCTTGGTGTCGATACTTGCCACGATCACCGTGTCGGTCCGGACCCCGGGCCGGCTCGGCGCGTCGTCGCCGCCGAGCAGCAGCAGGTTCAGCCGTGGCTTGTCCTCCCACGGATCCTTGGTGTCGATCTCGGTCGGCCGGGTCGCGCTCTTGCCCTCGCCCTGCGCGACGAACACGTCCTGGACCAGGTCGCGCTGCGCCAGCACACTCTGTACGCCGATGGCCGCCGGCGCCGCGATCGCGAAGCACAGCATCCCGACGAACAGCGCCCCGACGGCCCGGCCGACGGCCCCACCTGTTGCCGGACGCAACGAGCGGTGCGACGCGACGATCACCGCCATCCAGAGCATCGCGAGCGCGCCGATCGCGGCCGAGGCCATCAGCAGCCGGCTCGGTACGACGCTCGCCGCGAGCACGTCCTCGCGCCGGGTCAGGCCGACGTACACACCGAGGCCGACCAGCCCAAGGGTCAGGATCAGGATCAACGCGCCGATCCGGCGGCGACCGCCGGCGATGAGTCCGGTCCCGGGGAGCAGGGCGCCGAGCAGCGTCAGCCCGAGCAGCCTCGGCACCGACCGCGGCCGGCGCGGCGGAACGGCATCAGCCACCTCGGAACTCTCCGCACCACGTTTCCCCATGGCTCCCCTGTCGCCGTCCCCAGATGTCCCCAGATCCAGTGTGCGTCAAGTACCCGCACCTGTACCTCCTCAGACGTGTTACAGGGGTGATCGGTTGTCACACGGGGAGGTGACTGCCCGAAAGGCCCGGGGTTTCGACGAGGGTGCGGACCACGACGGCGATGCGTTCGGGCGGGCTCCAGCGGCTGGTGTCGGCCTTCGGCATCGCGGCCCGGTTGGCCGGGGTGTCGATGGTGCCGGGGATGATCGTGTTCACCCGAATGCCGTCGGCCGCGTACTCCGCGTGCAGGGCGTCGGCGAAGGCGAGCACCCCGGCCTTCGCGGTGATGTACCCGGCCGCACCGGAGAACGGCCGCAGCGCCGCGCCGCTCGACGTACAAACGATTGCTCCGCCGCCGCCGGCGAGCAGGTGCGGCAGCACTGCCTGGGTGATCAGGTACGTCGGACGCAGGTTGAGCCGGAGCAGTCGCTCGAAGTCCTCGACCGGCGTCTCGTGCACCCGCGCCCCGGACGCGAACCCGCCGACCAGGTTGACCAGCGCGGTCAGCGGTGCGCTCTCGTCGGAGGTGGCGAGCGCGACGACGTCCGCCGTACCGGCCGGGTCGAAGGGGTCGGCGACGATCGGGTTCAGCCCCGGATCCGTGCCGAGCCGGGCCAGCGACTCCTCGGTCCGTCCGGGGACGACCACCCGCCACCCGGACCGCAGGAACTCCGCGGTCACCGCCGCGCCCAACGCACCGGTGCCTCCGGCAACCACCACCGTCTCATCCATGGCCCCGAGCCTATCGGGGCGCACCGCCGCGTTAGGGTCGGCGGTTGTGCGGATTCTGATGCTGGGCGGGAACGGGTTCGTCGGGCGCGCGGTCGTGGCGGACGCGCTCGGGCAGGGCGCCGAGGTGACGTCGTTCAGCCGGGGCAAGAGCGGGACCGACCTGCCGCCGGAGGTGACGCAGTTGGTCGGCGACCGCGACACCGGTGACTACGAGTCGCTGCGGACCGGCGAGTGGGACACGGTCGTCGACCTGAGCGGCTACCAGAGCCGGCACGTCGACGACGCGATGGACGTGCTCGGCGACCGGATCGGACGGTACGTGTTCATCTCGAGCCACGCCGTCTACGTGCGCGACCTGCCGGCCGGCACCGACGAGACCGCAACCCGCCGGCCCCCGATGCGCGCGGCCGAGTTCCTCGACAACGACACCTACGGCATGTGCAAGGTCGCCTGCGAGGACGACGTCCTGGAGAGGTACGGCGACCGCGCGACGATCGTGCGGCCCGGACGGGTGACCGGTCCCGGCGACACGGCGAGCACAGTCCTCTACTGGGTACGGCGTGGTGCCCGAGGCGGCCGGGTCGCGTTGCCGACGAAGCCGGAGCAACCGCTGCAACTCACCGACAGCCGCGACCTCGGACGACTCGTGGTGCAGCTGGTCACGGACGATCGGTCCGGTGCGTTCAACGCGGTCGGCCCGTTCACCACCATCGCCGAACTGATCGAGATCTCTGCCGACCTGTCCGGCAGCACTGTCGAGTTGGTGCAGATCCCGACCGACGCCGTACCGCCGCGCTTCCCGCTGATCGAGCCCGAGGCTGAGTGGGGCGAGCGCCGCCGCAACCCGGCGAAGGCTCGGGCCGCCGGCATGCCGGTCACGCCACTGCGGCAGACGCTCGCCGACCTGATCGCCTGGGACCAGGGGCGCGGCGAGCCCGATCTCGGTTTCGGTCTCTCACCTGAAGAGGAGCAGCGCCTACTCGGGGAGCGCTAGAGTCCGGCCGGCGTCGCGGGCGGCGTTGATGCTGCGGGTCAGGGTGTCGCGGAGCGCGCTCGCCTCGTCGGCGAAGCCCTGGACGATGGAGGTGTCGCCGGCCGGTTCGGTGCGGGCGAGGAGCTCGATGTAGCGGTCGCCGTCCCCCAGCGCGGCCTCGGCGCGGAGGGCGGCGTCGGCCGAGCGGACCCGGTCGGCGTACCGGTCGAGCAGGTCGACCTTGCGCTTGATCGCCTCCACCGAGAGCGCGAGTGCCCGGCGTTGCGGTCCGAGCACGGCCTCCAGCTCGGCGGTCGCCATCCCACGCGCGACCTCGCGCTGCCGGGCCCGCAGCGCGGTCTGCTCGCGCAGCACCTGCGCGATGTCCCAGAGCTGTTCGGGCAGCACCAGGTCGTTCTTCACGTCGTCCAGCAAGCCCTGCCGGGTGACTGTTGCCTCAAGCACCGTTTTCACCGCGCGCTGCCCCCGGCCGAGCAGCCGGCCGGCCTCCTCGTCGAAGTCCTCCGGCAGCAGGTACTTGCCGTGCTGCAGCCGGACCGCCTTGTGGCCGCGGTCCTCGACCCCGGTCTTGACCAGGACGCCGACCGTGGCGACGCCGGCGATCCCGGCCAGTACGACGGCGGACCAGGCTGCCACCTCCGCCGGCAGCGTCGCGGCCATCACGATGAGGGCGAGGATCCAACCGCCGACGCAGACCGCCAGCCAGACCAGCAAGGTCCCGAAGGTGTTCCCGGGCGCGACCGACCAGGACGTCTCCCGCTTCGGCTTCGGTTGCCCGGCCGGGACGAACAACTCGGGCCGGTTCCGGTACAGCCGCCGTACGCCGTCGGGAACGTCGGGCGCGTACACCGGCTCCATCGGCACCTCCGCGGCGGTCGACACTGTCAGCACTCAGCGTAGCCGGGACAGCTTTACTTCGAGCCCGTCCAGAACCAGTTCGAGACCGAACTCGAACAGTCGGTCGAGGTCGTAGTCGAAGTCGAAACCGGGCTGGAACACGGCCCGGAATCCGGCCAGGCCCTCGAGGCTGATCATCGTGCTGAGCGGGTCCAGGTGCTCGTCGGCCCACTCGTCGGCGGTCATCCCGGTGTCCTGCTCGGCCTGCACCTCGGCCTCCATCGCCAGCGCGACGCCCCGGACGTACGCGAACACCGTGATCGCGGTGTAGAGCGCCGTACTGCCGTCGAGGCCGAACGGACCTAGTGCACGTAGTACGGCGTCGGTGTGCGGCAGCAGGTTGGGCAGCGCCTGCGGACGGCTCAGGCTGATCGCGCTCGCCAGCCAGAGATGCCGCCGGTACGCCGCCCACTGCAGATGGGCCGCGGTCTCGATCCCCGCTCGCCACGTCGTCGCCGGCTCGGCCGGGAACGGGAACTCGCCGATCGCGGTGTCGACCATCCGCAGGACGAGCGCCTCCTTGCCGCCGACGTACCGGTACAGCGCCATCGTCGACACCCCGAGCTCGGCCGCGATCCGGCGCATCGACACCCCGGCCAGCCCCTCGGCATCGGCGATCGCGATCGCCCGCCGAACGACCTGCTCGCGGTTGAGCTCGAGCGGCTGCTCCCGGGTCGGCCGGACCGCGGCGGGCGGCGACCCGACCACGGTGCCGACGCCCGGCTGGGCGTGGACGAGGTCCTGCTGCTGAAGCACCTGAAGCGCCTTCGTGGCGGTCGCCATCGCCACGCCGAACTCGCGGACGAGCCCCCGCGTGGACGGCACCCGATCGCCCGCAGCCAGTTCGCCCGCCTCGATCCGGCGCCGGATCTCGGCCGCGATCACCTGGTACGGCGCCTCACTCATCAAGCCTCCTGCACTAGTGCGCTTCCCCCGGTGGTTGGACTCCGTGAGTAGTGCGCTTCACGGTGTACGTGTACAGCGTACGTGCACTAGCTCGACGACAGGAACCACGATGACGAAGACCGTTCTGATCTCCGGCGGCGGGATCGCCGGACCGGCCTTGGCGTACTGGCTGCGGCGGCAGGGGTTCACCCCGACGATCGTCGAGCTCGCCCCGTCGCCGCGGCCCGGCGGGCAGACCGTGGACATCCGCGGGACCTCCAAGGTGGTGGCGGAGCGGATGGGCCTGATGCCGGCGATCAAGAGGGCCCAACTGCACGAGCGCGGTCTCGCGTACGTACGGGCCGACGGCCGCACTGCCGCCGAGATGTCGGTCGAGCTGCTCGACGGCGCGGGTGCGATCGCCGACATCGAAATCCTCCGCGGCGACCTGGCCGGCATTCTGCACGACGCGACCAGCAACGACATCGAGTACCTGTACGGCGACTCGATCGCCGCGCTGGACCAGGACGCGACCGGCGTCGACGTCACCTTCACCAGCGGCACCCAGCTCCGGTTCGACCTGGTCGTCGGTGCGGACGGCGTGCACTCCCGGGTCCGCAAGCTCGCCTTCGGGCCGGAGGAGGACTTCGTCCACCACCTCGGCGGCTACACGTCCTTCTTCACCGTCGAGTCACCCGAGCCGCTGAACCACTGGATGAAGATCTACTCCGCTCCCGGCGGTCGCTGGGTCGGACTCCGGCCGGACCACGACGAGCGGTACGCCAAGGCCCTGCTGAGCTTCCGCTCCCCCTTGCTCAACTACGACCGGCACGACGTCGACGCGCTGAAAGCCCTGCTGGTACGGCGATTCACCGGTCTCGGCTGGCACACCGGCCACATCCTCGCCGCGCTCCCCGACGCGGACGACTTCTACTTCGACAGCACCAGCCGAGTCGTCGTGCCGGACTGGTCACGCGGCCGCGTCGTCCTCGTCGGTGACGCCGGCTACTGCGGTTCGCCGCTGGCCGGCCACGGCACCGCGTTGTCCCTTGTCGGCGCGTACGTCCTCGCGGGCGAGTTGGCCGCCGCGGACGGCGATCATGTCCGGGCGTTCCCGTCGTACCAGGCTGAGATGCAGGCGTACGTCGACCAGCGGATGGAGCTCCCGCCGGGCGGGATCAAGATGGCGATGCCGATGACCGCACTGGGCATCCGGTTCCGGGACGCCTCGACCCGGCTGATGACGTCGCGGCTGCTAGCTCCGGCGCTGGCGCGGATGGCGGCCGCCGTACCGGACAGGATCGAGCTGAAGGACTGCTCAGTCCAGTGGCGAGACCCAGTCGGGGTTACGGCCGAGGAGACCGAGTAACTGGTCGAAGTCGGACGCGTCGCCGGGGACCTTGACGCTGCGCTCGAACGCGGCGCCGGGACCCCGGACGGCGTCGGTGTCCGGGATCTTGCGGGCCAAGGCGAACCCCTGCTCGACCAGGTCCGGCGGCGGGTCGTACGGGACGTCGATCGCCCGGGCCAGGTCCCAGGCGTGGACGACGCAGTCGAGCAGGTGGAAGGTCAGCGCGATCCGGCGCGGGAACGAACCGTACTCGCGGACCTCCATCAGCCGGTCCAGCGCGCCGCCGTCGGCGAACGCGTCCGCGATCCGCGCGTTGGACCGCCGGTAGGCGCCGGACGGGTGGTCGCCGAGCCGGCCGCCGTTCCAGGCCTGCAGCGGCGCCGACCCGTTCAGCGCCGCGGCGGCGAAGCCCTCGTTCTCGCTGACGATGTGCCGGAGCAGGCCGCGGACGGTCCAGTCCGGGCAGGGGGTCGGGAACCACAGCTGCTCGGGGCGCACCTGCATCACCACTTCCCCGAGTACCGCTCCGGCCCTACGATCCAGATCCCGGATCTCCATCCGTGCTCCTCCCGTCGGCGCCCCCGGCTGAGCATAGGCGGGTTCGGGGTGTTTCGGCAGGGACCTGCGGCGAGCACAAGGGACATCCCGCGCCCCGCAGGCCCGTGAGATGATGCGGCGATGGGCTTCCAGATCGCCAACGTGCCGGACGCCGACCGCGTCCTCGACGAGTACCCGTTCGCAGTCGTGCTCGGGATGATGCTGGACCAGCAGTACGGAATGGAGCACGCCTTCCGCGGCGGCTACAAGGTGCTCAGCCGGTTCGGCACCCTCGACCCGGCGGCGATCGCCGCCGCCGACCCGGAGGCGTTCAAGGAGCTGTGTTCCCAGCCCCCGGCGATCCACCGGTTCCCCGGCTCGATGGCGGCCCGGCTGCAGGAGCTGGCCGCGCTCGTCGAGACCAAGTACGACGGTGACGTGACGCGGCTGTGGACCGAGCCGACGACCGGCAAGGAGCTGCTCAAGCGGGTCCAGGAGCTGCCCGGTTTCGGCAAGCAGAAGGCGCAGATCTTCGTCGCACTGCTGGCCAAGCGGCTCGGCGTCCGGCCCGAGGGCTGGGAAGCGGCCGCCGGCGACTACGCGCTCGACGGGTACCGCTCGGTCGCGGACGTCGTGGACGCGGACTCGCTGCTGAAGGTCCGTGAGTACAAGCAGGCGAAGAAGGCGGCCGCGAAGGCGACCTGATCAGCGGTTCGGGACCCGGGTCCGCCAGAGCAGGTAGACGAAGTACGGCGCTCCGATCAGCGCGGTCAGCAGGCCGGCCGGGATCTGCGCCGGGGCCAGCAGGGTGCGGCCGAGGCTGTCCGAGACGCTGACCAGGATCGCGCCGAGCAACGCCGCGACCGGCAGGATCCGGTTGTGCCGGCCGCCGACAAGTGCCCGCGCCGCGTGCGGTGCGACCAGTCCGACGAATCCGACCACCCCGATCGCGGACACCGCCGCCGCAGTCAGCAGCGCCGCGCACAACAACGCGGTCAGCCGCTGACGCTCGAGCCGTACGCCGAGAATCCGCGGTACGTCGTCGTCCAGCGCCAGCAGATCGAGCTCGCGCCGGGAGTGCACGATCAGCGGGGTCAGGACAAGCAGCGCGAGCGCGACCGGCACCACCTGCGGCAGCGTCCGCCCGTAGGTGCTGCCGGACAACCAAGTCATCGCCAGGCTGAGGTTCCACGGATCCGTGGCCACGATCAGCAACGTGATGATCGCGGTCGCCCCCGAGGACACCCCGACACCGATCAGCACCAGCCGGTCGGAGCTCAGACCACCCCGCCACGACACCACGTAGACCAGCGCAAAGGTAGCCAGCGCAGCTACTGCGGCGACGCCGGACAGCAGCCAAATGCTTGCTGCTGGCAACAGCACGAGGGTGATCACGGCACCCACGCCGGCGCCACCGGTGATGCCGAGAATGCCCGGCTCGGCCAACGGATTCCGGCACACCGCCTGGACCGTCGTACCCGCGATCGCCAGGGCCGCACCACACAGTACGGCGGCCACCACGCGGGGGAACCGCTGGTCGAGAACATAGGTGATCGCCCGCCCGGAACGACCGTTGATCCAGTTCAGCACGTCGCCCGTGCGCAGGAACGCGTCGCCGGCCAGCATCGCCAGGACGCCGGCCACGAACAACAGCGTCACAAGCACAGCCGTGACGATCCAGAACGTCCGCCGGCTACGCAGCCCTGAGCTCGCGCCACCCGGCGTCCGGCTCGGACCAGAGTCCCGGTACCGCCGCGCCAGCCACACCAGCACGGCCGCGCCGACCATCATCGTCATCACACCGGTCGGGATCTCCACCCCGGCCTGACCACCGAGCAAAGCCCGGAGTACGACGTCTGCACTGAGCACGACCAGCACACCGGCCAGCCCGCTCAGTGGAAGCAGCACACGGTGCCGCAGCAGGCCCGGCACCAGCGGAGCGATCAGCCGGACCAGCACCGGCGCGACCAGCCCGACGAAACCGATCGGTCCGGCGACTGTGACGGCCGCGGCCGACAGCAGGACCGTGACGAGGGTGATCAGCACGCGCACCCGTCGTACGTGAACGCCGAGCACCGACGCGGTGTCGTCGCCGAGCCCGAGGATGTCCAGCTTCGGTGCCAGCAGCAACGAAGCGATGATGCCGACCACCACGACCGGCGTCATCTGGCCGACCGCGTTGAGGTCGGTCTGGACCAGCGTGCCCGCTCCCCAGGCGAACGTGCCGACCGTCTCCTCGCGGTACAGCAGCAAGAGCAGAGTGGTGACCCCGGCCAGCGCCATCGCGACGGCCGAACCGGCCAGGATCAGGCGGGTCGGCCCGGACGAGCCGCCCGCCGACAAGGCGAGGACCAGGACGGCCGCCGCCAGCCCGCCGAGGAAGGCGACTCCCCCGGCGGGCAGCACCGGCAGCGAAACCCCGAACGCGGCCACGACCACGACCGCGAGATAGGCCCCGGCGTTGACCCCCAACGTGTCCGGCGAAGCGAGCGGGTTCCGGGCCAGCGACTGGAGGCCGGCGCCGGCGAAGCCGAGCGCGACGCCGACCAGGACACCGGCCAGCAGCCGGGGCAGCCGGGACGCGATCAGCACGTTGGCCGAGTTGTCCGTGCCCTGGCCGACCAGCAGCCGGAGCAGGTCGCCGGCGTTCACCGACGACGTGCCCTGGGTGAGGTGCACAGCAGCCAGCAGTACGGCGACGACCGTGGCGATCACGAAGACGGTCGCCACCCGGAGCCGCCGTACCGGCTGCTGCAGTGCCTCGGAGACCTGAAGATCAGGCCTCGGGGCGGTCGTCTGGGTCAAGAGGTGACTGCCTGGACGGCCGCGTCGATGAACTGCTGGGTGGACTTCGGGCCGCCGAACATCCAGATGCCGTCCGGCAGCCGGTGCACGTCGTCGCTCTTCACGAACGGCAGGTTCTTCCAGATCGCGTTCTTGGCCAGGTCGCCGCCGAACACGTCACCGCCGTCGGCGTTGTTGGCGATGTAGAGGAAGTTGCCGTTCGGCAGCTTGGTCAGGCCCTCGAGGTCGGTCTGAGCCAGCCCGTAGTCCTTGTCACCGGCGCCGGTCCAGCCGTTCTTCAGGCCGAGCTCGGTGGTCACCGCGCCGAGCAGCGAGCCGGTGGTGTACATCCGGACCGAGACCGTGCTGCCCTGCTTCCAGCCGTCGGCCATGGTGAAGTTCTCGCCGGCCTTGCCCGCGTCGGCGATCTTTTGCTTGCCCTCGGCAACCGCCTTGTCGAAGTCGGCGTTGACCTGCTTGGCCTGGTCGGCCTTGCCGATCGCGCTGCCGATCAGCTCCAGGTTGGTCTTCATCTGCGGGATCGCGTTGGCCGCGTCCGCGCCGCGGATCACCAGCACCGGGGCGATCTTCTCGAACTGGGTGATCGAGTTCGCCGACTCGTCGGTGGTGGTGATGATCAGGTCCGGGCTGAGCGCGGCGATCGCGTCGACGCTGGACTCGCCGCGGGTGCCGACGTCCTTCACCGAGGCGTCGAGCTTCTCCGCGGTCACCCAGGCGGTGTAGCCCTTCACGTCGGCGACGCCGACCGGCATCACGCCGAGGGTGATCAGGTTCTCGATCGCGCCCCACTCCAGGCCGACCACCTTGGTGGCCGGCGCCTTCAGGTCGACCTTCTTGTCGCGCGCGTCGGTGACCGAGACCGGCTGGGCCGTGGTCTGCGCGCCGGCGTCGGTGGTGGCGGGTTCGCTCGTCCCGCACGCCGTCAGCGCGAACAGGGCAGCAGCCAGCAGAGCAGTGGTTCTCTTCATCTTTTGACCCTCAGATAGTGGTGACGCGGCTTGTATGCTTGCCGATCGGGCGGGTGGTGACGAGGCCGGTGGCCGGGTCGGTGCCGACCTCGATGCGGATGCCGTAGGTCTCGGACAGCGCATCGGCCTCGAGCACCTCCTCCGGCGTGCCGGACGCACGTACCCGCCCTCGATCGAGCAGTGCGACCCGGTCCGCGACGGCGGCGGCCTGGTTCAGGTCGTGCAGTACGACGCCGACCGCGACCCCATGCTGGTCGGCGAGCTCGCGCATCAGGTCGAGGATCTCGATCTGGTAGCGCAGGTCGAGGAACGTGGTCGGTTCGTCGAGCAGCAGGACGCCGGTGTCCTGCGCCAGACAGGTCGCGAGCCACACGCGCTGCAGCTCGCCTCCGGACAGCTCGTCGACCGCCCGGTCCGCCATCGCGGTCACCCCGGTGACCGCCATCGCGTGGTCGATGGCCCGCTTGCCGTCCGGGTCGTCGGTCCGCCAGCGCCCGCGGTGCGGATGCCGGCCGTACCCGACGACGTCGCGCACGCTCACGCCGTTGGGAGTCGGCCGCGACTGCGACAGCAGCGTGACCTTGCGGGCGAACTCCTTCGCGGACAGGTCGAGCGCGTTCACCCCGTCCGGGAAGGTGATCCGGCCGCCATCGGGGTGATGGAGCCGGGCCAGGGCACGCAGCAGCGTCGACTTCCCGCTGCCGTTCGGGCCGACCAGCGCAGTGACACTGGCCGCTTCGATATGCAGGGACGCACCGTCGACCACCAGCTTGCCGTGATAGCCGAGGCGCAGGTCGTCTCCTGTCAGCCCCACCGTCTCCTGCATGGAGCAGAGGATAGCCTTACCTTAATTGAACTGTCAGCTTTGCGTTCAGTGCCCGGACGGGATCACAGAGTGAGCGCGAGCCGGGTGGCCTGGTCGATCGCACGCTTCGCGTCGAGCTCGGCGGCGACGTCGGCTCCGCCGATCAGGTGGACCGGGCGCCGGGTGTCCCGGAGCGCGTCGGCGAGGTCGCGGACCGGCTCCTGGCCGGCGCAGACGACGACGGTCTCGACGTCCAGAACCCTTGCATCCCTGCGATCCGGACCGAAGGTCAGGTGCAGGCCGGCGTCGTCGATGCGTTCGTAGTTGACGCCCCGCAACTGCTCGACCTGCTTGTTCTTCAAGGCGGCGCGATGCACCCAGCCGGTGGTCTTGCCGAGGCCGGCGCCGATCTTCCCGGTCTTGCGCTGCAGCAGGTAGACCTGCCGGGGCGACGGCTCGGGCCGCGGCTTGGTGAGTGCGCCGGGCGCGATTGCCGGATCGGTCACACCCCACTCGGCCTTCCACGCCTCGATGTCCAGCGCCGGCGACGACTCGGTGGTCAGGAACTCGCTCACGTCCACACCGATCCCACCCGCTCCGATCACCGCGACGGTGGCTCCGACCGGTCGACGGTCGCGGACGACGTCGACGTACGAGAGGACCTTTGGGTGGTCGATGCCGGGGATGGCCGGGACGCGCGGTACGACGCCCGTGGCCAGCACGATCTCGTCGAAGCCGGCCAGGTCGTCGACGGTCGCGCGGCGGCCGAGGTGCAGCTTGACGCCGGTCAGCTCGAGCCGGCGCCGGTAGTACCGGATCGTCTCGGCGAACTCCTCCTTGCCGGGGATCCGCTGCGCGATCCCGAACTGCCCGCCGATCTCGTCGGCGGCCTCGAACAGCTCCACCGAGTGCCCCCGCTCGGCCGCCGTCACCGCCGCGGCCAGCCCGGCCGGCCCCGCACCGACGACCGCAAGGTTCTTGGTACGGCGAGTCGGCAGCAACTGGAGCTCGGTCTCACGGGCCGCCCTCGGGTTGACCATGCAGCTCGCCTTCCGCTTGGCGAACACATGGTCCAGGCAGGCCTGGTTGCAGGCGATGCAGACGTTGATCTCGTCGGCTCGGTCGGTGGTTGCTTTGAGCACCCAGTCCGGGTCGGCCAGGAACGGCCGGGCCATGCTGACCAGGTCGGCGTCGCCGCGGGCCAGCACCTCCTCGGCGACCTGGGGCAGGTTGATCCGGTTGGACGTGACGACCGGGATACGCACGTGCGGTTTGAACGCGGCGGTCACCGACGTGAAGGCGGCCCGCGGCACCGAGGTCACGATGGTCGGCACCCGGGCCTCGTGCCAGCCGATGCCGGTGTTGATGATCGAGGCGCCGGCCGCCTCGATCTCTTTGCCCAGCGCAACGACCTCGTCCCAGCTCTGGCCGCCTTCGACCAGGTCGGCCATCGAGAGCCGGTAGATGATCACGAAGTCGTCGCCGACCCGTTCCCGGGTCCGGCGGACGATCTCGACCGCGATCCGGCGCCGGTTCTCCGGGCTGCCGCCCCACCGGTCGGCCCGCTGGTTGGTGCGCTCGGACAGGAACTGGTTGATGAAGTAGCCCTCGGACCCCATGATCTCGACACCGTCGTACCCGGCCTCGCGGGCGTAGGCGGAGCAGTCGACGTACGCCTTGATCTGCTTCTGCACCCCGCGGTCGGTGAGGGCACGGGGTTTGAACGGGTTGATCGGGGCCTTGATCGCGGAGGCGGAGACGCTCAACGGGTGGTACGCGTACCGGCCGGCGTGCAGGATCTGCAGCGCGATCCGGCCGCCCTCGGCGTGCACCGCGTCGGTGACGATCCGGTGCTTGCGGGCTTGCCGCCGACTCGTGAGCCTGGAGCCGAAGGGCGTGAGCCAGCCGGTCCGGTTCGGCGCGTAGCCGCCGGTCACCATCAGGCCGACGCCGCCGCGGGCCCGCTCGGCGAAGTACGCGGCCAGCTTCGGCAGATCCTTCGCCCGGTCCTCCAGGCCGGTGTGCATCGAGCCCATGATCACCCGGTTCGGCAGTACGACATGCCCGAGATCGAGCGGCTCCAGCAGGTGCGGGTAGCCGGTCATGGTGCCTCCCGGCCTGGACTGAGGAGCGGAGGGAGCGAAGCGACCGGAGTGACGAGGGAAGGCCGGGAGTTCCAGCCCCATGACCCGCCGCGCCGGAGG
>NZ_JBFAHB010000124.1:0-15049 GCF_040653975.1 Kribbella sp. NPDC050820
GTCAAGGGTCGAAGATCCGCGCAGCGGACGCCGAAGGCGCCCTTGACGCACACCACCACGACCAGCACGATCAAGCAGCCCGGAGCCGCGCCCCCACACTCCGCCTGCAACAGCACGCGAACCACAGTCCGCCGGCCCGGAGCACGCCCGACCACAGTCCGCTTTCCGCAGCACGCGCAACCACAGTCCGCTTTCCGCAGCACGCGCGACCACGGCCCGCTTACCGCAGCACGCGCAACCACGGCCCGCGTGGGCGAGTACCCGCGTGGGCGAGTACCCGCGACGACAGTCTGCTCGCCGGAGTAGCCGTACCTCAGGGCTGTCGGTCGCCCGGGGGTTCAGATTCCGCGGAGCGCGCCGCCGTCGATGGGGATGATGCTGCCGGTGAGGTAGGAGGCGGCGGGGGAGAGGACGAAGGCGGCGACGCGGCCGAACTCGTCGGGGGTGCCGTAGCGGCGCAGGGGGATGGTCTTCTCGGAGGCGCGGCGGGCGGCGTCGGGGTCGCCGCCCTTGGCGTCGAGCTCCTTGAGGCGGTCGGTGGAGATCCGGCCGGGCATCAGGCCGTTGACGCGGATCCCGTTCGGGCCGAGCTCGTCGGCGAGCGTCTTCGCGATCATGGCCAGGCCGGGGCGCAGACCGTTCGAGATCGCCAGGCCGGGGATCGGGGACTTCACCGACGACGACAGCACGAACGCGATCGACGTGCCCTCCGAGCCCGCCCGGGCGACCGCGCGGGCGATCCGGAGGCCGCCGAGGAACACGCTGTCGAAGGCGTTGCGCCAGTCCTCCTCGTCGGTGTCGAGGGCCGTCCCCGGGCGCGGGCCGCCGACGCTGATCAGCGCGCCGTGCAGCTCGCCCCACTTGGCGATCGCGGTCGCGGCGAGCCGCTCCGCGCTCTCCGGGTCGGCGTTGTCGACCGGGATGCCGACCACGTTCTCGCCGAGCTCGGCCGCGGCGCGCGCGATCGACTCCTCGTTCCGGCTGGAGATGACGACCCGGGCGCCTTCCGCGGCCAGCGCCTTCGCCGTGGCGAAGCCGAGGCCGGCGCTGGCGCCGGTGACGATGTAGGTGCGATCGCGCAGTCCGAGGTCCACGGCACCATCCTGCCTCACGGGTGCGGATCTCGCACGCCGAGGCCAGTTGGTGGCCGACGGCAAGTTCTAGTACGCCGACCGGCGCAGCGGACTCTCGCTGTTGTTGAGGTGCCAGGCGGTGTTGACCAGCCCGAGGTGCGAGAACGCCTGCGGGAAGTTCCCCAGCATCCGGCCGCTGACCGGGTCGTACTCCTCCGCGAGCAGGCCGACATCGTTGCGCAGGGCAACAAGTCGCTCGTACAGCTCGCGGGCCTCGCCGACCCGGCCGAGCAGGGCCAGCGAGTCGGCCAGCCAGAACGAGCAGATCAGGAACGCGCCCTCGTCGCCCGGCAGGCCGTCGTCGGTGTGCTCGGTGTGGTAGCGGCGGACGAAGCCGTCGTACCCGAGCTCCTTCTGGACGGCGTCGACCGTGCCGGCCACCCGCGGGTCGTCCGGCGGCAGGAACCCGACCTGCGGGATCAGCAGCACCGCGGCGTCCAACGCCTTGCTGCCGAAGGCCTGGGTGAACGTTCCGCGGTCGGCGTCGAACGCCTTCTCGCACACCTCGCGGTGGATCTGGTCCGCGGTCGCGCGCCACTGCTTGGCCGGACCGCTCATGCCGAACCGCTCGACCGCCCGGGCGGCCCGGTCGAACGCGACCCAGGCCATCACCTTCGAGTACGTGAACTGCTGCCGCCCGCCGCGGACCTCCCAGATCCCTTCGTCCGGCTGGTCCCAGATGCCGGTCAGGTGCCGCATCAGGCCGCGCTGCATCGCCCAGGCGTCGTCACTCGGCCCGATCCCGGTCTCCCGGGCGAGCGCGAGGACGTCCATCACCTCGCCGAACACGTCGAGCTGCAGCTGCTCCGCGGCCGCGTTGCCGATCCGCACCGGCTGCGCGCCGCCGAACCCGGGCAGCCAGTCGGCCTCGAACTCGGTCAGCCGGCGTTCGCCAGTGACGCCGTACATGATCTGCAGGTCGGCCGGGTCGCCGGCGATTGCCCGCAGCAGCCAGTCCCGCCATGCGGCGGCCTCGTCGGTGAACCCGGAGCGCAGCATCGCCGCCAGCGTCATCGTGGCGTCGCGCAGCCAGCAGAACCGGTAGTCCCAGTTCCGCTGCCCGCCGAGCAACTCCGGCAGCGAGGTCGTCGGCGCCGCGACGATGCCGCCGGACGGCGCGTACGTGAGCGCCTTGAGCGTCAGGATCGACCGGGTGACCTCGTCCTCGAACCCGTCCGCGTCGGCTGTCTGCCCGATCCACTCGGTCCAGTAGCTCTCGGTCGGCGCGAGCGAGGCGATCGCGTCGGTCGGGTTGGGCACCGGGTGGTGCGACGGATGCCAGGTGAGCACGAACCAGGCCTGGTCGCCGGCCGACACCTCGAAGTCCGCGTACGTCGCGAAGTCGCGGCCGTACTGGTGGACGTCGGACCGCAACGACACCGCATCCGGCCCGGCGATCGCGACCACCTGGCCGTCGGCCCGCCGTACCCACGGAACGACGTGGCCGTAGTCGAACCGCAGCCGTAGCTCGGACCGCATCGACACGGTCCCGCTGACCCCTTGCACGATCCGTACGACGTCTGGCGCTGCATCACGTGGTGGCATGAAGTCGATCACCCGCACCGAGCCGCCTGGCGTGGACCACTCGGTCTCCAGGACCAGCGTGTCGTCGCGGTAGTGCCGGCTGCTCTTCGCGTCGGCGTCGCGAGGTGAGAGCCGCCAGTGCCCGTTCTCGTCGGTGCCGAGCAGCGCGGCGAAGCAGGCCGGTGAGTCGAACCGCGGGAAGCACAGCCAGTCGATCGAGCCCTGCTTCGAGACCAGCGCGGCCGTCTGCAGGTCACCGATCAGCGCGTAGTCCTCGATCCGCCGCTCCGGCAGGGACTTCGGGCCTGGCCGGTTCGGCCGCGTCGTCTTCGGATTTGTCACCGCGTACTTCCTGTCGGGAGAAGTAGACCAGTCCACCGAGGGCGAGCAGGGCGAAGAAGAACCATTGCAGCCCGTAGAAGAAGTGTGGCCCGTCGTCGATCTCCGGACCCGGGAACGCGCCGAACGCGGCGTCGTTGGCCGGTTCCTGCTTGTCGATGGTCAGGTAGCCGTCGTACAGGTTCAGGTTGAGGACCTTGGCGAAGTCCGGGCCGTTGATCAGGCGTGCCGTGCCGTTGTCCGGGGTGCCGCCCGTGGTGCTTCCGCCGCGCTCACTGCGGCGCAGCCGGCCGGTGATCGTGACCTCGCCGGACGGGACCGCGGGGACATGGCCAGGGGCGAGCTCGGCGCCTTGGCGGGTCAGGAAGCCGCGGTCGACCAGGACCGCCTTGCCGTCGGGGAGCACCAGCGGGGTGACGATCTCGAACCCCGGGCGGTCGTTCACGTTGCGGTACCGCAGGACGATCTGCTTCGAGGCGTCGTACCGGCCCGTGACGACGGCCGTCCGCCAGGCGTGCTGGTCGCCGACCACGCCGTCCGCGCCGACGATCTGGTCGATCGAGGCCGGGGGAGCGGCCAGGTTGGCGCGGGTGACGTCGTTGCGTGCCTTGCGCTCGTCGAGGCGGTGGAACTGCCAGCGGCCCAGCTGGACGCACACCCCGGCGAGCACCAGGACCGCCAGCGCGGCGGCGATCCAGCGGACATTCATCAGACGACCCACATCTCGAACTTAAGCCATGCCCTGAAACAGTCGGTCCCCGGCACGTAGGCTGGGGGGCGTGACGGCTACCGAAGAGGTGACGCAGCTGGGTCTGGCGGACAGGTTCGGCCGGGTCGCCACGGACCTGCGGGTGTCGCTGACGGATCGATGCAACCTGCGCTGCACGTACTGCATGCCGGAGGAAGGCCTCGACTGGCTGGCGAAGCCCGAGCTTTTGACGGATGACGAGGTGGTTCGGCTCGTCTCCGTCGCCGTCCAGTTACTCGGCGTACACGAGATCCGCTTCACCGGCGGCGAGCCGCTGCTCCGCCGCGGCCTGGTCGACATCGTCGCGCGTACGACGGAGCTCCTGCCGCGGCCCCAGGTGTCGCTCACCACGAACGGGATCGGCTTGTCCCGGCAGGCCACGGCGCTCAAGGACGCCGGCCTGGACCGGGTGAACGTGAGCCTCGACACGATCCGGCCGGACACGTTCGTGCAGCTCGCCCGCCGGGATCGCCTCAAGGACGTGGTGGCCGGGCTCGAAGCGGCGCAGGCGGCCGGGCTGACGCCGGTGAAGGTCAACGCAGTCCTGATGCGCGGCCTCAACGACAAGCAGGCGCCGGAGCTACTGGAGTTCTGCCTGGAACATGGCTACGAGCTGCGGTTCATCGAGCAGATGCCGCTGGACGCCCAGCACGGCTGGAACCGGGCCACCATGGTCACCGCGGACGAGATCCTCGACCAGCTCTCCGAGCCGTTCGGTCTCGAGCCGACCGACGCGGCGGCCCGGGGGAGTGCCCCGGCCGAGTCCTTCACCGTTCGCGGCGGGCCGCAGACCGTCGGCATCATCGCCTCGGTCACCCGCCCGTTCTGCGGTGACTGCGACCGGGTCCGGCTGACCGCCGACGGTCAGGTCCGCGACTGCCTGTTCGCCCGCACCGAGTCGGACCTGCGGACGGCGTTGCGGGCCGGCGCCGACGACGAGGAGCTGGCCGACCGCTGGCGGCGTGCGATGCGGAACAAACTCCCGGGGCACGGGATCAACGACCCGAGCTTCCTGCAGCCGACCCGGCCGATGTCCGCGATCGGCGGCTGAACCACCGCAACGGCCGGAACGCGCCAAGCAGCGCTGATTCCACCGCGCCCGGTTCTGGCCCAATCCGGAAATGCAGTTTTTCGGGTCTCCGCGGATTCACCCGGAGAAAGGCTCGACCTCGCGCAGGAATGACCGGCGGCCGAGGAAGTCGGACAGGCTGTCCTTGTGTTCGTCACACGCCAGCCAGGTCTTGCGCCGATCCGGGGTGTGGATCTTCGGGTTGTTCCAGAGCAGCGCCCACTGCGCCGGCGCCCCGCAACCCCTGGCAGAGCAGGTGGACGGCAGGACTTCTTCGGTCATGACAGCCATTCCTGGGAGATTGTTGCTGACCACTCAATAATCAAAAGAGTGGGGAAAATGAAGCGACGTCGGACAGCCACGGGGGGAGCCGTCCGACGCCGCATCATGTCCCTGAATTTCATCAGTGAACTTCAGAGCACGCGGGAGATTCTGACACGGATGGTGCCAAAGTTTCCAGTCCCGGCACAGATCACTTTTCGGTGTCGATCTTGCGGCCCGGATCAGGCTCGTCGGCGGGCTTCGCAATGACGACCGGATGCGATCCGATCGCAGGGCGTTCGGGCGCCACGAAGGGGTCTGCGGCGTCCAGCGTGGTGGTCCGGTGCGCGTTGGCCAGCACGACTGCGACGTACGGCAGGAAGACCGCAGCGACGATGAACATCCAGCGCCACGGCGACGGGGTGAGGACGGCGAGCACGAAGCAGACGATCCGGATCGACATCATCCACGCGTAGCGCGCGATCCGGCTGTCCAGATCCTCCGACCGGCCCGGCTGGGCACTCGTCACCGAGATGACGGTCTCACCGGCCCGCTCACGGCGTCGTGACATCTATCCTCCTCACCAAGAACAACGGTACGCCGCGTCGTTCGCCCGGGCGCAGCCAGGATGGAGAGGTTCGTCTCATGACCGATCGCACCTACCGCGTGACCGAGATCGTCGGCACCTCCAGGGAAGGAGTGAAGGAGGCGATCACCAACGGCATCACCCGGGCCGGGGAGACACTGCGGCACCTCGACTGGTTCGAGGTCACCGAGATCCGCGGCCACATCGTCGACAACCAGATCGACCACTACCAGGTCGGCATGAAGGTCGGCTTCCGCCTCGAAGACTCCTGACCCACCGCAGCGTTCGAGGGGATATCCCGCCGGGTGATGGGTTCTCCCCGCGTACACCGACACAGAACCCATCGTTCGGGGGGATAACCCCTCGAACGATGGTGCCGGTGGCCGCGATAGCGTTCGTGCGACTGGCGACGTGAGGAGGGCTTGTGAGCAGGTCTGTGTTGGTGACTGGTGGCAGCCGGGGCATCGGGCTGGCGATCGCGACCGCGTTCAAGGAGGCCGGCGACCAGGTCGCGGTCACCTACAACACCAGCCCGCCGCCGGAGGGCTTCCTCGGCGTCAAGTGCGACATCACCGACCAGGAGCAGGTCGACGCGGCGTTCGACACGATCCAGGACCAGCACGGCCCGGTCGAGGTGCTGGTGGCCAACGCCGGCATCACCCGCGACACGCTGCTGCTGCGGATGGGCGACGACGACTGGTCCTCGGTGATCGACACGAACCTCACCGGCTCGTTCCGGGTCGCCCGCCGCGCAGCCAAGGGTATGCTGCGGCTGCGCAAGGGCCGGATCGTGTTCATCTCCTCGGTGGTCGGCCTGCTCGGCTCGCCCGGCCAGGTGAACTACGCGGCCAGCAAGTCCGGCCTGATCGGCATGGCCCGCTCGATCGCCCGCGAGCTGGGCAGCCGCGGCATCACCGCGAACGTGGTCGCGCCCGGTTTCGTCGAGACCGATATGACCGCGGTGCTGCCGGAGGAGACCCAGAAGCAGTACCTGAGCCAGATCCCGCTCGGCCGGTTCGGCCTGACCGAGGAGATCGCGAACGCGGTCCGCTGGCTCGCCTCCGAGGAGGCCGGGTACATCACCGGTGCGGTGATCCCGGTCGACGGCGGCATCGGCATGGGCAACTAGCCAACACCAACTCTAGAAAGGGACGCCGGTGGGCATCCTCGACGGCAAGCGGATCCTGGTCGCCGGAGTCACGCTGGACTCCTCGATCGGCTTCGCCACGGCCAAGGTGGCGCAGGAACAGGGCGCCACCGTGCTGATCTCGAACTTCGGCCGCGCGCTGAGCATCACCAAACGGATCGCCAAACGCCTGCCTGTCGAGCCTCCCGTGCTGGAGCTGGACGTCACCAATCCCGACCACTTGTCCGCGCTGCCGGACGCCGTCCGTGAGCACGTCGACGGCCTGGACGGTGTCGTGCACTCGATCGCGTACGGCAACCCGGAGACCATCCTGGGTGGCAAGTTCCTGGATGGTCCGTGGGAGGACGTGTCGCAGGCCGTGCACGTCTCGGCGTACTCGCTGAAGGCTCTGGCCGTCACCTGCGCGCCGCTGATGAGCCGCGGCGGCAGTGTCGTCGGACTGACGTTCGACGCGACCGTGGCCTGGCCCGGGTACGACTGGATGGGTGTGGCCAAGGCCGCGCTGGAGTCGACGAACCGGTACCTGGCCCGCGACCTCGGCGCCCAGGGCATCCGCTGCAACCTGGTCTCGGCCGGCCCGCTGAAGACGCTGGCCGCCAAGGCGATCCCGGGCTTCGAGAAGTTCGAGGAGCCGTGGCTGGACAAGGCTCCGCTGGGCTGGGACCCGGCCGACCTCGAGCCGACCGGCCGGACCATCGTCGCCCTGCTCAGCGACTTCTTCCCCGCGACCACCGGCGAGATCGTGCACGTCGACGGCGGCTACCACGCGATGGGAGCCTAGGGGTTGGCCACATCGCTGGTTGAGCTCCGCGTCCTGGACGGAGCCAACCTCTACTTCAGCCGTGCCGCCGTCAAGCTCACGCTCGACGTGTCCGCACTCGTCGACGCCCCGGCTCCGGCCGCGAAGGCCTACGCCCAGGCCATCGGGCTCGGCGCGACCCGGCCCGGCCGGATCGGCTCCGGCTTCCGGCAGCGGTTCGCGATCCGGGTCGCCGGTCACGTCGTACGGCGGATCGCGCGGGAGGCCGGGATCGGCCGGATCGGCGTCCGGGTCCGCCCGGAGTCCGACGTACGGCGGCTCGTCGTCGCCTTCCCGTGGGCACACGAAGGCCGGGCCCGGGCGCTCGGCGCGGCGATCGTCGAGGTCCTGGACGCGTTCGGCACCGAGGACCTGACCGACCTGACCGGGACCGTCGGCGACCGGGTGCGCAACGAGCCGCCGGGCAACCCGCCGCCGACGCTGCGGCCGAAGGTGCCGGTGGTCGCGGTGACCGGGACGAACGGCAAGACCACCACCTCGCGGATGATCGCGCACATCGGCCGCGCCGCCGGCCTGCACGTCGGCTGGTCCAGTACCGACGGCGTGTACTTCGACGGCAAGCTGGTCAAGTACGGCGACTTCTCCGGCCCGAGCGGCGCCGGTCAGGTCCTGTCCCAGCCCGGGATCCAGCTCGCGGTCACCGAGACCGCCCGCGGCGGCATCCTGCGCCGTGGCGTCGGCGTCACCTCGAACGACGTCTCGGTGGTCACCAACGTGACTGCGGACCACCTCGGCCTCGGCGGGATCGACACGGTCGACCAGTTGGCCGAGGTGAAGGCGGTCATCACGCAGATCACCCGGCCGCGGGGCTGGTGCGTGGTGAACGGCGACGACCCGCGGACGTTCGCGATGCGGCTCGGCTCGCCGGCCAAGTGCTGGGTGTTCTCCCGCGACCCCGACTCGCCGTCGATCCGGACCGTGCTGGACGAGGGCGGCCGGGCGACGACCGTGCTCGACGGGTTCATCACCGTGCTCGACCAGGCCAGCGACCCGGAGCCGTTGCTGAAGGTCGTCGACGTACCGATGACGTTGTCGGGGCTGTCGCACTTCAACGTGGAGAACGCGCTGGCCGCGGCCTCGGCGGCGCTCGGGCTCGGGCTGCCGCGGGCCGCGGTGATCGAGGGGCTGAACTCGTTCGCGCCGAACGAGAACAACCCCGGCCGGATGAACATGTACTCGCTGCGCGACTTCACCGTGGTGATCGACCTCGCCCACAACGAGGCCGGCCTGGAGGCGCTGCTCGAGATCATGCACGGCGTCCGGCCGCCGGACGGACGGCTGCTGCTCGCGCTCGGGTCACCGGGCGACCGGGCCGACGACATGGTGCTGGCGCTCGGGGCGATGGGCGCCCGGGCCGCGGACCGGGTGATGATCGGCCACAAGAGCGACTACCTGCGGGGCCGGCCGCCCTCGGAGCTCGACGCGGTGTTCCGGGAGGGCGCGGCGTCGGTCGGAGTGGACGACGTGCCGTCGTACCCGACCGAGCTGGCGGCGGCGCAGGCGCTGGTCGGCGAGGCCAAGCCCGGGGACGTGGTCGCGGTGATGTCTCTGCAGGATCGGGCGAGTCTTGACGCCTGGTTGCGGGCCGAGGGGGCTACCGTCGACACACCGGAGATCTTGAAGGCCAAGGTCGAGAGAGCCCACCACTAGCCCCTGCCCGCCCGCGGTTGGGGCGGGAACGGGGTGAACATGCGCTACCTGTGGTCGGTGCCGTCCGCGGTCGTCGCCTGGTTCGTGGCGGGTTTCGCCGCCACCTACCTGAAGGGGCTCCCGGACGGTACGACGCTCTTCGTGCCGTCGCGGCTGGACCTGCTCATCCTGGGTGGGTACGCCGGCGGGATCGCGGCCGGGCTGTTCGTCCGGCGGATCCGGCTGACCCTGCCGCTCGTCCTGGTCGTTGCCGCGGGCATGTGGTGGCTGACCGGGAACTCCTTCACCGACACCAGGCTCCTGCTCACGTTGCTGGTGGCAAGCGCCGTGGGCGGGCTGTTCGGCGCCGTGGGTACCCGAAGCTCGGTGGTGGCCGCTTTCGCGTTGGCGATTCCGGTGGCGTGGCTGGCGCTGCGCCCGGCGAACCAGTTGCAGGACTGGCGCTGGCTGTGGCAGCTGAACGGCCTGCTCGTCGCGGTCGGTCTGGCGCTGCTGCTGTACGTCGCCTGCTGGCGTCGTGGCTGGCGGTCGGCGTACTTCTGGGTCCCGCTGGCCGCCTTCTACCTGGCGTCCTTCGGCGTTGTCGCCGGCGTCCGCGTCATCAGCCTCGCCCCCACGGGCCAGCCTGTCGACCAGACCGCCGACGCGGCAACCGACGCGTTCTTCCAGTCGTTCGAGCCTGTCCTCCGAGAGTACTGGCCCTGGCTGGTCCTCGCCGTCCTCCTCGCCATCCCCATGACCGCCCTCAAACTCCGCGCCCTCCCGCCCCCGCCACCCCCACCCGACCCGTACGCCAACCGCTCCAACGACGCCGTACTCTCCGAAGACCTCGACTGGATCGACCGCGACGAACCGAGGCGCCGCTGGCTGCCCCGCCGCCCCGAAGCCCTTGGCTGACGTTTCAGCCGAGAAGGTTCTGGGCCAGCCAGCCGCCGGGCAGGAAGCCGGGTGGGAGGGCGAAGACGGCGGAGCCGATGGTGGTGGTCCACTCGTTCAGGGCGTCGGCCGCGTCGAGGCGGGCCAGGAGGGGCAGGAACTGGCCGGCGACGTCGGCCTGGTAGCTGAGGAAGATCAGGCCGGACTCACGGGCCGGGCCGGAGTCGTGGACGTAGTTGAGGCCCTTGCGGAAGATCCGGCGGCCGTCGTTCTCGGAGTGGTGGGAGAGCCGGGCGTGCGAGTTCTCGGCGATCACCAGCCGTCCGTCGGCGTCGCGGGCTTGCAGGTCGAGCTCGTCGTGCTCGGCCGCGCCGGTCAGCGGGGCGCCGTTCGACAGCTTGCGGCCGACGGCTCGCTCCTGCTCGGACCGGGTGAGCTCGTCCCAGGTGTCCAGGTTCATCCGGATCCGCCGTACGACGAGCGTCGTACCGCCGCGGAACCAGTCGGGGCCGTCGGTCGACCACACCGTGCTGTCGAACTCCGGTGTACCGACGGCCGGGTTGCCGGTGCCGTCGACCTGGCCGAACAGGTTGCGGCCGGTGACCGGCTGCCCGTCGGATCCGGTGCCGTTCCAGAACCCGGTCTGCCGCCACACCGGCGTCGCGAACGGCTTAGCGTCGGCGACGAGCCGCCGTGCGGCGTGCACCACGCTGACCGCGTCGTCGGCGCCGACCATCACCAGCAGATCGCCCCCCGACCAGGCCGCGTCGAGCCGATCGTGCTTCATCACCGGCAGGTCGTCCAACCCGGCCGGCTTCTGCCCGGTCAGCCCGAACACCCGCGCCCCGAACCCGACCGTGACCGTCAACGCGACATTCGCCACCGCCAGCTCCGGCGCCGTGTCCCCGGGCGCCCCCCGCCCACCGGCCATCGCCACAATGTCGTTGCTCCACAACCGCATGAGCCGGCCAAGCGCCGCCTTGTCCGCCCCCGGCAAGAGATTCAACGCCACCAACTCAGAATGCTTCGGAGAAGGCGCCGCGATCGCAGGCTGGTGCTCTCCGTACGGCTCGATCGTCCGTGCGACTGACAGTTCCGCCGGCTTGTCGTTGTCGAGGGCAACCACAGCACCGCCGGAGACGGCCGCACCCGCGGCGGCCGCTCCGGCGTACCCGAAGAACTGTCGTCTGGTGGTCACTTCGCTGTCACGGACAGGCCAACGAGGCTTGCCTCAGGCAAGTTCCCGTCAATCGTCTGCCCGCTCCTCGTCGGGCTGGACGAAGTCCGGGTCGCCGCCCTCGTCACCCGACCGGGCCCCGGCCTGCGCCAGGTGCGAGACGGACTCGAGCTCCGCCAGCACCGTCTGGTGCTGATCGACGCACAGTACGACGAGATCGCCCGGATTCGACCGCCCCAGCGCATGCCGGATCGCGGTCAGCTCGTCGAGCTCGATGTCGACCTGCCGGCAGCGAGCACCGTTCTCCATCGCGGCCCGCACACCCGCCTCGACCAGCGCCGCCGACTCGCCGCGCTTGCGCCCGCGCAGCCGGGCGTCCTCGCGGACCACGACCACGTCGAAGTGTTGCGCCGCGACCTCGCCGAGCTCCCGGATGTCGTCGTCGCGCCGGTCACCCGCGGTCGCGACCACGCCGATCCGGGACGGCCGCCCGAGCTCCGACGAGGCGCTCAGGCTCTCACCGAGCCGGTCGACGAAGTCACCGAGCATCCGCATCGCCGGCGCGTTGTGGCAGTAGTCGACGATCACGGTCCGGCCGTCCACGTCGATCTCGTTCAACCGGCCGGGCGACAGGTAGTACGACGTACTGAAGGTCCGAAGCCCTTGCCGGATGTCGTGCAGCGGCGCCCCGGCCGCGAACGCAGCCGCGGCGGCGGCCATCGCGTTCTGCACGTTCATCATCGCCCGCCCGCCGAACGTTGCCGGCAGCAAGTGTGTCCAGGCCAGCTGCATCGACCGGCGGCCGTGCTTGACCACGATCATGTCGCCCAGGTCCGACCGCTCCAGGACGACCGCCCGCCCGCCTCGCCGGCAGTGGCTGTCGATGTAGTCGCGGACCTCGCTGCCCGCCTCCGCCATGCTGAACCACACCACCTGGCCGGAACACTTCCGCCGCATCTTGCGCACCAGCGGGTCGTCTGCGTTCAGTACGGCGTACCCCGACCGTGGCACCGCCTCGACGAGCACCGCCTTCACGTCGGCCAGCTGCTCGAGCGTCTCCACCCCGCGCAGCCCGAGGTGGTCGGGCTGGATGTTCAGCACGACCGCGATGTCGTTGCGCTCGTAGCCGAGGCCCTCGCGCAGGATCCCGCCCCGGGCCACCTCGAACACGGCGAAGTCGACCCGCGGGTTCTGCAGCACCATCCGGGCCGACTTCGGGCCGGAGGCGTCCTGCCGGATCACCAGCCGCTCGTCGATCACGATGCCGTCGGTCGAGGTCATCCCGACCTTGCGGCCGAGGCCCTTGAAGACGTGGCTGATCATCCGCGACGTGGTGGTCTTCCCGTTCGTCCCGGTCACCGCGACGATCGGGATCCGGCTGGTCGCGCCCGGCGGGAACAGCATGTCGACGACCGGCTTGGCGATGTACTGCGGCTCGCCGATCGTCGGGTTGGTGTGCATCCGGAAGCCCGGCGCCGCGTTCACCTCGCAGATCGCGCCGCCGGTCTCGCGCACCGGCTGGGTGATGTCGGGGCAGATGAAGTCGATGCCGGCGATGTCCAGCCCGATCATCCGGGCCGCCTCCTCGGCGATCTCGACGTTCTCCGGGTGTGCCTCGAAGGTCCGGTCGATCGAGATTCCGCCGGTGGACATGTTCCCGGTCAGCGTCAGCTTCACCATGGTGTCCTCGGGCGGTACGTCGTCCAGCTCGAACCCCTGGTTGCGGACCAGTTCCCGGGCGGCGTTGTTGATCGTGATCCGGGTCAGGATCTTCTCGTGCCCGACACCGCGCCGCGGGTCGGCGTTGGTGATGTCGACCAGCTCGGCCACCGTGTGGACGCCGTCACCGACTACGTGGGCCGGGACTCGCTCGGCGATCGCCTCCATCCGGCCGTTGATGATCAGGCAGCGATAGTCCTTGCCGGTGACGAAGTTCTCCACGATCACCCAGCCGCGCCGGGACTGCTCGGCCGCGATCGGGAAGGCCTCGCGGACGGCGGCGGCGTCCTGCAGGTTCAGGCACACGCCGCGACCGTGGTTGCCGTCGAGCGGCTTGCAGACCACCGGGTACCCGATCTTGTGCGCTACTGCGACCGCCTCGTCGACCGTCCGGACCGATTCCGACCGCGGCACCGGCAGGCCGGCCGACGCGAGCAGTCGCGTGGTCAGGTCCTTGTCGCTGGCGATGTCGACCGAGATCGACCCGGTCTCCGACGTCATCGTGGCCCGGATCCGCTTCGCGTGCACACCCTGGCCGAGCTGGACCAGGCTGGCCTTGTTCAGCCGGATCCACGGGATGTCGCGGGACACCGCCTCGTCCACGATCGCCTGCGTCGACGGCCCGAACGCGGTCCGCTCGGCCTGCTTGATGAACTTCTCCAGCTCGGTGGTGAAGTCGAAGGCAGGATCCGGCTGGACCAGATGGTTGACGAACCGCACGGCGAGCTCGCCCGCGGCCAGCCCGACCGACTCGTCGGCGTACGCGTAGGTGATGTTGTAGCGGCCCGGGACACCCTTCACCTGGCGGGTTTTCCCGCGGCGCATGTCGTGGCCGGCCTCCTGCTGCAACTGGAGGGCGACGTGCTCGGCGATGTGGCCGAGCCAGGTGCCCTCGTGCAGCCGCTCGATGAAGCCGCCCCTGCGGCCGCGCGAGCAGTGGTGCTGGTCGAGCCGGGGCAGGTCCGCGAGCAGCTTCTCGGTGAACCCGGGGATGGTGTTCGACGGGAAGCTCTCCAGCGAGCCCAGGTCGACGACCAGATGGATCGCCGGTTCGTAGCTCCACACGTTCGGCCCGCGGTAGACGCGGGTCTCGATGATCTTCAGGTCGGGGGCGGGGGTGCCGTGCGTGTCGGTCATGCGGATCCGTTGTCTGATCGGGGTGCGGGCAGGTCGGGGTGGTCGAGTTCGGCGCCGGCCGTGATCGGCTCGGTCGCCTCCGGTCTGGACTCCCCGGCCGCCGCCGGCCGTTTCGACGTACGGCGACCGGCCCGGCGCTTGCGATCCGCGTAGTACTTGGGTGACACCCCCTCGGCGGCGATCTCCTTGGCGAGCTTCTGCAGGTCCCGCTCGGCGGCCTGCATTTCGGCGATCTCCTCGGCCGGCGGCTGCGGTCCGTACGACAGCAGCACCCGCGCCTGCAGGTCGAACGTCGCGGTCGCAGGCAGCACATGCAGTACGACGCCCGACGCCAGGATCGGCTCGGATCGCTTGGCGTAGTGGGCGTTGGACGTGATCCGGCTGCCGTCGAAGATCGTCACCGCGCCGCGGCCGACGACCTCCAGGTGGGAGCCGCGGACCACCGCCGCGGTGTCCTCGTCGACGCCGATGCCGAGCAGCCCGGGGGACTGGGCGACCAGCGACAGCAGCCGGCCGTACCGGTTCCGCTGGGCGAAGTGCTGGTCGACGATCGCGCCCTGGACCAGGCCGAGACCCCCGGACAGCTGGCTCATCCGCTGCCGCGGGGTCGCGCCGGCGCGTCCGAACGCGATCATGTGCTCGGCCAGGATGCTCGCGCCCGCCGACGTGCCGCCGACTGCCGCGCCGCGGGCGTGGGCGGCGGTGACTGCGCGACCGAACGCCGTACCGGTGACGACACCGGCGAGCTTGAGCTGGTTACCACCGGTCATGAACACGCCGGTGGCGTTGTGCAGCGGCTCGATGAACGCCGGGTCGGGGGGGGGGGGGCCGGGGCGGGGGGGGGGGCGGGCGGGCCACACGCC
>NZ_JBFAHB010000125.1:0-14523 GCF_040653975.1 Kribbella sp. NPDC050820
GCAGACGAGTTCAGTACACCGGCCTAACTCGAAGTCCCCTGCACAACCCTCCACCGACAGCGCGGATCCCGTGCAGACAACTTCGGACATTCACAAGCAGGATCCGGCGCTTCGGGTAGCGGTCGGCGAGCAGCCCGCCCGCCATGCCCAGTACTACGGTCGGTGCGAACTGCAGCGCCGCCGTCAGCCCCACGGCGGCGGGGCTGCCGGTGAGGCTGAGTACCAGCCAGTTCAGCGCTGTGTACTGCATCCACCAGCCGATGTTGGAGATCAGCTGACTGGCCGCCATCAGGCGGAAGTTGCGCGTGCGCAGCGAGCTGAATGTGGTACGGCGTCGCACGGTCGGGGCTTCGGGCGTGGAGGAAGGTTCCGCTTCGGCCTCGGCAGTCATGGCATCCAATTCGTCGTTACGTGTCGGTGCAATCAAGACTGACTGAGACCCGATCATTCAGAAATGGAATTGATCAGATTACTGTAATTTCATTCCGTGATAACGGTGAGTACCGTCATTATCCAGTCCGGCCGGGCTCATTCGCGGCCGTGCAGGGGCGATCTCGGCGGCAGGTCCGGGTGGCTCCAGTTGGCGCCTTGATCGGACGTTCTTGCGATGATCGCGGCGACCAACGCTTCAACGGCATCGCTAGCGATGCGTTGCTTGGTGAGCAGGACGAGGTCGATGTCGCCGAGGTCGGGCAGGCCGGCCTCGGCGGGGAGTTCGACGAGGTCGTCGGGTATCAGGCTGCGCGTGAAGATCGCCAAGCCCAGGCCCGCGCGGGCGGCCGCGGCCGCGCCGAGCACGCTCCTCACCGTGCAGCGGACCCGATATGGCAAGCCGGCCTGCTCAAGGACCCGTACGCCGAGTGAGCGGGTGATGCTCGGCGCCTGGTACACGATCAACGGAACAGGCCAGTCGCGTCCGAGCTGGGCACCGGCGACCCCGGCCCAGACGAGCCGGTCGCGACGCACGAGGCGTCCTCGCTGCTGGCCGGGCGCTTGCTTGACGAAGGCAACGTCCAGGTGTCCGGACTCGACGCGACGCTGCAGCAGTTCGCTTTGCGAAACGGTGAGCTCGAGGTCGACGCGCGGGTATTGCTGGCGGAAGTCCCACAGGATCCGCGGGACGGGGGTCAGCGCGAGGTCGTCGGTGACCCCGAACCGCAGCCGCCCGCTCAGCCCGGACCCGGTGAAATAGCCCGCCGCCTCCTCGTGTGCGGCAAGGATCGAGCGGGCGAAACCGGCCATCGCATCGCCGTCGGCGGTCAGCGTCACCGAACGGGTATCACGCACGAACAGCGGCCGACCGACAGCCTGCTCCAGCTTGCGCACCTGCTGGCTCACTGTCGACTGCGCGATGCCCAGCGACGCGCCGGCCCGGGTGAAGCTCAGCGACTGGGCCACCGCGAGAAACGTGCGCAACAGCTCCGGCTCATACACAGCAACCTCACCCGGCAGCGCAATCGTCAGGAACCCCCAGAGCAGGTGCGGACGTTTTGGCGGCGGCTCGGCGCGGCGAAGACCAGGCACACTGGGAAGCAGGCGCGCGCCTTACAGCCCGCGAGCAGGCGGATGGTTTCGATGGTGACCGGGCGACCGTCACACCGCGGGTCATGCTCGCTCAGCCGAAGTCGCCATCGGCGACGTCCACGACGTAGTGCTCCCGGAATTCCTCACCGGCCGCGCAGTTGACGGGCCCGGCTACGGATGGGCCGATGCCGAAGAGGGTATACGGCTGACGCATCGCGAAGATCGCGTGCGACGACGAAGGCTGCGTAATACGCACACTCACCTTCGGCGCAGGTATCTCGCCATCTACGTAGTCGCTCACGACAACGACGGCCGGACGGGTGCCCATGAGTTCATTCGCGCCCATCCCCGGATACGCAACGTTCTGCACGTTGTTTTGGCGGACTACACCGTCACCGCTCCATGAGCCCATTTGCTCCCTCCAACCGAATGTCCGGGGGAATCGAAGGCCGAGCCCGTGGTAGTTGACAACCGTGCCATCCGAACCCTGGAACGACCATTTGCTCTGCCTGATCGTGACCTCTCGCAGCACTTGGAACTTCGCACTCCAAGTCCAGCGCACGAAGCCGTCGCCTGCGGTGCAACTGATGGTCCTGTCCTCAAGGAAGGTGGCAAGTGACCCATCCTCCGCGGTCCAGCGCAGCTGCTGCCGAATGGTGCCCGGCATCGGGGTGTCCAGGCTTTCTGAAGTCTGGACACCGACCAGCGGAACGTAGTCCGGGTAGCCAACCTCTTCCCACCAATTGACGTCAGTCGCGACAAGCCCATACATGAGTCCCTTGTGGTGCCGGTGATCGAATGGCATCGCAAGGGACACGACGCGACCACCAAGCGTTCGCAGGGGATGCAGATACGGCTTGTAAGGGTCGTCGAGAACGTAGTCACCCACGACCGTATCGCCGATCGTGAAGCTCGCCTTCGAACCGTTCACCGCAACGGTGGCGGGGCCGGTGATCACCACTTCTCCACCTCCACAGGACGTTGCTCGCGCGCGCTGCGCATCAGTGCCTCGATGCAGGCGATCGTGTTGAAGTTGCGCTCCAGCGATACCTCGGCATCAACGTGACCGCGGATCACGTCCACGAAGTGGGCCTGCATATTTGCAAACGCATTGGCCCCCCAGTCCTCGAGGCCGCGAGCCGGTGTGATCTGCGCCCACCCGGAGTACTGGTCAGCCCAATCTGTCGGAGCAGCCCCGTGCGAGGACGCAATCATGAGCGGACCGCGAGAATCTCCGATCTTCTCCGCATGCTGAGCGAGCGTGCCATTGCGGCCGATGATGTTGAGCGATTCGGAAAACGGCGCCCGAGCTGCGGTGTAGGAGGCCTGCATTGTCCCGGCCGCACCGTTGTCAAGTTGCAGCATCGCGCTCATCGAGGACTCCGCGTCGTTGACGAACGGGGGATCGTAGAGCGCCGCGGCGGCGACTTGGGTGAAGTCCTGCCCGGTGAGGTATCGCAGGAGGTCTAGCTGGTGCACGGCGAGCGAGATGACGACACCGCCGCCGGCAAGTTTGCCGTCGAAGAACCAATGCCCCGGCCCGCCGGGATAGGCGCGGAGGTCCTGCAGGCTCTGGATTGCGAACGTTGTGACCTCGCCGATCAATCCTGGATCCGCGTCGATGTGAGCACGCGCCCACCGCATCTCCCGCACGAAGCGCCGGGTCTGCCCTGGCAGCACGAAGGCGCCAGTCTTCTGGCTTTGAGCGGCGAGCTGGCGGAGTTCGGTCGTGGTGCAGGTCACCGGCTTCTCGATGAGGACATGGATCCCGCGTCGGACCAACTCGAGCGCCTGTGGGAAGTGCAAGTAGTGCGGCGTCCCGATGATCGCGGCATCAATCTCGACCTCTGCCAGGAGTTCATCGAGTGTCGAGAAGCCGCGGGCCGCGGGCGCGAGCTCAGCTCCCGCCTTGACCGCTTCCTCTCGGGCATCGCAGAGGGCGACGACGGAGCCGACGCCTGGTTGTTCGGCAAGCGCCGGGAGATGGTAGCGGGCCATCACGCCGGCCCCGATCATGGCGAAGCGCAGCGGTGTAGCGGCGTCAGCGGTGGTCACAGTCGCGGTGGTAGCGGGGATCGGGGTGGTCACAGGGGTTCCTAACGAGGAGAGTGGTTTGGCTGATTGCCGGAGGCGTTCGCAACTGCTAGACGGTGGCGGCCGAACGTGTCGCGATGAGGTTGCGCGCTTACGCGTACGGATATCTCACGTGCCTTTCGATGCCAGACCCGGTTCTCGAATTGTTCGAGCTGCTGACCGCCGAGCACCGTTCGGATGAAAGGTCCGGCCGGTCATGGCCGAGCAACCGGTCGGGTTTTGGGCTGGCCACCCGTGAGCGGCGCACCGTGGCGGATGTTGAGGCCCCAGGCGGCGGCCAGGAGGTCGAGTCGGCGGCTCAGATCACCGACCGCGAGGACGACGTGGTGTGAAGGGGTCGACTCGACGAATTCGTAGCCGTTGGCTACCCGGAGGACAGCTCCGTTGAGGCAGTCGGAGTTCTCGTATTGCTCGTACCCGGTCAGTTCTGCCGGAGTTGCCGTGAGCTGGCGCATGTCACTGCTGATCTTGACGATGGTGACCGGCCCGGTCGGGAACCGGGCGTCGATGGCATTACCCAGGGGATCGACGATCTCTAGGACTCGGGACCGCAGCACCCACTCGGTGGCGAAGGATTGGGGCACCACGCCGAAGAAGCCGCAATGAGCAACCAGGATGTGGTTCTCCGGCTCTGATCGCAGTGGGAAGTAGGGGATCTTCTCATGTTTGAGGGCGGCGTTGCCCATCAGAAACGGGTAGATGTTCGTCATCATCACCGGCACGCCCAGGGAGCGGTGGACGATTGCCTCGGTGATCATCGAGGTGAGGTCCGCCTCGCAGCCCCAGATCAGCCCTCGTTCCTCATACAGCAGGTTCCAGGCTAGGCAGGGTGTGGTTGGAGAGGTGGCCGACTCATTGAGGCAGTTGATTCCCGCTGCGATCACGTGCGGTGTCTCGTCCAACTCGTCGCAGAGGGCCAGATAGAGCCGCAACGCCTCAGCTTGTCCGGCGCCGCTCAGGCCGGTGATGGGCACTGTCGAGCCGATCCTTTGGGCGGTGGTCTGTACCCGTTCCTCGGAGACCGAAGCAGCCCGCCTGGCCAGGGCGCGGAAGCTGCGGCGCTCCACGCGCACGCCGAAGTTCGTCTCCAAGTCGGCGACGCACTCGTCTTCCCACCAGTAGAAGCGCTTGAAGATGTCGGGTTGCATGCCGGCACCCAAGTCGTCTTGGTATGCCAGCATGATTGATCGGCTGAGCTGAGCGCGTGCTTCGAGGCTGCCGAGTATGTCGCGGTACTCCTCGACCGAGGTCGGCGCAATGGTCGCGACCCCGCGTTCACGCAAGTAGTCGATGATTTCCCAGTCCCACATCGACACCGTCCCGAACTCGGAGGTGACCACGAGGATAGGCTGCTCAATCTGGCGGAACTCGTCCAACAGCCGATAGGCCTGGCCAGTCATGTCCGGCACGATCACTGCATGGGCTGCGGCTGGAACGGGTTCGCCGAGTCCGATCGGGGGCAGCCACTGGAGCTGCCCACCACTCAGCTGCTGGAGAGCAGCCAGTTGGCGGACGAAAGAGGGTACGTCAGGACCCTCAAGGTGGACTGGTTGTAGAACCGTCACGATCCACCTCCTTTAATCGTTGGGATTGATGACGTCTTTTGCGGCTCGTCGGTCTTGGCCGCGGGTGGTTGCCGCGGAAGCTCAAACCGAAGCGGTCGGTGACGAGCTAGCTCACGTCCATCGCGTCGTCCAGCAGCCGCGGCGCCTCGGTGCAGTCGCCGAGAGTGGGCGCGGTGGCGGCAGTGACCACCAGCTCGAGCTCGGCGGCCCAGCGGGGGAGAAGTCGAGATGATTGACGACTGGCCGGTTGAGACCTCGATGAGTACATCGTCGGAATCTTCGCGGCTGCCGGATCCAACCATGCCGGCGAGTGGCTCACGCTCATCGCGCCTGGTACCCGCGGTGGTTCGGATTTCTCCGGGTCGTCCAGCCACCAGCGCCGTCGTCGACGACCAGCGTCGCCATGCCGCCCGCGTCAGCGATGATGCCGTAGTCCTGGCCGGCGTCGGCGCTGTAGCAGAAGAGAGTGACGAAAGGCTCCTGACCGACGTTGACGCTGCGGTGCAACCAGTGACCAGGCACGTGCAGTGCATCCCCCGGTCTTAGTGCAACGACCTGGCTTGCCCCGTCGATGGTCTCCAGAACCATGACTCCTGTTCCCGACAGGCAGTGGTACAGCTCGGCTCGGTCGGCGATGGCGTGCAGGTGCCCGCGAGTCAGCGCGAACTCGTCTCCGATTCGTCCCGGAAGCAGCGTGCTGGTGCCAATGATGAGCGCGCCCGGGCCGTCGGCCACGCGGCTTTCTTCGACGGAGTAGACGATCCGGTCCGCGCCGTGATCCGCAAGAGCAGTCTGGTAGGCACCCTCGTCTCTATAGGTCCCGGCCAGATCTCCGAGCCGCTTTTGGTAGCCCGCACTTCGGCCCACCATCGTCCCGTCGGATCCGATACTGAGTGCGGCAGGTCGAGGCAAAGACAACAACATGTGGCTTCCTGTCTGTCCGAGGACGGCGGACGGTCGGATGGTCGCCGGGCCAGACGTGACACGCCGGCCCTGGCGGAACTCGCGGGATGCCAAGGCATCCGTACTTTTGTCGGCCTGAACTTCACGATCACTGATCTCTGTCATGCCGGCGACACCGGAATCTCCGCGACTGCGACCCTCGAGCCCGTGGCCGCCGACTCCTCGACTGCCTCGGAGACCTGGGCGACACGCAGTCCGTCGAGGAACGTCGCGCCGTAAGGGTCGATAGCGGTGTCGTTTGCCACCGCGTCGCAGAAGTGGGCGAGCATGTTGATGTGGCCGTGCTCCCAGCCGAGCACGTGGCCGGTAGGCCACCACGGTGCCGCGAGGGGATGATCTTCCTCGCAGGCGATTACCTCGGCGAAGCCGCGCGTCCGGCCGGCGTCGCGCCGGTGGACGCGGAGGACGTTGGGCTCCTCGAGGTTCCATGTGAGCGCGCCGTTGGAGCCGTTCAGCTCCCAGGCGAGATGGTTGCGTCGCCCTTGTGCGACGAGGGATGCGTCGATTGTCGCGACGAGTCCGTCTTCGAGCTCCGCCACGATCGCGACCGTGTCGTCGGTCTCAGCCGGTTCGCCGCGATAGGTTCGTTCGGGCGCGATCGAGGAAATCGCGGCGGAGACGGAGGTGATCTCGCCGCAGAGGAACCGTGCCAGGTCGATGGCGTGGCTGCCGATGATGTCCAGCGCACCGGTCGGGGACGGTAATGCCGCCTCGACGTCGGTGCGCCACTCCTGCGAGTAGCGGAAGCGCGCCTGGCGGAGTGTGCCGAGCTCGCCGTTGTGGACGAGCTCCCAGGCGAGCCGCACCGCCGGGAAGAAGCGGTAGTTGAAGCAGACGAGGTGCTTTACCCCGGCCGTCTCGGCCGCTTGATATAGACGCAGTGCATCGGCAGCGGTCGCCGCGAGCGGCTTCTCGCAGACGACGTGCTTGCCTGCGGCGATCGCGGCCAGGGTGGGCTCGACGTGGGCCGTGTCGGCGCCGACGTTGTCGAAGACGTCCACACGTTCGTCGGCGAGCAGGTCGTGCCAGTCGGTCGTGTATGACTGGTAGCCGTAGCGGGTCGCGGCCTCCCGAACGCCGGCTTCGGTGCGCCCAGCGATCGCGACGAGCTCCGGCCGCGCCGCAGAGGGCCAGAAGATGTAGGGGATCTTGTGCAGGGCGTTCGAGTGTGCCTTTCCCATGAACCCGTAGCCGAGCAGGCCGAACCCGATCGCGCGGCGCTCGTCGGCAGGTGCAGCCGTCAGTGCCATCGTCTTTCCTTCCTCAGACGGCCGTCCCGGCGGCGGGTACGATCGAACGCAGGTACGCGATGCTCTTCGCGACGATTTCTTCCTCGGTTTGCGAGACCCACTGCTCGCCGACCAGGTCGATCTCGAGGCCGAGGCAGCCATCGAAGCCGCCCTTGTGCAGCGCGTCGACGACGCCGGGCAGGTCGATCACGCCCTCCCCGGCGGGGCACGACGGCCACCAGGTGAAGTTGTCGGCGGGGCTGCCGCCTTTGACCCGGGTCGCGATGTCCTTTGTGTGCGTCGAGACGGTGTACGGGGCGAGCCGTTCCGCCGCCTCGACGGGGTCCTCGAACAGCCGGATCGCGTTGCCCGTGTCGAAGTTGACGCGCAGGTAGTCGGAGCCGACCGCCTCGAGGATGTGCACCATCTCCTTCGAGGTGAAGTCGATGTGGTTCTCGAGCGCGAGCGTGACGCCGTGCTCGCCGGCGACGCTCGCGGCCTCCTTCAGTTGCGGGATGACTCGGGCGAACATCTCGTCACGTGGCGCGTTGGCGTAGTTCATGCTGGCTGCGCAGATGCGCATCCGGGTTGAGCCGAGCTTGACCGTCTGCGGGATGTGCCGCTTCAGCTGCTCGAGCTCCTCCGGCTTCGTGCCGCCCCAGAGCCCTTCTGGGTGGCCCCAGCCGAGCACGCGATCGAGGCCGGCGTCGTCGAGGCGTCCCTTGATCTCGGCGCAGAGGCCGTCGTCGAGCGCGTCGAAGAAGCAGGACTCGAGCGCGACCTCGTCGATCTCCTGCGCGAGCGCGTAGTCGAGGAACCCCTCTTCCATACGCCACCGCACACCGGGGTCGGTTTGCAGACCCTCGTAGATCTCGCCGAAGTAGCGGTGGAAGCAGTAGCTGTCGATCCCGACCTTCATGGTCATTGTCTCCTTCTGTTCAGGCTCCGCGCACGCGGAGCGCGATCTCCGAAAGCTCGTCGACGACCTGCGGCGTCATCTCGACGTCGAACACCTGCTCGATCACGCACGTCCAGCCATGGATGAAGTAGCGCCACCCGTCCTCGACAACCAGGCCCCGCGCGTCCTGCTGGCGGCGAGCCTGGTGGAGGAAGTCGAGCTCGCCGCGGTAGTTGAGCTCCCACACGAGCGCGCCCTGCGGGAAGACCCCGGCGTCGCTGATCGGGCTGCCAGGCGTGTCCTTGCCCATGCCGGTACCGTTCACGACCAGCGAGCCGGCAGGGACCGAGGCGAGCAGCCGGTCGTTCTCGGCCGGATCGCTGTTCTCGACGTAGTCGATCTCGATGCCGGCCCCGAGCTGCTCGTGCAGCGCGCGCATCGACTCGAGCCGGTCACGGCTGCGGTTGACGACGACGATCCGCGCCGGCCGATCGTCTCCTTTGTCTGCGCGCAGGAGGTCGAGCGAGATCGCCAGGTTCGAGCCGCCAGCGCCATAGAGCAGCGCATGGCCACCGGTCGCGGCCCAGTGGCCGGCAGGAACGAACTCCGCCAGGGTGCGCCCCGACGAGATCGGGTCCATCGCGTGCGCACGGAAGTCGCCGTTCCGTTTCGAGAGGCACGAGACTTCGCCGCACAGCTCGGCGTACGGATCGGCGTAGTCGAACAGGTCGCTGCAAGCCGAATAGAGGTCGATCTTGTGCGTCGTCACGAGCCCGCCGACATCAAGCGGGTCTTTTTTGAGAGAGGCGACGACGTCCCGGTAGAGCTTCGGTTCGGCATGGATCGGCAGGTCGTGACCGCTCATCGCCACGTCACCGAGCCCCAGATGCTTCGCCCACGCGGGGAAGACGCGCATGATCGCGGAGCTTCCGGTGGTCACGCCGATGAACGAGAACCGTTTCGTCATGTTCGCCCTTCTGTCGGGAGCTGATCGAGAAGCCTCGCCGCGTTGCGGCCGATCTCGTCCCACGCCCGGGCGTCGCGGAGCGCCTTTGGCAGGAGCTCGCTGCCGAGCCCCACCGCTACCGCGCCGGCGGCGAGCCACTCAGGTGCCTTGGCGACGGAGATGCCGCCCGTCGGGACGACCTGCAGCCCGGGGAAGGGTCCGAGAAGCGCCTTCAGGTGCGCGACCCCGACCGTCGAAGCGGGGAACAGCTTGACCGCGTCGGCGCCTGCACGGCGCGCTGCCGCCACTTCCGAGGGCGTCAGCACGCCGGGCGTCGCGAGCAGCCCGGTAGCGAGCATCGCCTCGAGCAGCGGCGGGTCGAGGTGCGGCGAGACGAGGAAGTCGGCGCCGCTGTCGGCGGCCGCACAGGCCTGCTCGGGCGTGGTGATTGTGCCCGCACCGAGGAGGAGGCCGGGCCCGAGCCGCGCTCGCACCTCACAGAGCGCCTGCTCGATGCCGGGGGTGGTGAACGTCAGCTCTATCGCCTGCAGGCCGCCGGCGTGGAGCGCCTCGGCGATCGCGACCGCCTCCTCGGCGTCGCGCGCACGGACGACGGCGAACGCGTGGGCGTTCCGGAGCCGGACGAGCGCCTCCGCGGCGGGCATGTGAGCCGTCACGGGGGCCGTCACAGCGCGAACCTCGGCGTTCGGCCGGAGAGGACGGCGAGCAGCTCGTCGAGCGCGATCCGTCCCATCGCCGTCGTCGCCTCCATGGTGTGCGGCCCGATGTGCGGCGTGATGAGCACGTCGTCGCGCGACAGCAGCGGATGATCGGCCGGTGGCGGCTCCTCGGCGAGCACGTCGAGGGCCACAGCGCGCAGCGGCCCCTCCTCGAGCGCCCACACCAGTGCAGCCTCGTCCACGAGCTCCCCGCGCGCTGTGTTGATCAGGGCCGCGCCCGGCTTCAAGCGCTCCAGCAGGCTGCACCCGACGATGCCGCGGGTCTCGCCAGTGAGAGGGGCGTGCAGCGACAGGAAGTCCGACTCCGCGGCGAGCCGGCCGAGCGGGACGAGCTCGGCGAGTTCGCTCTCCTCGACGAGCGGGTCATGGGCAAGCACGCGCAGCCCGAGCCCGCGGGCCTTGCCAGCGACGAGCGAGCCGATCCGGCCGAGCCCAATGAGCCCCAGCGTCCGGCCCTCGAGCTCGACGCCTTGGAGCGCCGGCCACTGCCCCGCGCGGACGCGGTCACGGCCGGCCGTGACCGGGCGGGCGAGCGCGAGCAGGAATGCGATCGTCAGCTCGGCGACGGCGTTCGCGTTCGCACCGGGTGTCACCGTGACGGTGACATCGTGCCGCTTCGCGGCCTCGAGGTCGACGCGGTCGACGCCGACGCCGTAGCGGGCGACGACCCGCAGCCGCGGTGCCTGCTCGAACACGGCGCCCGCCACCTCGTCGAGGCCGGCGAGCAGCCCGTCGGCGTCGGCGACGAGCGGCGTTAGCTCCTCGGCGGACAGCGGGCCCGGCCAGTAGCGCACCTCGCCGACCTCCGTCTCGAGCTCCTGCCGCAGGCCGTTGTCGTGCGCGCCGAACGACCGCGGCGTCACGACGACTACGCAGTCCGACAATGCCGTCATCGCAGTGCCGGCCCCTTCGGTGTCGCGAACACGTGCTGGCCGCTGGCGCCCGACTGGAAGTCGACCGCGATCGGGTCGAGCTGGGTCGTACTCACGGTTCGATCACCACTTTCAGTGCGTTTCCGGAAGCTGCTAGGTCGAAGGCCTCGCCGGACGAAGCCAGCGCGTAGCGGCCGCCGATCATCGAGGCGGTGTCGACTGCGCCGGAGAGGATTAGGTTGAGCGCGTCGCGGCACTCGACGTTCGTGCTCGCGGTCGTGCCGGTGACCATGAGCTCCTTGTAGTGAATGAGGTTCGTGTCGAGCTCAACCCGCGAGCGGTCCCGCGGCAGCCCGGCGAAGAAGTTGACGCGGCCGCCTGTGCCGGTGAGCTCGAGCGCCCGTTGCTGCGCTGCGGGCACCGCCGCCGCGACGATCGCCACGTCGGCGCCACCGGGAAGTTCGGCGTCGGTGGCGTACGCCGCCGACGCGCCCCATGTCAGCGCGCGATCACGGCGATCCTTGTTCGGCTCGCACACGAGTATCTCCGCGGCGCCCGCGATCCGGGCGAGCGCGATGTGGAAGAGGCCGATCGGCCCTGCGCCGAACACGATTACCGTGTCTCCGCTCCCAATCCGGCAGGCGCGCGACCCGCGCAGAGCGCAGGCGAGCGGCTCGGCAATCGCTGCCGCGCCGGCGTCGAAGCCGTCGGCGACCGGCAGCAGGTTTCCCTGCTCGACGAGCTCGCGTGGAAGCCGGAGGAATTCGGCGAAGCCCCCGTCCTCGGTGATCCCGATCGCGCGCGGCGTCTCGCAGAGGTTGACATCGCCGCGCAGGCAGCCGCGGCAATGGCCGCAGCCGTAGTTCGGAGCGACGAACACCCGGACCCCCTCGCGCGCCTGCGTGCCGGTGCCTGCCTCGACGACCGTGCCGACGATCTCGTGGCCGGGCACCTTGCCGGTCGGCTCCGCGAACGCGCGGTGCGCGCCGGCGAAGATCCGCTGGTCGGTGCCGCAGATCGAGCACGCGTCGACGCGCACGACCACCTCGCCCGCGGCCGCCTCCGGCGTCGGCCGCTCCTCGACTACGAGCGACTTCGGCCCTCTGTAAGCGAGAACCCGCATCAGACGGGCACCTCGCTCGCGACGGACACGGGGCGGCTTTCCAGCCACGAGCGGTTCGCTGCAACAACTGCCGCCACCGCCGCGCGACCATCGGCCGCGCCGACCGCGGGCGTGCCACCGCTGAGGGCAGCGTCCACGAAGCTCTGGAGTTCCTCGCGATACGCCCACTCGAACCGCTGCGGCCAGGTCGAGTAGGTCGGGATCTTGCCGACCGCGCGCGTGCGGATCTCGAGCAGCGGCGCCGAGCGGTTCTCTCCGATCACGAGCAGGCCCTCGCTGCCGAGGATCTCGACGCGCGCGTCGTAGCCGTAGTCGGCGGGGCAGGTGCCATCGATCGTGCCGAGTGCGCCGCTCTCGAACCGGAGCGTGACGACCGCGTTGTCGTAGAAGTCCGGCGTGCTCACGCCGTGAGCCTCGCCCTTGAAGTTGGCGGTCTCGGCGTAGACGCGCTCGATCTCAGAACCGACGAGCCAGCGCACGCAGTCGAAGTCGTGGCTGTTGACCTCGGCGAGCATCCCATTGGAGCGTCGCAGGTCGTGCGCCCAGGGCGGTGGCAGCCCGGGCCCGCGCGTAAGCGACTTCACCACCATCGGCCGGCCGATGCCACCCGCCTCGATACGCCGCCGCGCCTCCACGAACTCCGACTGGAAGCGGCGCACGAAGCCCAGCTGGAAAACCACGCCGGCGTCCTCGGCGGCCGCGGCCATCTCGTCGCACTCCTGCACCGACAGTGCCATCGGCTTCTCGCAGAACACGTGCTTGCCGGCGCCCGCGGCCAGCACCGCGATCTGGGCGTGGGTGAAGGTCGGCGTCGTGATGACGACGCCGTCGAACGAGGCGCCTTCGAGGGCGTCCTCGATGCTCGCGAAGGCAGCGACACCCAGCTCGGCTCCCGCGCGCTGCGCAACCGACGCGTCCGCGTCGACGAGGCACGCGAGCTCCGCGCCGGGCACCCAGCGACTCGCGTTCTGTGCGTGCAGCAACCCGGCGCGGCCAGCGCCGATCACCGCCAGGCGGAACAGACTCATACAACGACCTCCTCGTGTTGGGGCACGAGCAGATCGACTACCGCCCGGTAGTCGGTGAGCCGCTCGCGATAGACGGGTTGCAAAGACGGATCGGGCACGGTCCGCTCGGCCTCGGCCTCGCCGGCCTGTGCGGCGGCGGAGACGTCGTCGATCAGGCCGGCGGCCGCGCCGGCGACGAGCGCCGCGCCCCAGCAGGCGAAGCTCTCCCGGCGCAGGCGCAGGTAGGGCAGGCCGAGCGCCGATGCCTTGATCAGGCTCCAGCGGGCGTCACCGCTCCCACCGCCGATCACGCGCACATCCTCTGGCGCCAGATCCGGATGGAGCTCCAGTGCGCGCTCCAGGAACCCGGCGAACTCGAAGGCGACGCTCTCGAGCGCGGCCCGCGCCAGGTCGCCGCGTGTGTGGGAGAAGTCGAGCCCGACCCAGCCGCCGCGGGCCGAGGGCGCCGCAGGCAGGATCCTGCCGCCGAGATACGGCACGAACAGAAGCCGGGCAGGCGCCGCCGCGTGCGCCTCGCCGAGCAGCTCTTCCAGCGACCCGGCCCCAAGCGCTGACGGCAGCCACCGAACGACATCCCCACCCGCCAGGTAGGCCAGCGAGATCCATTGTCCGGGAAGCGCACCACGCATCTGCACGAGCGTGCGCGTCGTAACGTCGGGCCGGAACGCGGTGGTCGAGATCCCGAGCACCGACGCAGTGCCGGCAGTGTCGAGGACCTGCCCGGCGCGGACGATGCCCGCACCCAGCATGCCGGCGGCGGTGTCGCCCAGACCTGCGGCCACTGGTGTCCCCGCGCGCAGGCCGCACGCCTCAGCGGCCTCAGCCGTGAGCTCGCCGACACGCTCGGTCGGGGCGACGATCCGCGGCAGCTTGCCGGCGTCGATCCCTGCCTCGGCCGTGAGCTCCGGCGACCACGTCGCGTTCGCGGCGTCCGCGAGCCCGCTGAAGTGCAGGTGCGTCCAGTCGACGTACGCCTCCTCGGCGGCGAGCCCGCACAGGAGGCCCGCAACGAACGCGCTGGGCACGAGGAACTTCGCGACCGACGCGTAAACGTCCGGATGCGTGCGCCGCCACCAGAGCAGCTTTGGCGCGTGCGCGACCATCGGCGGGCAACCGGTCAACTCGACCAGCTCGTCGCCGAGCAGCCGCGCGAGCTCGTCCACCTCCGGCCGGCAGCGCGAGTCGAGCCACGAGTCATACGGCGTCACCGCGCGGCCGTCTGCACCGATGCCGAGGATGCCGGCCATCTGCCCGGACAGCCCGATCGCCGCAACCTCGCCGGGAGCGCAGCCGGCCTTCGCCACGCAGGCAGCGATCGTCTTGATCGTCGCCCGGTAGAAGTCCTCTGGCTCCTGCTCGACCGCGGCTGGCCCGCGCCGGTGCAGCGTCAGCGGCGCCGAAGACGCCGCCAGGCACGTCCCGCCACTGTCGAAGAGCGCGGCCTTCGCGCTCTGCGTCCCGATGTCGACGCCGAGCAGCAGTGCGCCGGTCACCGACGACCACCCCTTCGTGCACTCGCGACGCTCGCTGGTGCGCTCGCT
>NZ_JBFAHB010000126.1:0-2025 GCF_040653975.1 Kribbella sp. NPDC050820
CGCGTCTCGCCGACGCCCTGGCGGTGGCGAGTGCGGTCGACGCCGCGCTGCACGACCTGCTCGCGTTGCAGGGCGGGATTCCGGTGTACGAGTTGGTGGGGGCGCCGCCGCGGCCGGAAGTGCCCACCGCCCGCACGATCGGCATCGTCGAATCCGCAGCCGCAGCGCTCGCCGCGCGCGCCCTGGTCCGGGCCGGGTACGCGGTTCTCAAGCTCAAGCTGGGCTCGGCCGACACCGGCGAAGACATCGCCCGGGTGCGTGCTGTGCGCGCCGCGGCCCCGGACGTGCGGCTGCTGCTGGACCCCAACGGCGCCTGGGACGCGGGCACGGCGACTGACGTGCTCACCGCGCTCAGCCCGCTGGGCATCGACGCCGTCGAACAGCCGGTGCCCGCCGGGAGCCCGGAGGACCTGGTACGGATCGCACAGGCGACCGGGCTGCCGATCATCGCCGACGAGGACGCCGGAACGCTCGCCGACGTCCGATCGCTCCCGGCCGGCCTCGCCGGGATCAACATCAAGCTCGCTGAATGTGGTGGTATCGACGCCGCCCGGCAGCTCGCGACCACGGCGACCGCGGCCGGCATGCACGTCATGCTGGGCTGCCTGGTGGCGAGCTCGCTGGGCATCGCGCCGGCGGTGCATCTGAGCGGGGTGGCCCGATGGATTGACCTCGACGGGCATCTGCTGCTCACCGACGACCCGTGGGACGGGCTCGGCGGCCACGACGGCGTCCTTCGCTGCCCGGACAGCGGCGGGCTCGGTGTCCGGAGGCGGCACTGAGCATGGACATCTTCCGGGTCTTCCGCGCCCTGCCCGTCGCGGTCCGATTGCTGCTGGTCAACCAGCTGGCCGGCAACGTCGGGTTCTACATGCTCATTCCCTTCCTCGCCGATTACCTGCTGGACGACGTCGGGTTGTCGCTAGCCACGGTCGGTGTGGTGCTGGCAGTGCGCAACCTCACCCAGCAGGGCCTGTTCTTGGTCGGCGGGTCGGCCGCCGACCGGCTCGGCGCGCGCGGCGTGATCGTCGTCGGGATCTTGATCCGCGCCGTCGGCTTCGGGCTGTTTGCCGTCGGAGGGTCATTCCTGGTGGTCCTGCTGGCGGCGGCGCTGACCGGGTTCGCCGGCGCGCTGTTCAACCCCGCTGTCCGCGCCTACATCGCCGCGGACTCCGGGCAACGCAGAGCTGAGGCGTTCGCACTGTTCAACGTGTTCGGCAATGTCGGGTCGATGGCGGGGCCGGTGTTGGGGATCTGGCTGATGGGGCTCGGGTTCCGGCCTACCGCGGTCATCGCGGCCGGGATCTTCGCCACCCTCACCATGGCCCAGTTCCTCGTGCTCCCGTCGCGGCGGGCCGAGCCCACGGTGACCAGCGTGATCGGCGACCTTCGCGAGGTCGTGGCCAACCGAGCGTTCTGGGCCTTCGCGCTGGCGCTGGTGGCCATGTTCGCCCTGCAGAGCCAGATCTACTTCATCCTGACCCTGCAGGCCCAGCAGGTATCCGGAACGCGGGCAGCCGCGCCCGCGGTCGCGTCGCTGTTCGTCACCGAGACCGTGGTCAGCATTGCATTCCAGGTGCGCATCACTCGCCGGTTCGCGCGCCACCCCGCGCGCGGGCCGGCGATCGCGTTGGGGCTCGCCGTCATGGGTCTAGCGTTCCTCGTGCCCCCGACCGGCGCCTCGGTCCTCCCCTCCGTGCCCGGCGACGGCCCGCTCGCCGTCGCCACCAGGCTCGCCCCGGTGCTCGTCGCGGCGCTGGTGCTCGCGACCGGGATCATGATCGCCCAGCCGTTCGTCAACGAGCTGATCCCCAGCCTTGGCAGCCGTCGCCTGACCGGGACGTACTTCGGTGCGTTCTACCTACTCGCCGGCCTGGCCACGATCTGTCTGACCCCGCTGGTCGGCGCCGCGATCGCCGCGACGGGCGACGCGCTGGCGTGGGGCCCGGGGCTCATCTGCGCGACCGCGGGGGTTGCGTCGGCGGCAGCGATCCTCCTGCTGCATCGCCGCGGCGGCATCCCGCA
>NZ_JBFAHB010000126.1:2123-14376 GCF_040653975.1 Kribbella sp. NPDC050820
TGGCCGCCGACCGCGGTGCGCCCGCGCCGCACAGCGTCGCCCACGCGGAACGGGGACCGAAGACCACCGAACCAGCACGAGGTGATGATGACGACACACGATAGCGGACCCGTTGTCGCGACGGAGAACCTCCTGATCGACAACCCGGCGCTCTACGAACGCACCTTTCCCGACGCCGAGGGCCGCAACCCGCGGTTCGTCCACGACATGGTGCGGCGCTTCGGCCGCCCCGCGCGTGACCGCCCGGCCCCACGCCTGCTGGACGTCGGGGCCGGGACCGGCCGTGACGCGGCCCGGCTCGCAGAACTCGGCTACACCGTCGCCGCGGTCGACATCTCCGAGCAGATGGTCGCGTACGCCCGCAGCCGGCACCCAGGCCTGCAGATCGCTGTCGGTGACGCCCGCAGCGTACGCACCCGCGAGCCAGTAGACATTGTCAGCTGTCTCGGCAGCACCCTGCTGCACCTCACGACCACCGCCGACATCGTCGCGGCACTGCACCGGTTCGCGGCGTGCCTGACGCCGGGCGGGCTGCTGGTGGCGGAGATGCGTAACGGCGCGTTCCTGCTCACCGACCGCGGGCGGCGCGAGCTGCTCGACCACGACACCGTCCGCGTCGTGGAGTGGGAGGGAGTGCGCTACACCTCCCGCACCTGGCTGTCGATCGACCTCGCCGGGCAGCTGCTGCGCCGGCGCCGGACGTGGAGCTGGCCTGGTGGCACCCACCCGATCGAGCAGCACACGGCATGGCGGTTGCTGTTCCCGCAGGAGCTCCGGTACCTCCTCGACGTCGCCGGGTTCGATGTGCTCGCGCTCTTCGACGCCCCTGGGCCGCTGACCGAACCACCGTGGCCCGCAGGCGAGATTCTGTCCGACACCCTCGACGGCGACCGGCTCCACCTGGTCGCGCGCCGGCGCGGGCCAGACCTAGACGCCAATGACGCCGATGGCTGAGGAGACGACGATCCGAGCAGCCGCGCTGCCCCGGACGGGTGTGGGCAGCGCATTCGGAACCTGCGGCGAGCTCCTGCAGGGGGTGCTGGCCGAGAACGGCCTCGACTTCCTCGTAACGCTGCCGATCCGCGCCGGATCCGTTGCGGTGTTCGAGCCGGATCCGCGGCTGGACCGGGTCGAACCAGCGCCAGGGCACAAGGTGAAGTCGCGGCAGCTGGCCGAGCTGATGCTGCGCCGACAGGGCGTCGCCGGCGGCGGGCGGTTGACAGTGTGCAGCGAGCTTGCCGAAGGCAAGGGTCTGGCCAGTTCATCGGCCGATCTGGTCGCGACCGCCCGGGCGGTCGCCGACGCCACGGGCCGCACCACCACTCCGGCCGAGATCGAGTCCTGCCTGCGCGCCATCGAGCCGTCCGACGGCGTCATGTACCCGGGGGTCGTGGCGTTCTACCACCGGCAGGTCCGACTCCGAGCCCGGCTGGCGCCGCTCCCGCCGCTGACGATCGTCGCCGCCGACGAGGGCGGCCAGATCGACACCGTCGAGTTCAATCGCAGGCCCAAGCCGTTCTCGATCCCCGCCCGGCGAGAGTACAGCCGCCTACTGCACGCGCTGGCCGCCGCGCTGGCCCGGAACGACCTGCCGACCATCGGCGCAATCGCCACCCGCAGCGCCGTCATGAACTCGGTGCTCCGGGACCGCCCCCACCTCGGCCAGGCCATCGACGCGTCGGACGCGATCGGCGCGCTCGGCGTCGTCGTCGCACACAGCGGAACGATGACCGGGCTGCTGATCTCCGACACCGATCCCGACTACCCCGGCAAGCTCGCCGCCGCCGTGCGGCACGCCCGCACCTACGGCGTGAGCGTCGCCGTCCACCGGTCATGGCAGCCCGCCACGCCGGAACACCGACCTGCCCGAAACACCCTGGAGGAAGCCACAGTGAGCCACCGCCCACCCACCGACGAGCGAGTTGACCAGTGATCTCGGCGGCTGGCATCTCGTTCGGCTACGACAACGGCCTGGCCCTGTCCAACGTCGGGATCGTCGCCAAGCCCGGGCAGACGGTCGGTCTGATCGGCCCCAACGGCTCGGGCAAGACGACCTTGCTACGCGTGCTGTACAACGCGCTACAACCGCGCGCCGGCATGGTCAGCATCGACGACGCCCCGCTGCAGACACTCACCGGGCGGCGACTGGCCCGCCGGCTCGCCGTCGTCGCCCAGCAGACGCCCTGGGAGATCCCGATCACCGTGGCCGACATGGTGCTGCTCGGACGCTTCCCGCTGCGCGGGTCGTTCCGGCCGTACTCCGTGGCCGATCACCGCGCCGCTGCCTCCGCTCTGCGCAAGGTCGGCGCCCGACACCTGGCCGATCGCGCATTCGGGTCGCTATCGGGCGGCGAGAGACAACGCGTCCTGATCGCTCGGGCGCTGGCCCAGGAGGCCGACCACCTCTTGCTGGACGAGCCGACGAACCATCTCGACATCCGCTACCAGCACGAGATCCTCGGCCTGGTCAGGACCCTCGACGTCACCACGGTCGTCGTCTTGCACGACCTGAACCTCGCCGCCCGCTACTGCGACCAACTCGTCCTGCTCCGGCAGGGAAGCGTCGTAGCCGCCGGCGACCCCGACGACGTACTCACCGCGGACGTGCTGGAACCGGTCTACGAGGTATCTGTGCGCCGACACTGCGAGCTCGGTGCGGTGCAACTGGTCTTCGGCCCGCTGCCGCAGCAGGTCCCGGTGACGCAACTATGAGCAACCTCGACCTGCGTCCGGCCGGCTCCGGCATCCAGCCCGTCGACGACCTCGACCACGCCAGGCGTCGCCGGCACATCCTGGTCTGGGTCGGCGGGCTGACCCTCGCACTGCTCTGCGCGCTACCGGTGGCCGTCGGCCTCGGACCCGTCCGGATTGCACCCGGCACCGTCGCGAAGGTCGTCGGCCATCACCTGATCGGCTGGCCGGACACCGTGACCTGGTCGGCGGCCGACGACAGCATCGTCTGGTTGGTCCGGCTGCCCCGGGTGCTACTCGGCGCGGTCGTCGGTGCCGCCCTCGCCGTGAGCGGGGTCGCCCTGCAGGCCATGGTCCGCAACGTGCTCGCCGACCCACACATCCTCGGCGTCACATCCGGGGCCTCCACGGGCGCGGCGGCCTCGATCCTGTTCGGGGCGGGTATCGGCGCGGGCACCGCAGCGCTGACTGCCAGCGCGTTCGCCGGCGCGCTCGCCGCGACCGCCGTCTTGTTCACCGTTGCCAGGCTCAACGGTCAGATCACGTCGATCCGGCTGTTGCTGGCCGGAGTGACCATCGGTTACATCCTGTCGGCGACGACGAGCTTCCTGATCTTTGCCTCCGACTCGCCCGAGGGCGCCCGCACGGTGCTGTTCTGGCTACTCGGATCGCTGAGCTCCGCTCGCTGGGCCGCGGTAGGGACCACCGGAGCCCTGGTCGTCGCCGTGACAGCCGTGCTGATCCTGCTGGGCAACCGCCTCGACGCGTTGGCCATCGGTGACGACACCGCGCGCACCTTCGGCATCGCCCCTGCCCGGCTACGAGGACAGGCCCTTGTCGTGGTCGCGCTCGGCATCGGGGCCGTCGTCGCGGTGTCCGGCGCGATCGGCTTCGTCGGCCTGATCGTGCCCCACATCGCGCGGTTGTGCGTCGGCGGGGCGCACCGACGAGCCGTGCCCGTCGCAGCCCTCGTCGGCGCCCTTTTCCTTGTATCCGCCGACGTCTTCGCCCGCACCGCCTTCGCCCCCCGCGAGCTACCGCTCGGCATCGTCACAGCCGTCGTAGGAGCGCCACTACTGCTCGTGCTGATCCGCCAGTTCCATCCAACTCACCCCTAACCCGCCCCGTCCACCCACCACCATGATGAGCAGAGGAACCGACCACATGCGTACCCGTTTCGCGACCCTCACGGCCGGCCTGGCAGCCATGGCCATCCTCGCCGCCTGTGGCAGCGAGGCCGACCAACCCGGCACCGCCGCGGCCGGCGCCACCGCTGATGCCACCGCCGGCGCGTTCCCCATGACCATTGACAACTGCGGCCGCGACGTGACCTTCGACAGCCCGCCCCAGCGGATCGTCACCGTCGGCTCGGTGGCCGCGCCCCTGGTCGCGGCCGCCGGGGCCGCCGACCGGATCGTCGTGCGAACCTTCGAGACCGCGTCGTTCCCCGGCGAGTACGGCCCGGCACTAGACGGCATCGAGATCGTCGCGCCGAGCGCCGAACTGGCCCGGGAAGAGATCATCGCCCGAACTCCGGACCTGGTCATCAGCTACCAAGGCGCCGCCACCACCGCGGACGATCTCGCGGCCGCCGGCATCCCCCTCATCGCCAGCCGGGGATACTGCCAAGACGCCGCCGGCGACTACGAGGACATCTTCGCCGACATCGAACTCTACGGACGTCTCTTCGGCACAACCAAGGCAGCCTCGGCACAGGTGCGGGCGCTGCGTAAACGAGTGTCGGCCGTGCAGGAACAGGTCCCCGCCGACGCACCGTCACGGACCGCCGCCGCCCTGATCGTCTCCCGCGACGACACCTCGCTCAGCGCCTACGGCAACACCAGCACCATCGACAAACAGATGGAGACCCTCGGGCTCACCAACGCCTTCGACGACATCAACCAGCGCAACTTCGAAGCCAGCATCGAGGCCCTGATCGATCGGGACCCGCAGGTGCTGATCCTGCTGACACAGGGAGACCAGACCCCGCACAGCGTCGAACAGGCGATCCTCAGCCGCCCCGAACTCCGCTCCCTCGCCGCCGTCCGCGACCACCGCATCGTCATCGTCCCGTTCGGCTACACCGGGCCCGGACCGGTCGCCGTCCAAGGCCTCGAAGTGCTCGCCGACAAACTCAACGCCCTCGGCTGAACCCCACGCATCCACCGCGAACACCCGACCATCCCGACCGACCCAGCAGAAACGAGCATCAACCCGATGACACAGCACACAACCACCACAATGGGGACGGCCAGCACAGCACCGGCCGAATACACCGTGCGACGGGCGACATCCGCCGCCGACCTCGCCGGCGCGCGGACCGTGGCGCTGCACGCCGTCGAGGTCGACCTCGGCTACGGCTACCAACCCGGCTGGCACTGGGACCTGGACCGCCTAGTCGAGACCTACCTAGACAACCCCCGGCAGGCGATGTTCGTCGCGGCCGCGCCCAACAACACAGTGGTCGCCACCGCGGCGGTCCGAGTCGGCGGACCGAACTGCCCACCGCACCCGGTCGAGCTCGCGCAACGCTACGCAGACCGGCAAACCGTGGCACAACTGCTGCGAGTCGCGACGTTACCCGAGCATCGGCGCGCCGGCCTGGCACGCCGCCTGGTGGCGGCCTGCCAGGAGTTCGTCCGGGCAGACGGCGGATACCGGGTGATCTATCTACACACCAACACCGTGGTCCCCTCGGCGGAACCGTTCTGGCGCTCACTACCGGTCGTCGAGATCCGTGACGACCGGAGCCACCAGAGCGACCCGCAATTCCAGACCATTCATTTCGAGCTGCCGCTGGCAGCCACGATCAGCCGGGAGTCGTGATCAATGAGCACTGCGCCGCCGAATGGATATGGGGCTGGGATCTCAGCAGAAGGTCTACGCCCCCGCTCGGGGAACAGCGCAACGACGTCATGCTGGAATTCCTGAAGGAACTGGAACTGCGGGGTCCCGGTAACTACGGAGCCGTGAACACCCGCCATCACACCAAAGATGATTGGCCTATCTGCTCACACTGACATAGCTCGCGGATTACTCCAGCAAGGCGTCGCGTGGTGCCACCGAGGGACGCAGCGGCCGGTATCCGTTGGCGTCGAGTTTGGCGAGCTCTCCGTCGATGTCGACCGAGTGGGTGCCGTAGAAGTGGACGTTCTCGTGGTGGGTGGGCCAGATATGGGCCAGCACCTCGTCGTCGATGACGCCACAGGCACACACAACTCCCAGTAGTGCCGGTAGCCGGTGGTATCACCGGCCTCGGAGGCCGCGGTGAGGCAGCCGGCCCACGTCGACGTGGTGGAGCAGCACCTACTTCATCAAGCCCACCTCGTGACACGGTAAACCGCCCCGCGCGAAACCTGCGGTCTTCCCTTGCATGCCCAATCGGGTCACGCGCTATCGTCCAGGCAACGAACCGCTGAACCGACGGGATTGGTTCGAGATGACCCCGCCGTTGCCATCCTTCGAGGATCTGCGCTTGGTACTGGCCGTGGGGCGCCGCGGATCCATCGGATCCGCAGCCGAAGACCTACGGATATCGCAACCGTCCGCCAGTCAGAGGCTGGCCAGACTGGAGAAGCTGGTTGGGGTGCGGCTCTTCAACCGCGACAGCCGAGGTGCGCGGCCCACCACGGCCGGGCTGGAACTAATCGCGCAGGCGGAGCACATCCTCGGTCACCTCGACGTCGTGTACGACATGACCCGCGCGGCTGACGCCACCTCGCCACGGCTCGTGATCGGCGCGGCACACGGTCTCGCGTCGACGGTCTTCCCCGCACTCGACGCACAGCTCGAGGACATCGTGATCGACCAGCACGTCGACCAAGACGCACGGCTGATCGAGCTGGCTGCCGAGGGCAGCCTGGACGCCGCCTTTGTCGGCGTTCTGGACGAGACAGCGCTGCCCCGGAACGCGGTGATTGGCTCAGTGGGCCAAGACGACCTCGTGCTGCTCCTGCCCGCAGGGCTCACGGTCGACGGATCGATTTCCTTCGAGGGCGCTGAAGTCGTCGTCGCGACGTACGGCGAAGACCTCGACGCGCTCGCCTCGGAGATCCTTGCCCGAGGCGCGACGGTCCGCCTCGGCATCACCCCGGCGACTGCGCTGGCGATGGCCCGTCGTGGTAACCGGCTCGCAGTGTTTCCTCGCAGCACGGTCTTGGGACAACTACTGCCAGGCGAGCGCCTAATCGACGCGTCCTTTCGTCATCGGCCGACCCTCAGCGTCGTCAGCAGTCACGAGCTCGCACCCCCGATCGCCGCCGCACTCGGCGAGCTCCGCAAGACGCTGGGCCTTCGACCCATCCGCCGACAAACCCGGCCGGCGCCTGCGGCTCGCTAGGCACGGGCCACGTTCTTCATTTCGCGGTTCCGGCGGCTTGGCGGGTCTCAAGACCGTGTACATGACAGCTCATCTACGGCGTCGGGAATACGGCTTAGCGCTATCCGCTGCTCCACTGATCCCCGACGCCGTATCCCCGGCCCCGCACGCCAGGCCCGGCGGCGCGGGATCTTCGCCGGAAGTAGAGAGATCATCACACTCCGGGTGCATTTGAGTGAATCTTCGTCATTTTCGACAGGTTCGATAACGGAGAGTGATCCGTATCACTGGTCGAGCTCTATCGGGGTCGAGGTCCCCATCGGTACGTTCGGGCACAGGTCAGGCTGTTGCCGCTGACAACAATGTGGCACCGAGCCCGCCCAGTGGATCCACCCGACCGACAGCGGGGAGCAGCTCGTGACCAGCTACTGGCTAATGACCAACCACACCATGGTCCTGCACGGCCTGATGGCCGTCGCGGCGGTCTGTTACGCCCTGATGCTGCGCGATATCGCGCAGGAAGTCCGGGGCCTGGCCCCTCCGACACAGACGGAGGACAGCTGAGGTGCCCGGCTGCGCCCGGCCGGCACTGCTCGGCTACTTCCCGGAGATCTTCTTGACGACGGCGGCACAACAGGCCGACACCAGGCAGCAGCTGACTGACTTCGCCGCTCGGGAAGGGTACGTGCTGCAGTCGATCGTGTTCGAGCGGCTCGGCGCCGAGCCCGCAGCGTTCGAGAGGCTGGTCGAGCTCGCCCGGCGCGACAACGTGACAACCGTCGTCATCCCACGCTCCGACGACCTCGACGCCGGCCAAAGGCTGCGCCTCGCGGTCGAAGCCGGAGTCCACGTAGTGGTGGCGGGGGCTCGCCGCCCCGCAGAGCCGGCTGCGACCGCTGTGAACGACGCATGAGCAGGTGAGCGGACCCAAGCAGCAGACCGCGCTGTTGGGTCCGTTAGGGCGCGGTGAGTGGGATCCAGCCCATGACGGTCCGGTCACCGCTGAGCATGGTCTTGCGCTCGTCGACGCTGAACCCGTGGGGGTCGAGGGCGTGGGTGACCGCGATCGTGATCCCGGCGTCGGCGCGCACCATGTCGCGGCCTGTCTTGGTGAGCTTCGACCCGTAGGTGTCGATCACATGGCCGGGGAACGCCACCGACAGCTCCCGGCCCTTCAACGTCGCGACCCCGCCGCTGACGGTCATCGCCGGGGAGCCCGCCGGGGAGTCGGCCGGGGAACGCAGGCCGGCGTTAAGGAACCGCTGGTCGACCACGACCCGCCACCGCCCACCTGCACCTCTACCGGCACCGTCGCCGCGCGCGATGCAGACGCTCTCCACGCCTGGGTTGACGACCATCAACGGCAGGTGCGCCGCGGTCCCGTCAGCGGTGCGGCCGGGAATCAGCACGCAGTCGGTGTGGTAGCTGAGCATCGCCCCACCGGACGACCGCACGACCAGCCCGGAGTCGTTCCACTCCGATGCGCGGCAGTGCTCGTGGAACAGCCCGGCCGACGCGGTGTATCCCAGATCGTCGACGCTCAGGGCGGCGTTCCCGCCGCTCAAAGGGCCGCCGCAGTTCAGGCAGTCGATCGCCCACAGGCTCGCCAGCACCTCGTCGACACCCGTGCGCCCCAACCGGGACCGCACCTGCCGCCCGACCGTGATCTCGCCGTGCGCGGCCACGACCGCTTCGAACTCGTGCACGGCGTCCTGCCATAGGCGATTGAACCAGGCCATGCCGGTCACGCTACCTGCGGTCACCGACGCATCACGGCCAGCACGCGAGCCGGTCCACGCCTTGGACCACGCCTACACCCTTCACCGCGCCGGTGGAACCGCGGGCCGCCGGTTCAGAAGCTCGCCGGCGGCGGCGCCGCGGTCTCCCGTCGGCCGATCAGCGCGGCGGCCAGGCAGGTAGCCAGGAGATAGGTCGGCCTCGATCACGTACTCGCGATCGTCGACGACCAAGCCGGGGCAGGCGAGTAGCCGCCGAGGGTTCGGCCGGGGTACAGCGGATGTCGATGCCCGGACCGAGCCGCGGGGATACCACGATGGCCCCCGAGCCGGAAGACTCGGGGGCCATCGTCGTGCTACAGGTGGAAGCGGCCCGGGTCAGCGAGCCTGTTCGTGGATGAGGGTGGACCATTCGCGGGCGAACAGCTGCGCGACGGCCACGGAGTAGTCCTGGAACCGGTAAGGCCAGGTCGAGCCTTCCTCTTCGAGCTTGGCCAGCTCGTCGATCTGGTGCTCGTAGACGTGGCGGCGGTTCATCTCGTCGGCGGCATCCTGGGCGGCCTTAGCGGCGTAGAGGTCCCTCAGGGCCTGCCGGACGCTGCCCCCACCTCTCTGACGGGTACGCGGACGTGAGCCTGGGGTGCCTCATCAAGAAGATGAAGGTGATAGACAACGCGGGTCGCAACTGGAAGCACATGATGCTCGCCGGTTGGGTGGAGATGCCGAGCCCTATGCAAACCCCTGGCGTGTCCTACGGCTCTTTCGTCATGCCGTGCGGAACGGCCAGGATGGGAACGGAGAACGAAGGCGGTGAAGAAGGCAGCATCAGACTAATTAGCACCTGACATTAGAACTGCTATCAGCAATGTCCGCGCCGTCGAGCATCCACGTACCGGCGCCGCTCCGGCGGGGGAAGGTTGTCGAGGTCGTGCTCGCTTGGACGATGGCCGTCGGTGAAGGCGCTTTGCTGCGATGGCCGACATGCCGTCGAGGTTGGGGGGAGTCTGCGTGCGTGGGCAAGGGCTTCGAGGCAACAGGGCGAAGCTAGCGTCGGAATTCGACAGGGCGATGTACCGCGTGCTCGAACAGATCGCGGTGGTCCGGACGGAGCAGTCCGAAGATGGACTCCCAGGTTAAGACGGCACCGACGAGCGCCCGGCGGGTGTGAGCGGGTGGTCGGGGTGAGTCGTGTTGCGGCAGCATCGTGACGTTTGAGCCGTCGGGCTCGGTGGTGGTTGTGGAGGCGTGTCAGGGCTGGGGTAACCGCCGCCTACGGCAACATTTTGCCGTTGGCAACTTTTTCCAGCCCGTCGAGGGGTTCAGTTCTGGGGTGTGTCGGCTGCGATGCGGAAGCCGATGTTGCCGGTGGAGCTGTCGGGGGTGTTGGAGCTGCGGGCGGCGACCCGGTAGCGGTTGCAGTAGGAGTCGTGGCACATGTGGGAGCCGCCGCGCATGACGCGGGCGGTGCCTGTGGCCGGGCCGGTCGGGTCCTGGCGTGGTCCGGTTCGGTGGAAGTCGGGGCTGAACCAGTCGGCGCACCATTCCCACAGGTTGCCGACGGTGTTGTACAAGCCGTAGCCGTTGGGGCGGTAGGACCTGGCCGGCGCGGTGCCGGTGCGGGCGTGCGGACCGGTGTTGCGGACGGGGAAGTCGCCTTGCCAGATGTTGCACATGTCCTTGCCACCCGGGGTCAGCTCGTCGCCCCACGGATAGCGGCGTTGCTCAAGTCCGCCGCGCGCCGCGTACTCCCATTCGGCCTCGCTCGGCAGCCGGGTTCCGGACCAGGCGCAGTAGGCCTGCGCGTCGTTCCAGGAAACGTGGACAACGGGGTGGTTCGGACGGTCCGCGAACGACGAGCCGGGACCCGCCGGTTCGCGCCAGGTCGCGCCGGACACCGCTCGCCACCACGGAGTTCCCGGTACGGCCTGGGAGACGGCCTCGAGGCTGGCGGGGAGAAAGACGTCGACGACGTATGAGAAGCCGAATTCCTCGGCCTCGGTGACGTGGCCGGTGTCCTTCACGAACGCGCCGAACTGGGCGTTCGTCACGGTCGTCGGCGCGATGCGGAAGGCGCTGACGGTTACCTCACGGACCGGGCCTTCGCCGTCAGCCGGGAAGCCGTCGGCGTCGTCGGTCCCCATGAGGAAGCGGCCGCCCGGAAGGCCGATCAGCTGTTTCGCAGCGCGGAGGGCGGCCTGGCTGCGTGCGGTGGGCGGGGGCGCAGTGATGGCGAGTGTGGCCGGGTCGTGGCCCGGGGTGCAGCAGGGTTGCATGGCATCTGCCTGGGGGGTCGGGCCGCCCGCCCGGGGGACGTCCGGGCGGGCGGCGAGCGGCGCGGAGCCTAGCTGGCGCGGTCGGTGGCGAGCTGGGTGGCCAAGGCCGGGATGTCCAGGGCCTGCTCATCCGCCGCGGTTGCCTGGTAGAGCTTGTTGGTGAGTTGGTACGGGTCGCTGGCGAGGTCGTAGTACTCGCGGAATGTCTTCTGTCCGGTGCCGAACAGGTTGCCGTTGGCGTCGGTGTACTGGTCGTAGTACTCGACGTACTGCTTGTTCTTGGCGACGTACGAGGCCCATGAGTCCTTGACGCCGGCGCTGCCCTGCTTCCACCACTCGACCAGTACGTGGTCGCGCGTGAAGCCGGTGAGCAGCGATTTGCCGTCCACCGAGTGGGTCGGGGTGATCCCGGCGGCGTCGAGGATGGTGGGCGCGATGTCGATGTTGGCGACGATGCGGTTGTCGGTGGTCCCGGCACCGAGGCCGCCGGCTGGCCAGGACAGGTGGAACGGCACTTCGTGAGCGGGGGAGTAGGGCGTGCCCTTTCCGAGGAGGCCGTGGTCGGCCCACTGGAAGCCGTTGTCGCCGATGTAGATGACCAGGGTGTTGTCCAGCTGCCCCAGCGCGGCGAGCTTGTCCTTGAACGCCTGTACCGCGTCGTCGACGGACAGCAGCGTGCGCAGTTGCCGCTGACGAACGGCCTTACCGTCGGCCGGGGTGTTGGTCGCGTTCTGAACGTAGGCCGGTTTGTCGCTTCTGTCGTTCTCGGGGACCGAGGGCCGGCCGTTCCAGTCCGGCACGACCGTGTCGGCGTACTGCGCGGCCGGTGTGTTGGGCTCGTGGGAGGCGTAGGGGGTGACGTACGCGAACCACGGCCGGGTGTCGGTCGTGGCCTTGTTGAGGAAGGCGAGCGTCTTGTTCTTGATGATGTTGGTGGTGTAGCCGTTGATGGTCTGGACCGTGCCGTTGACGTTCCACTGGGCGTCGACGTAGCCCGGCTGGAGCAGCGCGAACTCCTCGAAGTGTGGCGGGCTGTCGGACAGCGTCCAGGAGTTGAGGTACTTGCCGAACAGGCCGGTGCGGTAGCCGGCCTGCTTCAGGTAGCGCTGCACAGTGGTGCTCTGGTCCAGCTGATGCGAGGCTGCGTTGTTCCTGACGCCGTGGTTGTGGGCGTAGCGGCCCGAGAAGACCGAGGACCGCGACGGCGCGCACAGCGGGGTGGTGACGTGGCCGTT
>NZ_JBFAHB010000127.1:0-14124 GCF_040653975.1 Kribbella sp. NPDC050820
ACCCTGCGATCCTCGGCCGGAACATCCACGGGCACAGTCAACGCCATAACCCATGATCCCACGAGGTAAAGCTATTTCGTTACCGCGACACTAGCTCGCGCCAGCCGTCGACGAAGTCCGGCCAGTTCTTCTCGGGGATCTCGGCGAGCGTGAGGCGGGGCTCGATGCCGATGGTCGCCGGGTCCCTGCCGGCCTCGGCTGCCGCTTCGCGGATCGTGGCGAGCTGGGCGCGGGCTCGGTCGTCGGGTCTCCCTTGCGGCATCCAGCCGTCGCCGATGCGTCCTGTCCGACGCAGTGCACCCTCGGCGCTGCCGCCGAACCAGATGGGGATCCTGCTCTTCGGGAGCGGGTTGAGTCCGGCTTCCTCGATCTGGTGGAACTTGCCGTCGTACGAGATCACCGGTTCTGTCCACAGACGGCGCAACACGTCCACCTGCTCCTCCAGCAAGGCGCCACGCTGCTTGAACGGTACGCCGAGGGCCTGGTACTCCACCTGGTTCCACCCGATGCCGACACCGAGCCGCATCCGGCCGCCACTCAGCACGTCGACCTCAGCCGCCTGCTTCGCGACCAACGCCGTCTGCCGCTGCGGCAGCACCAGTACGCCGGTCACCAACTCGACTCTGGTCGTGATCGCCGCCAGGTAGCCGAACAGCACGAAAACCTCGTGAAACAAGGACTTGTCGGTGTACCCGCTCCAGCCGGGCCTGTTCTTGGGGTCGGCGCCGAGCACGTGGTCGTACGCGTGCACGTGCGTGTAGCCGGCCCGCTCGACTGTCGTCGCCCACTCCTTGACAACGTTCGGATCCGCGCCGATCTCCAGTTGCGGGAACACCGCGCCGATCTTCACATCGCCTCCGGCAGCAAGGCGATCAATCCCTGCACAGCAAGCTCGAACGGTTCGTCCGATCCCTCGGCCCGGGCCAGCACGTACCCACCCTGGAGGACGGCGGCGATCGTCGCCGCCGTCCGCTCCGGGTCGAGCGTGCTCGGGTACTCACCATTCCGCTTGCCCTCGGCAATGATCCCGGCAAGCCGGCCGCGCAACCACTGGAACGTCTCCGCGACCGGTCGGCGCAACTCGGGATCGGCCATCACGTCCGGATCCGCGGTCAACCGGCCCACCCGGCAGCCACGCAGCACGTCGCGATCCCGCTCGAGGTACTGCGTGATCCGCTCGGTCGCCGTACCCGTGCCCGCGAACTGCTGCTCGGCGGCCGCCCGCAACTCCGCCCCGGACCGCTCGATCGCCGCCTTCGCGAGCTCCGCCTTCCCGCTGAAGTGGTGGTACATGCTCCCCTGACCGGCGTCCGCAGCACGCTGGATCGCCTTGGGGCTGGTCCCGACGTAGCCCCGTTCCCACAGCAGTTCCTGCGTACTGCGAATCAACCGTTCGACGGTCTCCATGCCACCAACTGTACCTAGAGGTACAGCCGGTGGCCTGCGGAGCTCCGGCTAGCTGATCGTCAGGATCTTGTTCGCGGTGTAGGCCGGCGCGTGGTCGGCGTCGCCCGGGAACCAGACCCGGTAGGCGATCTGGCCGCGGACGGCCGGCTTGATCCCGAACGCGTACTTCCCCGAGGTGCTGAGCTTCACCGACGCGATCGACTTCCACACCTTGCTGCCGTACTGCTGCAGGTAGACGGCCTGCCCCGCATGCGCCGGAGCGACGTACCCACTGAAGGCAGTCGCCTGACCGAGGCGGATCGCCGCCGGCGACAGCGCCGCCGAGATCGTCGGCCTGACCTGCACGGTGAGGTCCGGGGTACGGGTTCCCATCAGGTTCGCGTTACCCGGGAACGTCAGCATGTAGACCGACGACACCAGCGGCTTGTGCGTCAGGGAGAACGTCCCCAGCCCGGACGTCTGCATCGCCGCGAGCAGGGTGAACCTCGACGAGTTCTTCGGCCGCACGTACACGTTGACGGGCAGCTGCGAGTACCGCACGTTGTCGATCCGCAGGGTGCTGCCCTTGATCGTGATCGAGCCGCCGTAGTCGATCAGCGTCGACGACGTCGCGATCCCGGACTTCATCCCGAGCAACTGCTTGACCGCGGGCGTGCTGTAGTGGCCGGTGCGGTCCTTCACCCAGACGGCGTACGTGTACGTCGTGCCCTGCGCGAGGCCGGTGTCCTTCACCGCGGTCCCGGTGCCCGTGTACACGAGCGTCCCGGTGCTGATCGTCGGCGCCTTGCTCCCGACGTTGCGCCGTACGATCACCTGGTCGAGATCAGGCGTCGGGGGCAGCTTCCAGCTCAGGTTCGCGGCCAGGTAGGCGCCGGCGCCGGAGAGCTGGACCGGCTGCGGAACGAGATCCTCGGTGCTGAACACCGAGGTGAACGGCTCCACCGGGACGACCCGGCCGCTTTCCAGGATGCCGCTCGCGGTGATCAGCAACGGAGTTGCCTCGGGCCACGACGTGATCGGCTCGAGCACAGCCTGGCGGGTGGCCGGGTCGTACGAGATGCTCATGTCGACCACGGCACCGGTCTTGGCGTTGCGGACCCACGTGCCGATGGTGACGCTGTCCCCGTCGACGTCCCGCGCGAACGTGATCGCAACCTTGCTGTTGACGGGCACGTTGGTCGACAGGTGTCCCGGCTGGATGTCGCGGACCGGGTAGGCGGGGATCGGCGCGGTGCCCACATTGCCGTCCGCGTTGGTGACCTTCAGCGAGTACGGGCGGCTGTCCCGGGACCCGTTGGCGTTCCGGACCGAGATGTAGACCGTCTCGGCCGGCAATGTCGCGTAGGTGCTGGCGGTCAGCGGCTGCGGGATCTCGTACCCGTCGCTGTCCACCGGCGGCTCCGGCTTCTGGACGAACGCCAACGGCTTGAGGTCGTTGTCATACGCAGAGACGACCGGCCCGAAATTCTGCGCGTAGGCGCCGGAGTCGAACCTCGCACCGGTGACGTCGATGCGCACCTGGTGGGCGCCCGCGGCCGGGATCTTGTACCAGTCGACGTCACCCTCGACGCCGATCGTCGACGAGACCGCGACACCGGCGATCAGCTCGCCCGCGCGGGCCGGCTGATCGTTCTTGTCCGCGACTCCTTGCGCGAAGTCCGTGGTCCATTTGCCGCCGAGGGCGTAGTAGGCGTCGAGGATGCCGGCGCCGTAGTACGGGTCGGTGCCGCGGGGGCCGGCGTCGCGGGCGGTGGCCTTCAGGCGTGCCATCACCTGGGCCGGTGTATACGACGGCCACTTGTTGCGGACCAGGGCGGCGACGCCGGCCACGATCGGGGCCGAGAACGAGGTCCCGGCCAGGCCGATCCAGTACGGCTCGTAGCCTGGTGGGGTCTGGGCGCGCGGTGCGAGGCTGGTGATGTCGTAGCCGGGTGCGGCGATGTCGACGGTGTCGCCGTAGGTGCTGAAGCTGGTCAGCACGCCGCCGGTGTTGGTGGCGCCGACCGACAGCACCTCCGGGTAGGCGGCCGGGTAGTTCAGTGCCGGCGAGCCGCTGTTGCCGGCCGAGGCGACCAGGACGACGCCGTTGGCGACGGCGTTCTTGATCGCGGTGTGCAGGATCGGGTTGTCGCCCTCGCCGCCGAGCGACATGTTGATCACCCGGGCGCCGTTCTTGACCGCCCAGTTGATGCCGTTGATCAGGTTCGCGTCGCTGCCGCTGCCCTGGTCGCTGAGCACCTTGACCGGGCGGACCTTCGCGTTCCAGGCCACCCCGGCGATCCCGAGGCCGTTGCCGGTGCCGGCCGCGATGATGCCGGTCACCGCGGTGCCGTGGCCCTCGCCGTCGGTGGGCGGCAGGGCGGTGTTGAAGGTGTTGTAGCCGGGCAGCAGGTGCCCGGCCAGGTCCGGGTGCCCGGCGTCCACGCCGGTGTCCAGGACCGCGACGACCTGGGTGCCGGCCGACTTGGTCAGGTCCCAGGCCTGGTTCACCCGCACGGTCGGCAGGTACCGCTGGTAGTTGGCGTAGAGCCAGTCGTTCGGGGTGGCGGACTTGCGCCGGATGTAGTTCAGCGAGGCGAGTTCGACCGCCGGGTCGGCCTTGACCTTCTTCAACAGGTCGGCCGCCGGGACCTCGCCGGTCACCGTGACCACGTCGGCGGTCACCGACACGTCCGGGGTGGCCTTGACCTTGGCCAGCGCGGCCTTGCGGGCCGACGTGGTCGCCTTCGGCTTGAACTTCACCACCACCGACTTCGCCTCGTACGCGGGACCGGTCGCGGTGTCAGGACGGAACTTGGCCTTGAGCACAGGTGGCTCGGCGGAGGTCGCCGCGGTGCCGGACGAACCGGTGACGGCGACCAAGCCGGCTGCTACCAGCGCCGCGGCCACGGTGGCGGGCACGGCGAGGCGCAGCAGACGGGCGGGACGGGACACCACAAACCCCCAGGAGACTGGATCGATGACCGAGAAAACGGCCCGACCCTAAATCGGCCGATTGACCTTCGCCGTTACACCCTTTCTGGTGCCGGTTGGATGAGCGGTGGTTGGGTGGGACCGATAGTCTCGGGCGCCATGAGCACCAGCGTCGCCATCGCGGTCATCACCTTCCGGCGACCTGCTCTGTTGCATGCTCTGCTGACCAGCCTGCAGGCCCAGGCGCTTCCGGAGGATTCGGACTACGCGATCCGGATCGTGGTGGTCGACAACGACGCGGAGGGTACGGCGGCCGCGGTGGTCCGCGGGTTCGACGAGGCGCAGTACCCGATCGAGTCCGTGGTCGAACCGGAGCCTGGGATCCCCTTCGCCCGGGAGAAGTCGGTCGAGCTGTGCTGGAACGACGACGCGCTCGTCTTCGTGGACGACGACGAGGTCGCCCCGCCCGGCTGGCTGGCGACGTTGCTGCACGCCTGGGAGACGTCCGGTGCCGACGTTGTCACCGGCCCCGTCAAGGGCAACCTCCCGCCCGGCGCCCCGCCGTGGAACCACTACAGCGACGTCCACGACTCGACCGGCAAGCACACCACCGGCGAGGAACTGCGCAAGGCGTACACGAACAACACCCTGGTCAGCCGCCGCGTCTACCACACCGTCACGCCCGGATTTCACCCCGCGTTCCGCTACACCGGCTCCAGCGACCTGCACTTCTTCCTCCGCGTGCACCGCGCCGGATTCCGGATCGTCTGGTGCGAGGAGGCGTGTATCGCCGAGGAGGTCCCGGCCGGGCGGACGACGCTGCGCTGGCTGGTACGGCGTGCCTTCCGCTCCGGCAGCGGGGACACGATCAGCCGGCTGCTGATCCGGCCGGGCGCGGTCAGCTACGTGCTGGTGCTGGCCTATGCTTCGGCCCGGGTGGTCTCGGCGATCGGGTACGCCCTGGCCGGGCTGCTGCTCGGCCGCAAGACGCACCTGCTGAAGGCTGTCCGCCGGTTCTTCTCAGGCGTCGGCAGTCTCGCGGGGATAGTTGGGATCAACCATGACGAGTACCGGGAACGGCACGGGGCCGAGCACTGCCCCGACGGTGGCGAGCCTGTGCCGGGCGATCTGGCAGGTGGAGCGGGACCTGAGTCTGCTCGACTGGCGGATCGGGGACGTTAGCCCCTGGCCGGTCATCCGGATGCGGATCTTCCACGAGCTGACCCGGCGCAGCGGGATCCACGGCGCCTCCCATCCGGTACGACGTACGCCGTACGACAAAGCGCGGCTGGTCGGCAGGCATGTGGCCGGCCTGGTCACCCGCACCCCGTTCCTGGGCGCGTACGACGCGATGGTCGTCCCGCACCCGCGGAAACCGGGCGGTGCCGAGATCTACACCGACGAGCTGCGCAAGGCGCTCGGAACCAGCGCGCTGGTCCTGGACTCCGCGATCAACGGCACCCCACTCCCCGGCAGCAAGAACCTCGACTTCTTCACGTCGGCCGCCGGCGCGGTGCACAAGCGGCAGGTGGACGATCGCGGCATCGCCGGGGCACTCGAGCAACTGACCGGTTTCCGGGTCCCGGTCGGGGCGTTGCTGGCGCGGGAGGCGCCGAAGCACGAGCGGCTGCGCGCGCTCTACCGGGCGCTCCTGCGGAGGCACCGGATCCAGACCGTCTACGTCGTGGTCGCGTACTTCCACCAGCACATCGTCGGCGCCGCCCGCGACCTCGGGATCCGGGTGGTCGAGCTCCAGCACGGCGCGATCAGCCCGTTCCACCTCGGCTACAGCTACCCGGGTCGTCCGGTGGTGGCCGACCAGCCGGACGAGCTCTGGTGCTTCGGCTCGTACTGGACCGACATCGCGGACCTTCCGGCCGGAATGCGTACGTCGGTCATCGGGGCGTCGTACCTGCCTGAGACCACCGCGAAGGAGCCCACCCTGGCGGTCTTCCTGTCGCAGGGCACGATCGGCGCAGAGCTGCTGCACGTCGCGGAGTCGGTTGCGAAGGAGCACCCGTCGCTGAATGTCGTGTTCAGGCCGCACCCGAGCGAGCGGGCGGCGGACTACACGATCCCGGACGGCGTCCGGTTGTCTACAGAGGGCAGCACGCTCGAACTGCTCGCCGCCGCCACCTACCAGGTCGGCGTCTCCACAACCGCGCTGTTCGAGGGGATGGCGCTCGGCTGCCGGACCGCGGTGGCGAACCTGCCCGGCCACGAGTACCTCGAGCGTCCGATCTCTAGCGGCCACGCCCTCCTGATGACGAAGCCGGCCCAGCTCACCAGCGCGCCGCTGTGCCCGACGCCGGAGACGTACTACGCGCCGAGCGACCTCTCACGGCTGGCGGCCGATCAGCCCGAGTAGGCGGTCCTGCAGCGGAGCGCTCGACGGGACCTGGACCTCGGGCCCGTAGACCTCGACACCTTCACCGAAGGCACCCGGCGTACGGAACTTCTCCATGACGTCCGGGGGTATGGCGGACGCGGTCGCCCACAGGAGCTCGACATCGTCCGGGTCCATCGTCTCGTCCTGGCCGGTCGCGCGGGCCAGGTCCCAGCCGTGCAGGACCAGGTCGTCGGAGATCACCTGGTCGATGTGCTGCTCGGTCGTCAGCCGGCCGGCCGGGGTGTCGGTCTCGGTGAGGGCGAGGATCGGGTCGTCGAGGACGTCCTCGACCGCCGCACGGGCCTCCTGGAACGCGGTCAGCGGGTCATCCGCCGGCTCCAGCTTGCGGGCGACCGGCATCAGCATCACGCCGTGCATCATCACGATGTGGTCCACGACGTCCTTGGCCGTCCACTTCTCGCACGGCGACTGGTTGTCCCACTGGTCCGTCCGGACGGCGGCGACCTTCCGCTCGAACGCCTCGGCCCGCCGCCGGTACCGCTCCGCGATCTCACCCATCTCCGCATACTGCCGTGTCCGGACCGCACGCGGAAGTGTCGGTGGGGGCTTCTAGGGTCGGCGGCATGCGGAGTGTGGAGCTGGGGCGGACGGGGTTGCGCGTGAGCAGGTTGGGGCTGGGGCTTGCCTCGATCGGGGGGATGTTCGCCGCCGTACCGGAGCCGGACGCCGTGGCGACCATCGACCGGGCGTGGGAGCTGGGGATCCGGCTGTTCGACACTGCTCCGGTGTACGGGTACGGGCTGTCGGAGCAGCGGGCCGGGATCGCGCTGCGCGGTCGGCCGCGGGAGGAGTTCGTGCTGTGCAGCAAGGTCGGGCGGCTGATCGAGCCGGGCGGGCCGGACATCCAGCCGATCTGGGCCGAGCCGCCGGCTGGGGTGGGGCCGCGGCTCGACTACTCGTACCGGGCGGTGATGCGGTCGTTCGAGGAAAGCCTCGGGCGGATGGGGATCGACCGGATCGACGTACTGCACATCCACGACCCCGACCTCGACTACGCGACCGCGTCGACGGACGCCATGCGCGCGCTCGCTGAACTGCGAGGCCGGGGCACGATCCAGGCGATCTCGCTCGGGGTGAACCACGCCGACGTCGCCGCCCGCTTCCTGCGCGACACCGGGCCCGACGGCCCCGACTGCATCCTGCTGGCCGGTCGGTACACCCTGCTCGACCAGTCCGGCGCCGAGGAGCTCCTGCCGCTGTGCGAGAAGCTCGGCGTCGCCGTACTCGCGGCCGGCGTCTTCCAAGGCGGCGTACTGGCCGAAGGCGCTCCCCACGGCCAGCAGCCGCTCCCCAAACCCCTGGTGCGACGCATCGCCCAGCTACGCGACTTGAGCCGCCGGCACGACGTGCCCCTCCTGGCCGCCGCCGTCCAGTTCCCCCTGTCTCACCCCGCCGTACCAGCCGTAGTGGTAGGCGCCCGGAACCCCCAAGAAATCACCGAAGTAGCAACCTGGCTCACCCACGAAATCCCCGAAGAGTTCTGGAAAGCCCTCAACCAGCCATAAAGGGGCCGCCTCCGGCGGCGCCAGTTCCCCTTGAGCGCGAACTGCCAAGCCGATCAGCCGTGGTTGCGCGGATGAGCTGTGGACGCGCATCGGCGAGGAGCCATGCCGCGGCGGTCAAGCCTGCGGGCGCTGGAGGGGTTGGGGCGGTTAAGGTCGGTTTATGCGGTACATGTTGCTTCATAAGACCAATGACGGGTTGGAGGCGGGGGAGCCGCCGGATCCGGAGATGTTGGCTCGGGCGGATGCGGTGCTCGAGGAGATGCGGCGGGCGGGGGTGTTGCTGGCCGCCGAGGGGTTGATGCCGAGTGCGCGCGGGGCCCGGATCACGTTCCCGGTGCCGGGTGAGGAGCCGCGGGTGGTGGACGGGCCGTTCGCGGAGACCAAGGAACTGATCGCCGGCGTCTCGATCATCCGGGTCGAGTCGAAGGCCGAGGCGGTCCAGTGGGCCCTGAAGTTCGCCGAAGCCGACCCCAACACCCCGATCGACATCCTCGAACTAGCCGACTGACCCCACCACCAGTTGCGTCAGCGCCCCGGAGGGGCGTCCACGTTGACTGTTGGGATGCCGCCGCCGGCTCGGGCGATTATGGCTAGGGAGGGTTCGTCGGTGGGGTTGCTCTCGCGGTGCACGGTGTACGACGGGACGTGGACGAAGTCGCCGGCGACGGCGTCGAGGTAGTCGTCGTACCCCTCGAACTCCAGCCGCAGCACGCCCGACACGATGTACAGGCTCGACTCGTTCCGGTCGTGGTGGTGCCAGCCGGACACCGCCCCCGGCGCCGTCACGACCTGACCGGCCCAGAGGATCGGCAGCTCGAACGCCCGGGTCCGGAACATCCCCGGTGTCGGGTCCGCCGCCACCAGTTCGCCGGCCCGAATCACCCGAACAGGCTCAGTCATGACGGCATTGTCCCACCGGATCAGTCCGCCAGCGTGCCTTCCTCGGCGACGACCAGCGAGTCGATGGCCGCGAAGAAGCGGGCGATGCCGGGCAGGTTCGGGCCCTTCGCACGGGAGGCGGCGAAGTCCTCCGGCGTCTTCCATTCGACGATGTCGAGCCACTCGTCGTTCGGCAGCCGGACCAGGCGCGCACTGACGAACCCGTCCCGGTCGGCTTCGAAATCGGCGACCATGCCAGGTCGCGCGGCGAGGAGTTCGGAGACCTGCGAGGGGTCCACCCGGAAGCGGGTCAGCTCAACTGTCGTCATGTCGAGCAGCAACCACTCAGCGCCCGAGATACTTCCCGGCCCACTCCGTGATGTCCTCCCGCTTGATCGCCGCGGCCATCAGGTCCGGAAACAGGTCGGGAGTGCAGGCAAAGGCCGGTACGCCGAGGTCGCCCAGAGCAGCCGCGTTCTCCGCGTCGTACGACGGAGTCCCCGAGTCGGCCAGGGCGAGCAGAGCGATCAGCTGGACACCCGACTCGACCAGCGAGCGCGCCCGCCGCAGCATCTCCTCGCGGACGCCGCCCTCGTAGAGGTCCGAGATCAGCACCATCACCGTCTCGCCGGGCTTGGTCACCAAGTCCTCGCAGTACGCCAGCGCCCGGTTGATGTCCGTGCCACCACCGAGCTGCGTCCCGAACAGTACGTCGACCGGGTCCTCCAGCTGATCGGTCAGGTCGACCACCGCAGTGTCGAAGACGACCAGACTCGTCCGCAGCGTCCGGATCGACCCGAGCACCGCACCGAACAGCGCCGCGTACACGACCGACTCCGCCATCGACCCCGACTGGTCGATCGCCAGCACGATGTCGCGCTGGACGCTGTGGTTCCGCCGCGCGTACCCGACCAGCCGATCCGGGACGATCGTGCCGAGCGTCGGTGAGAAGTGCTTGAGGTTGGCCCGGATCGTCCGGTCCCAGTCGATGTCCGAGTGCCGCGGCCGCCCGGTGCGCCCGGCCCGGTCGAGGGCGCCGGTGACCGACGCCCGGGTGCGTTCGGCCAGGCGCTCCTCCAGCGTCGCGACGACGCGCGCGACCACGTCACGCGCGGTCTGCTTGGTCTCCTCCGGCATCACCTCGTTGAGCGCGAGCAGCGTGCTGACCAGGTGTACGTCGGGCTCGACGGCGCCCAGCAACTCCGGCTCCATCAGCATCCGCGTGATGCCGAGCCGCTCGACCGCGTCCCGCTGCATCACCTGGACGACCGTGCTCGGGAAGTACCGCCGGATGTCGCCCAGCCACCGCGCCACCCGCGGCGCCGACGACCCCAGTCCCGCCGCTCGCTGGTTGCCGCCGGACTCGCCGGGCGTCGTGTCGTACAGCGCCGCCATCGCGGCGTCGACGGAGCGGTCCTCGGCGGACAGCGTCGTACCGATCTCTTCCTCGGCCTCGCTGCCGAGCACGAGTCGCCAGCGGCGCATGCGTTCGTCGTCGGTCATCACACCCCCAGCAACTGCGCGACGACGGGCAGGACGGTCGCGGCCAGCTCGGTGTCGAGGTCGTTGTCGTCAGCAACCACCACGGCGGCGGGATCGCTCAGCGCCCGGGCGCGCGTGCCGATCGACCGCCGCTCCGGCGACGCGAAGGTTCCAAAGGTACGACGAAGCAGCGGCAGCACCTCCACGAACGCGTCGGCCGGAATCGCCGCCAGCCACGTATCCACCAACGCCAGCAAGCGCTCGTCGTGCACGAGCAACAACCCGCCCCCGGCCAGGAACCCCTCGACGTACCCGGCGGCGTCGGCAGTCGGCGTACCAGGAGACAACGCCCGCCCGAGTCGCAGCGCCACCTCGTGATCCGGCAGCCGCGACGTGTCGAGCATCAGCCGGGTCAGCCGCCCCCGGATCAACGGCGGCACCGACGACCGATCGCTCAACCCCTCGAGCGTCGCCAGCCACTCGGCCCGGACATCCTCGGCCAGCAAGACCGTCGCGTCCTGCACCCCGTCGATCAACTCCTGTACGGCGGCCGCCGCCTCCGGATCGAGTCCGTGCACAGTCCGCCCGAGTCCGGCACACACGCGCGACACCATCCGGCCGGCGACCGAAGCCAGACCGGCCGTGTCGGTGCCGCGCACGTCGCCGTACCGCGAAGATCGCGCCAGCGCAGGCAACGCCGCCATCAGGTGACCGACGTCAGCATCAGCGGCCGCCCGGGTGTCGACACCGCGCAGCAACGCGGGCAACGCGTCCGCGAGATCGGCCAGCAGCGACTTCTCCAACGCGGCAGTCACGTCCGCGAGCGTGGACGACTCGTCGGCGACCCGCAGCATCACGGTCGTCGCGGCGCCGAGGACCGTCGTACCGTGCGCTCCCGCGGCGACCAGCTCGACCTCGAGCCCGGGATCCCAGGTCAATCGCCAGATCTCCCGGAACGTGCCTTGGGCCCGTCGCTCGTCCGCGGTCGGCACACCCCAGTGCACGCCGAGGATCCGCAGCCGGTGCAGCAGCCGCGACTTCTCCAGGTCGTTCGGCTTCCGCAGGTCGAGCTCGACCACCCGCTCGGTCGCGTCCCGCCGCATCCGCAACCGCCGCGCCTGCGCGGCCAGATCCGCCGCGACCGGAGCCTGTGGCGTCTCCCCCGGCACCGACCCGAGCAGCTCGCCGACGACCGCTTCTCGGGTGACAAGATCCAGCAGTACGTCGTTCCCGCCGCACAGCACGGCCCGGGTCGCCTCGGTGACTTCGCTCAGCCCGGCCAGCGGCCGTCCCCGCAGCGCGGCCAGCGTGTCCGCCAGCCGGACCGCCTCGATCACGTGAGCGCTGGACACCGGCAGATCCTGGGACCGCAGCACCCGCGCGACCTTCGACAACCAGCGCGCGGTGATCTGGTCCGGCGCCGTGAACAAGTGGTGGTACCAACCAGGTGACGTGATCCCCGCGCCGTACCCGGACGACGCTGCCAGCCGGCCGTGGGTCCAAGGAACCCACGTGCACGCGACCTTCCGCTTCGGCAGGCCCTTCAGGATCCGTTGGTCGTGTGCTGCCGGAGGCAACGGGACTTCCAGCGCGGGCACATGCCATGCACCGCAGATCACCGCGATCCGCTCGAACCCCTCACGGATCGCCTTCCGCAACACCGTCCGCATGTAGGCCTCGCGCTGCGCCTCACGGCCACCTGACCGGGGCGGTGGGGTGGGGAAGGAATTGGAGACAGCCTCGTCGCCGTGCCGAAGCTCACGCATCGCGTCGGCGATCACCGTGAACGGCTCGGCACCTTCCCGCCGGGACTCGATCACGTCGTCCCACCAGCGCTCAGGATCGTCGTACCCGCCTGCGTTCGCCAACGTGGCCAGCGGATCGATCGACAACCCACGCCGCCCCTCACCACCGGACGACGCGAACTGATGCGCGGCTGGCAGGTCGCAGAACCGCACCGGTACGCCGGCCCCGAGCGCGTATTCGATCGCCTGCCACTCCGGGCTGAACACCGCGAACGGCCAGAAGGCGGCCCGGGTCGAGTCGTCGACCGCATACGCCAGCAACGCGACCGGCGGAACCATCTCCTCCGACCCCGCCAACTCGACCACCTTGTCGGCTTCCGGCGGCCCCTCGATCAGCACCACGTCCGGCCGGAGGTCAGCGAGCGCAGCCGCGACCGCACGCGCCGACCCCGGCCCGTGGTGCCGAATCCCCAGCAGGTGAACGGTCATCCGGAAGCCCGCGGAATCGCACCTGCCTCAACGAGGGCAAGGGACTGCGGCCGCCTCCTCTCGGAGATCGGGGACTGTCGGTCCCGGCTGATTGAGTTTGCGGCATGTCCCGGTTTCGGATGTACCCGACCGCATCGCAGCAGGCTGCGTTGCTGGGACAGTGCGGGCATGCTCGGTACGTGTGGAACCTGGCGCTTGAGCAGTGGTCGATGTGGAGAAGCGACAAGGGGCCGGCACCTGGATACCTCGAGCAGGCACGGCAATTGACCGAGGCGCGAGCTGAGTTCGGTTGGTTGTCGGCGGGATCGCAGACCGTGCAACAGCAAGGACTGCGGGATTTCCACCAGGCGCTCAGGAATTTCTACGGCGGGACTCACCGGCGGCCGACCTGGCGCAAGGCCGGGGCTGACGAAGGCTTCCGCATCGTCGGTGACCAGGCTAGACGGGTAGAGCAACTGAGTCGCAAGTGGGCTCGGGTGCTGGTGCCGAAGGTCGGCTGGGTGCGGTTCCGGCGATCCCGCGCCGTACCCGAGGCAAAGTCCTACCGGGTCACGCGCGACCGGGCGGGTCGATGGCACCTCGCGTTCGCTGTCGTCCCGCCGCCGATTCCTGCCCCGGGTACGGCGGAGGCTGTCGGCGTGGACCGCGGTGTGACGGTCTCGGCGGCCCTGTCCACCGGAGAACTCCTGACCTGTCCCGGGCTGTCGAAGCGTGAACTCGAGCGGCTCAGGGGTCTGCAACGTAGTCTTGCCCGGAGTCTTCGCGGTTCGAACCGGCGCCAACGGCTGAAGGTTGCGATCGCCAGGTTGTTCGCGCGGGCCGCTAGCCGCCGCAAGGACTGGGTGGAGAAGACCAGCACCGAGCTCGCGCGCCGGTTCGATGTCATCAGGGTGGAAGATCTGCGCATCGCGCGGATGATGAGGCGATCCAGGCCCAAGCCGGATCCCGGACGACCAGGCGTATATCTGCCGAACCGTCGCCGCGCCAAAGCCGGACTCAACCGCGGCATCGTGGCCAACGGCTGGGGCCTGCTCGTCCAGCGCCTGGAGCACAAAGCTGCAGGACGGGTCGAGAAGATCAACCCTGCGTACACGTCGCAGACCTGCAGCGTCTGCGGGCACTGCGCACCGGAGAACCGCGAGAACCAAGCGGTCTTCCGATGCGTAGCCTGCGGACACCGGGAGCACGCCGATGTGAATGCGGCAGTCAACATCGCGGCCGGACGGGCCGTCAGCGCACGCCGAGAGACGCCCGTACGGGTCTCGCCGAAGCGTGAACCTCAACACGCTACCTC
>NZ_JBFAHB010000128.1:0-13198 GCF_040653975.1 Kribbella sp. NPDC050820
GGCTTCGACTCCCGGCCTTCCCTCGTCACTCCAGTCGCTTCGCTCCCTCCGCTCCTCAGTCCAGGCCGGGAGGCCCCATGACCACGGTCACCGATCCGGCGCGGCCGGCCGTTGTGGAGGCTCCCGGTACGGCGCCTTCGGGGCGCCGGCGGGGGTCGTTCGGGTTCAACACGATCTCGACTCGGGAGAAGGTGGTCCGGTACGCGTTGCTGGTGTTCGTGCTGCTGATCACCATCGGGCCGTTCCTGTGGCAGCTGTCCACGTCGTTGAAGGGATCCGGGGAGGACATCTACACCCGGATCCCGCGGCTGCTGCCGGCTCAGCCGACGTTCGACCACTACGGCGCGGTGGCCGACACCATCCCGGTCTGGGGCTACGCCCGGAACTCGCTGGTGGTCGCCGCACTGGTTGTCGGCGGCAACGTGCTGGGGGCGTCGCTGGCCGGGTTCGCGCTGTCCCGGCTGCAGTTCAGGGGACGCAAGCTGGTGCTCGGGCTGTTCCTGGCCACGCTGGTGCTGCCGGGCGAGGTCACGATCATTTCGCAGTACGTGACGGTGCGGGAGTTCGGGCTGGCGAACACGCTGTTCGGGGTCGCGCTGCCGGGCATGATCGGGACGCTGAACGTGCTGCTGATGTACAACGCGTTCCGGGCGCTGCCGATCGAGGTCGACCAGGCCGCGATCGTGGACGGGGCGAACGCTTGGCAGCGGTTGGTCTTCATCGGCCTGCCGTCGGTGCGCGGGACGATCAGCGTGGTGGCGATCTTCGCCTTCATCGGGGCCTGGGACGACTTCCTCTGGCCGCTGATCGTGCTGACCGACCCGGACAAGTACACGCTGACCGTCGGGCTGCAGTACCTGTCCGGCACGTTCAGCAACAACCCCCGGCTGATCGCGGCGGGCACGATGATCGCGTTCATCCCGATCGTGATCGTCTTCGCGACTCTGCAACGGTTCTTCTTCAAGGGCGTGGAGGAAGGCGCTGTGAAGGGCTAGTCGGCCACTACCATGGGGGCTCGGCGAGCTGAGGGGTGGCCGTGGCGCTGCGATTCTCCGTGCTGGGCCCGCTGACCGTCCTGAGTGACGGTGAGCCGGTGGAGCTTGCCACCAAGCTGCGCACCTTGCTGGCCACGCTGCTCGTCCGGGCGGGCCAGCCGGTGCCGCTGCACATCCTGGCCGACCGGCTGTGGGGCGAGGAGCCGCCGGTCAACGTCAGGGGGTCGCTGCAGACCTATGTCACCCGGCTGCGCACCGCGCTCGGCGACGATGGCCAGGTCGTGCAGACGGTGCCCGGCGGCTACCTGGTGCAGGCAGACGCGTCGCAGCTCGACCTGGCCGCCTTCCGGGAGCTGGTCACTCGTGCGGACGCCGAGGAGGGCAACGACCAGGCCGAGGCTGCGCTGCTGCACCAGGCGCTCGAGCTGTGGAGCGAGATGCCGCTGTCCGACCTGACGCCGGGCTCGGTGAGCAGTCAGGACCTCCCGGCGCTGGTCGAGACGCGCATGTCCGTGCTGGAACGGCGGATCGACGTCGACCTCCGCCTCGGCCTGCATACCCGCCTCGTGCCCGAGCTGCGCGCCCTCACCGCCGAGCACCCACTGCGAGAGCGCCTCTGGGCTCAGCTGATGCTCGCCTTGTACCGCTGCGGCCGGCAGGCGGACGCCCTGTCGGCCTACGAGTCGGTACGGCGTTTGCTGGCCGCAGAGCTCGGCCTGGATCCGGGACCGGAGCTGCGTGAGCTTCAGCAGGCCGTTCTGGCCGGCTCGGACCGGCTGGCGCCGCCGGAGCAGGAAGCAGCACCCGAGCCGCGGTGGCCGGTCCACCATCAGTTGCCGCTCGAGGCGCCGTACTTCACTGGTCGTGAAGAGCTGGTGAGTCAGGTCGAGAAGCTGCTGACGGACCCGTCGGAGGGCGTGCCGATCGTGGCTGTCTCGGGTCCGCCTGGCGCGGGCAAGTCCGCGTTGGCCTTGCATGTGGCGCATCGGATTGGGACGGCGTTTCCTGACGGGCAGTGGTACGTGCATCTGGCGGGTGCGGGGGAGCGGCCGCGGGATCCCGCCGACGTACTGGCCGAACTGCTGGTCACGTCCGGGGTGCCTCGGGCTGAGGTGCCGGACGGGGTTGATGCGCGTTCGGCCTTGCTGCGTTCGCGATTGGCCGGGCGGCAGGTGCTCGTCGTACTGGACGATGCGGCGAAGGCGGAGCAGGTGCGGCCGTTGTTGCCCGGCACGCCGCAGAGCGCCGTACTGATCACGAGTCGGAGTGCGCTGGGTGGGCTGACGGCATTGGCTGGTGCGCATCGGTTGGTGATCGGGCAGTTGGAGCCGGAGGAGTCTGCGCTGCTGCTGGCCCGGTTGCTGGGCGGGCGGCCGGGTGACGGGGCGGACGCGTTGGCTGAGTTGTGCGGGCATCTGCCGCTGGCGTTGCGGATCGCCGCGTCCAACCTGGCGGTGGGGCCGGGGATGGAGTGGGGGCACTACCTCGACTCACTGCGCGCCGGTGATCGGCTGGCCAAGCTGGCGGTGGCTGGTGATCCGGATGCCGCCGTACGCAATGCGTTTGATCGGTCATATGTCGCGCTGGATGACGGTACGGCGCGGTTGTTCCGGCTGCTCGGGGTCGTGCCGGGGCCGGACTTCACGGCTGAGGCTGCGGCCGCGTTGACATCGTCGGAGGACGCTGCTCGTCAGTTGGAGTTGCTGGCGGAGGCGAACCTGGTGCAGCGGTATCGGCCGGGGCGGTTCCAGTTCCACGACCTGCTGCGGTTGTACGCGGCTGAGCTTGCGGCGGCGGATCCGGCTGATCGGGACTCGGCTCGTCGGCACTGGTTTGACGCCTACTTGCGCAAGACGATGGCTGCGATGCAGGTGTATGTCCCGCAGAAGTTGCGGTTGCCGTCGAAGATGACTGTCGAGGTGCCGGCGGACATGGACGCGGCGGCTGCGCAGGCGTGGCTGGATGCGGAGCGGTCGAACCTGGTGGCCGCCGTACTGGATGCTGAAGCGCATGGCGAGCTCGAGTCGGCTTGGTGCCTTGCGGACCAGTTGGGCGGGTACTTCTCCGAGCGCGGTCACCACGCGGACTGGCATGCGGTGATCGACGCCGGGCTGCGCGCTGCGGAACAGGCCGGCAACGCGCAGGCGATGGCGGCGATGTACCGGGCGCGCGGGTCGAGCCTGAAGAACGTCGGGCGGACTGCTGAAGGGCGCGACTTCCTGGTCGAGGCGCTGCGGTTGTACCGGGAGGCCGGCGACTTCCGGGGCGAGCACAGCGTGACCAACCTGCTGGGCATCGCGGCGGCGCATCTTGGTGACAGCGTGGGTGCGCTGGACTGGTTCCGGCAGACGGCGGAGGCGGCTCGGCGGTCGTCGAACCCGCGCGCGATGGTCATGGCGACCGACAACCTGGCTGCGATCCTCCACGAGATCGGCCGGGTGGACGAGGCGCTCGCTCTGGCGCTCGACGCTCAGGCTCAGCATGTTGCCCTCGGCGACGGTCCTGGGCAGAACTCGACGCAGCACGTCCTGGCCGTGCTTCACCAGGATCGCGGTGAGTTGGACGAGGCGTTGGCGTTGATCACCGACGAGATCGCCGCCGTCCACCGCTCAGGCCGGCGGCAGGGTGAGGCGATGTCGACGGAGGCGCTCGCGACGATCCACCGCGACCGCGGCGAGTTCGAGTTGGCCGAGAAGGTGGCCCGCGACGCACTCGAGTTGGCTCGTGGTCTCGGGGACCTGCGCATCGGGTGCCACGTGGAGGCAACGCTCGGCGACGCGCTCTCCGGCCAGGAGCGCTATGACGACGCCATCGACCGCTTCCACATCGCCCTGCCCCTGGCCCGCCAAGTGGGCGCGCGCGAAGTCGAGGTCCGCGCGCTGATGGGCCTGGCCTTGGCCCGCCTCGGCCTAGGCGCGCTCGACGTCGCCCTGGCCGACGCCGAGCAAGCCGTCCGCGAGTGCGAAACCCTGCAGATGGCAGTCCTCCACGGCCGCACCCTCACCGCCCTGGCCCTGGTCCAACACGCCGCCGGCCACCCGTCCGAGGCCGAATCCACCGCCCTGCGGGCCCTCGAGATCCACCACCAAACCGGCGCCCACCTCTACGAGACCACCGCCCGATCGGCCCTCGCCACCATTCGCTCCAACCCCTGAAGTCGGGGCGACACATCGTCGTACCGATTGACTTTCGATAGATGGCGGTCGATAGTCGATGCATGAACTTGGTGCACCGGGTCGTCGTACCGCTGCGGGTCCTGCTGGTGATGCTGTTTGCGGGGCTGGTGGTGGCGCAGGTGATGAGCATGCCCGGGCAGTTCGCGTACATGGCGAAGGAGCAGCCCGACCTGGCGTACCTGCGCTGGCCGCTGACGATCTGGTCGATCCTGGAACTGCTCTGCATCCAGGTCGTCATCGTCTGCACCTGGAAGCTGCTCACCCTCGTCGCCAGCGACCGGATCTTCAGCGAGGACGCGTTCGCCTGGGTCGACGCGATCATCTGGGCGCTCGGCGCCGGCTGGGTGCTGTTCCTCGGCGTGTTCGTCTACCTCGGCGTCCTCGCCGACGACCCCGGCCTGCCGATCCTGATGTTCGGGATCGTCCTGGTCGGCGGCGTACTCGTGCTTCTCATGGTGGTCATGCGGGCCCTGCTGCGGCAGGCGACTACGCTGCGATCCGACATGGAAGCGGTGATCTGATGCCCATCGTGGTGCGCATCGACGTGGAGCTCGCGAAGCGCAAGATGGGCGTCGGGGAGTTCGCCGAGAAGGTCGGCCTCACCCCGGCCAACGTCGCCGTCCTCAAGAACGGCCGCGCCAAGGCCGTCCGCTTCAGCACCCTCGAAGCCATGTGCCGAGTGCTCAACTGCCAACCCGGCGACCTCCTCGAATACATCGACGACACCGCCGACCACCAACCCCCCACAACCACCCACACCGCCGACGCGAGCTGAAGTCGTCGAGTTGTCGATTTGAGTAGGTCCAATCCCGGTTTTGGCGCAGAAATCCACAACTCGATGGCGCGAAAGGAGTTACCGGCGGGAGGCGGAGGGGTGGACGGGGCCGGTGTATTTCTCGCCTGGGGCTTGGCCGGGGGCGTCGGGGATTGAGGAGGCTTCCTTGAAGGCGAGTTGGAGGGAGCGGAGGCCGTCGCGGAGGGGGGCGGCGTGGTGGTGGCCCAGGGAGGGGGCGGAGGCGTCGAGGAGGCCGGCGAGGGCGTCGATGAGGGAGCGGGCTTCGTCGAGGTCCTTGTGGTCGGGGAGGTCTTCGGCGAGGCCGAGGTTGACGGCGGCGGCGCTCATCAGGTGCAGTGCGGCGGTCGAGATGATCTCCACGCTGGGTACGTCGGCGATGTCGCGGGACACCGTGGACAGGGGGTCGGGCTGCGAGTTGGCACCTGATTCCGTCATGCTGCTACTCTTGCATGGCGACCGACCGGGTCCAGCGGTGACCCCTGAGCGGAATACTCAAGGGAATCCGGTGGTTCTGGTCTAAGCGGAGGGCCACCTCCCACCCAGTCGATGGACAGTCGGCGGGTCCCGGTCACGTCGAGGTTCCGGAGCGATCCGGTGGTCTCGGCGATCGTACGGCGTACCTCCCGGCAGGGTTGGGGCGTCGTCGATCTGGGAATTGGGCCTTCGTGTGATCGCACGAAGGCCTTCGTCGTTTCCGGGGGCCTGCGGCGGTCGCGAGGTGGCACCGAAACGAGCACAACCCAGGAGGACCCATCACCATTGAACTGCGCGTCAACGAGCGCATCCGCGTTCCCGAGGTGCGACTGGTCGGACCGAACGGTGAGCAGGTAGGCATCGTCCGGATCGAGGACGCACTTCGGCTGGCACAGGAGGCCGATCTCGACCTGGTCGAGGTCGCGGCGACCGCCCGGCCTCCGGTCTGCAAGCTGATGGATTTCGGCAAGTACAAGTACGAGACCGCGCAGAAGGCGCGCGAGTCCCGCCGGAACCAGTCCAACACGGTCATCAAAGAGATGAAGCTGCGGCCGAAGATCGACCCGCACGACTACGAGACCAAGAAGGGTCACGTCGTTCGGTTCCTGCGTGCCGGGGACAAGGTCAAGATCACCATCATGTTCCGTGGCCGCGAGCAGTCCCGGCCGGAGCTCGGCTTCCGGCTGCTGCAGCGGCTGGCCGAGGACGTCAGCGAGCTCGGCTTCGTCGAGTCCTCGCCGCGGCAGGACGGCCGGAACATGATCATGGTGCTCGGACCGCACAAGAAGAAGTCCGAGGCGCGCGTGGAAGTGGAAGCCGAGAAGGCGAAGCGGAAGGCCGAACGGGAGGCCGAGGAGCAGGCGGAGCGCGCGGAGCGCGCCGAGCAGGCTCAGGCCCACGAGGCCCAGCGCGCCGCCGGCACCGCGAAGAAGCCGAAGGGTCCGGCCGACAACCTCGACCCGGAGTGACGAAACGCTCCGGCCGTCGATGCTGACGCCGGAGCACCGTCAACCGAAGATCGAGTCAACGAAACACAATCAGGAGCACATACAGCCATGCCGAAGATGAAGACCCACTCGGGGATGAAGAAGCGCGTCCGGATCACCGGCTCGGGCAAGCTGCGCCGCGAGCAGACCGGCAAGCGTCACCTCGCCGAGGCGAAGCCGACCAAGCGCAAGCGCCGCCTGTCCGGCACCGTCGAGGTCGCGCCGTCGCACGTGAAGAAGGCCAAGAAGCTTCTCGGCATCTGATCCACCCTCCCCCGAACACCCCCCGCCGAGTGGGCACCATCTCTCTCCGGCGCAGAAATACAAGGAGTAACACCTCATGGCACGCGTGAAGCGGGCAGTCAACGCCCACAAGAAGCGCCGGGTCGTACTCGAGCAGGCCAGCGGCTACCGCGGCCAGCGCTCGCGGCTGTACCGCAAGGCCAAGGAGCAGGTCACCCACTCGCTCGTCTACGCCTACCGGGACCGCAAGGCGCGCAAGGGCGACTTCCGCAAGCTGTGGATCCAGCGCATCAACGCTGCGGTCCGCGCCGAGGACCTGACCTACAACCGGTTCATCCAGGGCCTGCGGCTGGCCGAGGTCGAGGTCGACCGCAAGATCCTCGCCGACCTGGCTGTCAACGACCCGGCCGCGTTCTCCGCGCTGGTCCAGGTCGCGAAGGCGGCGCTGCCGGCCGACGTGAACGCTCCGAAGAGCGACGCCGCGGCCTGAGTCTCAGCACCCCCTAAGTAGCACTCGAGTGGCGAGCCCTGGTCTGCTGACCGCGCAATCCGTGCGGATCAAGCAGGCCCGGCGGCTCGCCACTCGTGCGTTCCGCCGCAAGACCGGCCGCTTCCTGGTCGAGGGTCCGCAGGCCGTCCGGGAGGCGCTCGAACACCGTGAGCTCGTCCTCGAGGTGTACGGCGAACCCGACGTCGCGACCCGGCACCGCGACCTCCGCGACCTCGCCCGCGCCGCCGACGTGCCGTGGTTCGAGGTCAACCGCGCCGCCATCGAGGCGCTGAGCGAGACCGTCACCTCCCAAGGCGTTGTCGCCGTCTGCTCCCTCGTCACGGTGCCTCTGGACGAAGCAGTACGACGTACCGCGCGACTCGTCGCGGTCGGCGTCCAGGTCCGCGATCCCGGCAACGTCGGGACACTCATCCGTACGGCGGACGCCGCCGGAGCCGATGCCGTCGTACTGTCCGCGGAGTCCGTCGACCCGCACAACCCGAAGGCGGTCCGGGCCAGCGTCGGCAGCGTCTTCCACCTCCCGATCAGCGTCGACGCGGACGTCCCCGCGGCCGCGAAGTCGTGGCGTGACCAGGGCCTGCAAGTTCTCGCCGCCGACGGGTACGGCGCCTCCGACCTCGACACCTGCATCGACGACGGCACGCTCGCCAAGCCGACGGTCTGGCTGTTCGGCAACGAGGCGCACGGCCTGCCCGACGGATACGACGCGATCGTCGACCGCTCGGTGAAGGTCCCGATCTACGGCCGGGCCGAGTCGCTCAACCTGGCCACCGCCGCCGCGATCTGCCTCTACGCGTCCGCCCGGGCGCAGCGCCGATGACGGATCTGCCGTTCGACCTACCGGGACAGTTCTGGCGAGGGAACCTGCACACGCACTCGGACCGCTCGGACGGTGCGTTGTCACCGGTGGAGACCGCGCAGGTGTATCGGGAGGCCGGTTACGACTTCCTGGCTGTCACCGACCACTTCCGGCCGGAGTACGGGTTCCCGCTGACGGACACGCGAGAGTTGCGATCGGACGGATTCACCACGCTGATCGGCGCCGAGTTGCACGCGCCACGGACCGAGGCGGGGCAGGCGTGGCACATCGTGGCTGTGGGGCTGCCGCTGGACTTCACACCGCCGGGGGGCTCGGAGACCGGGCCTGAGTTGGCGCGGCGGGCGCGAACTGCCGGCGCGTTCGTCGGGATGGCCCATCCGTCGGCCTCGCTGCTGACGGCGGTCGACGCCGAGAGCCTGGACGCGGCCCACTCGGTCGAGGTCTACAACGCGCTCGCCGACCGCGAGAACCGTGGCGACAGCTGGCACCTGACCGATGTCCTCCTGAACCGCGGCCACCGGCTGACGACTTACGCCGCGGACGACGCACACCTGCAGCCCCAGGACCCGCCCCCGTGCCAGGCCTGGATCCAGGTCCGCTCGCAGGAACTCGAACCGGACGCGCTGCTGGCCGCCCTCAAGGCCGGCCACTTCTACTCCAGCACCGGCCCCGAGCTGTACGACGTACGCATCGAAGGTGACGTGGTAGTGGTCGCCTGCTCACCCGCGACGAAAATACTGCTGACCGGCGGTATGCCCGGCGCAGAGGTTGCCCAGGGCACTGATCTCGCCGAGTGCTCGCTCCCGCTGACCATGTTCCGCGGCCGCCACTGCCGCATCACTGTCGAAGACGCCACCGGCGCCCGCGCCTGGACCAATCCGATCCACATCCCGACACAGCCGATGTCCTAGCCGCGGATCAACCGACTGGCTCAGCGGTCGTCGCTGACAATCAGCGGCCTGTGGATAACTTGCTCGGTGAAGGCCGTCCTTGTGCAAGTCTGGCCACGCCTGCTTGCCCGCTGAACCGGCGAAAGGACATCCGACATGCTCTGGCCCGCGCTGCGCGCCCTCTCCCTCGGCGAGCTCTCCGAAGATCAGCTGACGTGGCTTCGGGAGACGTTCGGCCTGACCGAAGGCCCGCGAACCGAGGGGCCGGGCGCCGCGGACAGCATCGCACACCGGAGGCTGACCGACGAGCGGGGCGTCGAGCTGCTCCTCGACCTGGCCTGTATGGATGATGACGCCTGGGTGTTCGCACTCTTCCAGACGACGGGCGACAAGCCGTCCGCGGCGTTCGTCGAGGCCCAGCGTGCCGCGTTCCGAGCCGCGATCGACCACCTCGGCCTCGAACTCGTCGAGATCGAGCCGGCTGCCAGAGCCGACGAGGTGCTGGTCGCCCCCGCAGATCCGGCCGACACCGCGGAGTCCGCTGTCGGCGGTCACTGGTTCCTGCCCGACGAGCTGGAACTCGTGTGGTGGCATCTCGGTCTGCGCCGTGACGCGGCGCGTGAGGTCAAGGAGGTCAAACTGCGCCAACTCATGCTGACCCCCGCCTGGAACGAGGCTCCGGACAGAGTGCGCCGGGAGGTGCAGGAGTTCCTCGATGGCCACTGACGCGTTGCCACCCTCTTGGACGGACGAGCGGCGGAGCTCCGGATGGACACCGCAGACGCCGAGGGGCTGGTTCGCATGATCGCGACCAGCGAGCTGATGGACGCTTGGTCCTACGGCTCGAACAACAACGCTCGGGTGTTGGCGCTCCAGGAGATCACACGCGACGAGTTCGGGCCGCACTGTGCGTTGCAGATCGACGGCACTATGCGGCGGGCGGTCGATCTCGAGCTCAGGTACAACAGGGACGCGCTGACCGACTTCCTCCGGACGCAGTACACGATGACCCAGGAGTTCCTTCAGGAGCGCGGGATCACCGAACTGATCTCCTACCGGGCACTCGCCTGGTCAGAGGCGGCGGAACAGCCGCCGTGGGCCGTCGAAGACAGTCTCGGGACCATGGTCGACGTTCCGCAGCGCCCGCTGGCCGGCTGGTCGCCCGACCGCCAGATGGTCGCTGACCGGCTGAAGCAGCGGTGGGGCCGTGGTGTCATCCTCGCAGCACGGCACTCGGCCCTGGTTGGCACCCACGCACCGTCGCCGCGCGGCTGAATGCACCGGACAAGCTTGACGTGCGGATCGGACGAATCCTCGACGGCAGAGCGGAAGCGCCGTCGTGGTGGGTGCGGGACGACTCCGGCTACACCATCGCCCGGCGGGATCTGGAGTTCCTGGGGATCGACCAGTTGCACCTGCGGTGGATGGTCACCCGTGAGTCCCCGATGGGACTGACACCCAGGCTCTACCGACGGTTCGCCGGCGATCTGCTGAACGCGCTCGAGCACGACCGCATCGACGCGACACAGGTCGATGTCAGGCTCAAGGGCACCGCCGCCGAGTTCTTCTCGGGCCTGCGAAAGACCCTGCCGACCGAGGTGGAGCTGGCCGGCGAGCCGGAGGCCTTGGGCCGGATGCGTGAGTGGTTCGGCAGCGACGAGAACCGGCCGCTGCGCCGTCCGTTGGACGCCATGTACCGGCTCGGCCTCGAGCCGGAGCCGAGCGATTTCGACCTCGACATCAACAGCACGGCCGCGGTCCGGGCGGCCCGTGCGCACTGGCGCGAGCACCACGGTGACCGCTACCCCGGGGACTTCATGGGCGGCCATGGCTATTTGGACAGGCGGGCCGTCCGCGGCGCCTCGGGGCCGAGCCTTCCACGCGCTCAGGCCGGCGCTGCGGTGCGGCCGGAGCACCTGCGCCGGGCGTGGCTGAAGCTACTTCTTCAGGCGGCCCTCGAGGCCGTCGAGCAGGCAGTCGAGGCCGAAGACGAACGCCTCGTTGTGCATCGTCGCCAGGTCGCGGTTGGAGCGGCGGCGGAGCGATTCCTGCATCGTCGCGTTGTCGGCGGTGGCGACGCGGGCCTGCTCGAGCACGTCCTGGACCCATTCCTCCGTCGTCTGGCCCGAGTTCTTGATCGAGGTCTTGACGGCGACCTCCGCGTTCGCGGTGCCGAAGACGAACGACATCACGCTGCCCATCGCGAAGTCGACGTCGCGTTCGGCGAAACCGCCGGCGCCGAACAGGACCAGTCCGCGGGAGCCGAGCGACGTCGCGTTCGGGCCGATGCTCGGCCGGGTGTAGACGACCTCGGGCAGCCACGGGTGCCGCAGGATCATCGCGCGCAGGCTGTGCGCGAACAGCATCGCGCCGGACCGCCAGCCGGCCAGCTCCGGCTCGGGTACGTCGACCTCGCCGTACGTCTCGTCGATGAGCAGGTCGATCAGGTCGTCCTTGGTCGGCACGTGCCAGTAGAGGCTGGTCGCGCCGGAGCCGAGCTTGGCGGCCAGCTTGCGCATGCTCAGCCCGGCCAGGCCCTCGGTGTCCAGGGTCTCCATCGCGGCCTGCACGATCTGCACCCTGGTCAGCGTCTCCCGGGCAGGTGCGGCGGCCCGCGTGCGGGTCCAGATCGAGTCCTTCATGCGCCCATCCTACTCAGGACTCGCACACTGTACGAGTCTTGTCGTACAGTGTGCGAGTGACTAGTACACCGTTCGAGTCCACAGCGACCGGTCACCCGCGACGCTGGTGGATCCTGCTGATCCTGTGCTTGAGCCTGATGGTGCTGGTAGTCGACAACACCGTGCTCAACCTGGCCATCCCGTCGCTGATGCGCGACCTGGATGCGACTCCTGCCGACGTGCAGTGGATCATCGACGCCTACATCCTGGCGTTCGCCGGCCTGCTGCTGACCGCGGGCAGCCTGTCCGACCGGTTCGGCCGCCGGAAGATGCTGATTCTCGGGCTGGTCGTGTTCGGGCTGGCCTCGCTGCTGGCCACGCTGGCCGAGACGCCGTGGCAGCTGATCGCCTGCCGGTTCCTGATGGGTGTCGGCGGGTCGCTGCTGATGCCGAGCACGCTGTCGCTGCTGTTCACGGTGTTCCCGCCGGAGGAGCAGCGCAAGGCGATGGCCGGCTGGTCCATGGTGGCGATGGTCGGCGTGGTGGCCGGCCCGACGGTCGGCGGCGTACTGCTCGAGCACTTCTGGTGGGGATCGATCTTCCTGCTGAACGTGCCGATCGCGGTGCTGGCGATCATCGGCGCGGTCGCGATGATCCCGGAGTCGCGCGGGCCGGCGCGGGCCGTCGATCCCGGTGGCGCGGTGCTGTCGATGGTCGGGATGACCGCGGTGGTGTGGGCGATCATCTCCGTTCCCGTCGACGGGTTCGGGTCCGCGAAGGTGCTGGGTGGGCTGGCCGTGGGCGTGGCCGCGCTGACTGGGTTCGCAGTGTGGGAGAAGCGGAGCGCGCACCCGATGGTGCCGTTGGCGTTGTTCCGGAACCGCAACTTCAGCGGGACCAGCTTCTCGATCGTGCTGCTGTCGTTCACCGCTGGTGGGTTGCTGCTGGCGCTGACGCAGTACCTGCAGTTCGTGCTCGGGTACACGCCGTTGAAGGCCGGGCTGGCGCTGATTCCGTACGCGGCGTCGGCGATGCTGTTCAACGGTCTCGGGGCGACGCTGGGCAAGAAGCTGGCCGACCGCACGCTGATCGCGGCCGGGCTGGTGGTGATCGCGGCGGGCTTCGGGATCCTCACCCAGGTCAGTACGTCGTCCGGCTACGGCCTGCTGATCGTCGGGCTGCTCGTGATGGGCGTCGGCGGTGGTCTGGCCGGACCGGCGGCGTACACGCTCCTGATGCAGTCCGTCCCGGCGGAACACCGCGGGGTCGGCTCGGCCATGAACGACACGGTCCAGCAGACCGGCGCCGCCCTGTCGGTGGCCGTCCTGGGCAGCGTCTTGGCCGCCGCCTACTCCTCCTCCCTCCCGGACTCGGTGCCGGAAGCCGCCCGCAACTCGATCGCCGAGACGCTGGCCCTCGGCCCCGCCTTCGTCACCGCAGCCCGAGCCGCCTTCACCGACGCCATGTCCATAGCCATGACCACAGGCCTCATCGGAGCCCTGGCCGGCGCCTTGGTCGCCCTGGTCGCGCTCCCGCGCCGGGCAGCCGCCGAGCTCAGCCCCGAGTCGCCCACGCCGGAGCCCGCCTCGGCGGACACCTGATCGGTTGCCCACTCAAGTAGGGGGTTGCCCACTGAGAATCTCATTGGGGACCCACGCACATCAGGTGCTCTACACGCACATCGTC